>JANQIN010000169.1 GCA_028282145.1 Thermodesulfobacteriota bacterium | reverse complement strand
CTTCGCGCTTTGGAAGCAGAAACCGATTTGAAACCTGACTTTACCGCGGGCCACTCCCTGGGTGAGTTTGCCGCCTTGGTATGTGCCGGCGCCCTGGATCTTGGCGAGGCGGTCAAAATCGTACGTCAGCGTGGCACTTTCATGCAGGACGCTGTCCCCGTTGGTGTCGGCACCATGGCCGCGATCATGGGACTGGACCAGGAGACTTTGGAAGCGATTTGCCGTGATGCCGCCGAAGGCGAAATCTGTTCACCGGCCAACTTCAACAGCCCGGGTCAGGTGGTGATTGCCGGTCATACCGGCGCAATCAACCGTGCTTGTGAACTGGCAAAATCCCAAGGGGCCAAGCGCGCTCTGCCGCTTCCGGTCAGTGCACCGTTTCATTGTTCCCTGATGTCTCCCGCCGGGGAAAAGCTCGACGAGGTTCTGGCTGAAAGTACCATCCATTCTCTGAATATCCCGGTGATCAGCAATGTGGAGGCCAAGGAGAATTCTGACGCTTCCCGGGTGAAAGAACTGCTGGTAAAGCAGGTGAGTGCTCCGGTTCTCTGGGATCAGTCGGTCGTTCGGATGGCAGAGTCGGGTGTGGAGACGTTTTTCGAGATCGGTCCCGGCAAGGTACTGACCGGGCTGATCAAACGGATTGCCAAGGGCAAAGAGACGGCAAACGTACAAGACTTGAAATCCCTCCAGGGGATTGCCGGTTAAACGTGCTTGCAAGGCAGTATCTGCTGCTGTTACTATGGCTCGATTTTTACAATCGGGTGCGGTGACTGTGTTTAAAAGGAGACCGAATGTCTGAGCAACGTGTTGCGGTTGTGACCGGTGGTGGTCGTGGTATTGGAAAAGCGATCGTTGAAGCACTGGCACAACAGGGCTATGCTGTCGTTATCGCTGATCTGGACGAAGCAGCCGTGAAGGCTGTTGCAGCGGAGATCGAAAGCAAAGGCACTCCGGCTCTCGGCGTTGTGGCAAATGTTACTGTACAGGGCGATGTTGATGGTATGATGAAGGCTGCCGTTGACAGGTTCGGCCGCATCGACGTTCTGGTCAATAATGCCGGGGTCACCCGTGATGGACTGCTGATGCG
Source organism: Thermodesulfobacteriota bacterium (assembly GCA_028282145.1). Taxonomy (GTDB): domain Bacteria; phylum Desulfobacterota; class Desulfuromonadia; order Desulfuromonadales; family Geopsychrobacteraceae; genus JANQIN01. Next base: position 3,455 of record JANQIN010000169.1, on the reverse strand, counting down.
GATGGATGACGATGCCTGGGATATGGTGATCGACATCAATCTCAAAGGTGCCTTTCGCTGCACCCGTGCTGTTTCCAAGATCATGGGCAAGCAACGCGTCGGGCGGATCATCAATATCGCCTCCATCGTCGGTCAGATGGGGAACGCCGGTCAGGCCAACTACTGCGCCAGTAAAGGCGGGCTTATCGGCATGACCAAGTCCAACGCGCGTGAGCTGGCCAAGCGGAATATCACCGTGAATGCGGTTGCCCCCGGTTTTATTGCCACCGATATGACCGATGCCCTGCCCGAAAAGGTGCGGGAGGAACTGGCAGCGCAGATTCCGATGGAACGTCTCGGGTCGTCCGAAGATGTCGCTGCTGCCGTTGTTTATCTGGCTTCTGAAAGTGCCGCCTATGTGACCGGTCAGGTTCTGGCTGTGAACGGCGGTATGTATATGTAGGACCGACAAAAAAAAGAAAACCACGACATCAACATTCATTTAGGAGGTAAGAGTAATGGCTTCTATCGAAGAACGCGTCAAGCAGATTGTTGCCGAGCAGTTGGGTGTGGACGAAGATCAGGTGACCCCTGAGGCTTCCTTCATGGACGATCTGGGTGCGGACTCCCTTGATACCGTTGAGCTGGTAATGGCTCTGGAAGAGGAATTCGACGTCGAAATTTCCGACGAAGACGCTGAGAAGATTCAAACTGTCGCTGACGCGATGAACTACATCAACGCTCAGTCCTAAAAAGAATCAAACGCACCAGCGGGAGGGCATGCCCTCCCGCTACCATTCGACCGGGCCGGAACGGAAGCTTGAAGACCATCCTCAGGATGGACTTTCTCCGGTTTCCGGCTTTCTAATTCTTTGAGCCTTAGGCAAAGGCCTGGATCGTCATGAGATCGAGAGAAAATGTTCTGCGCAAGGATGAGGATCAAAACCACCGGAAGCGTAGCGCTTGCTACTCTGAGGAGGGTTTTGTGACGAAGACGCCGCGCAGGGCATTTGCAGCCGATCGTAATAGATGTACGGTTTTGGCTGAGGCTCCGTTGAGAGGGTTTTTCAGACATGCGTAGAGTGGTCGTTACCGGGGTTGGCGTGGTATCTCCGCTGGGCACCGGCACCGAAAAAAATTGGCAAGCTTTGATGGCCGGGGAATCTGGCATCGATACGATTACCCGGTTTGATGCGTCCGAGTTTTCCACGCAGATTGCCGGTGAGGTGACCGACTTCAACGCCGAAGAGTTCATCGACAAGAAAGAGCAGAAGAAGATGGACCTCTTCATCCAGTACTCCCTGGCGGCTGCCGAGATGGCCTACCAGGATTCTGGGCTCGAAATCACCGACGATATTGCTGAGCAGGTGGGCGTTCTGGTCGGTTCCGGCCTTGGCGGTCTTCCCGCCATCGAAACCTATCATTCGACCCTGATGAACCGTGGGTACAAGCGGCTGTCGCCGTTCTTTATCCCCATGACCATCATCAACCTGGCGCCGGGGCAGATCTCCATGCGGTTCAACTGCAAGGGGCCCAATCTGTCCTCCGTCTCCGCCTGCGCAACCGGGACCCATTCGATCGGTGATGCCTTCCACATGATCCAGCGCGGCGACACCGACGTGATGTTTGCCGGCGGCTCCGAAGCGACCATTACCCCTCTGGGTATCGGTGGTTTCTCCGTCATGAAGGCACTGTCCACCCGCAACGACGATCCCAAAGGGGCCAGCCGTCCGTTCGACAAGGGCCGTGACGGGTTCATTATGGGCGAGGGTGCCGGCATCCTGATTCTGGAAGAGTACGAATTTGCCAAGAAGCGTGGCGCCAAAATCTACGCCGAAGTCGTTGGCTATGGTCTGACTTCCGATGCCCATCACCTGACCGCTCCGGCTCCCGGTGGCGAAGGGGCAGCACGGTGCATGAAGATGGCTCTGCGCAAGGCCGGGATGAACCCGGACGAGGTGGACTACATCAACGCACATGGTACCTCGACCCCGTTCAACGACATGTTCGAAACCATGGCCATCAAATCGGTCCTGGGTGATCATGCCTCCAAGGTCATGGTCAGTTCGACCAAGTCGATGACCGGGCACGGCCTGGGTGCGGCCGGCGGCCTGGAAGCCGTCTACAGCGTCCTGGCGATCGACCGCGGTGCCGTTCCTCCGACCATCAACTACGAGGAACCGGACCCCGAGTGCGATCTGGATTACGTGCCCAACGAGGCGCGTCAGACCGATGTGAAGGTCACCATGACCAATAGCCTCGGCTTTGGCGGCACCAACGCTACCCTGATCTTCAAGAAGGTATAACGGGAGTACATGATGTTGGTGCTTGCCAGTGACCATGGTGGATTCGGGCTCAAAGAGACCCTGAAGGAATACCTTGAAAGCCGTAACCTCCAGGTTGAGGATATGGGCACTTTGGACGCCGACCAGTCTGTCGACTATCCGGATTTTGCAGCCCAGGTCGCCGAAAAGGTCGGCAACAACCCGGGTTCCGAAGGGATTCTGATTTGCGGTACCGGGATCGGGATGTCGATTGCAGCCAACAAATTCCCGGGGATCCGGGCTGCGTTGGTGCACGACCGGTTCACAGCCCGGATGGCGCGGGAACATAACAACGCCAATATCCTGGTCATGGGTGGTCGGGTTCTGGAAACCGATGCGGCCCTGGAGATGGTCCAGACCTGGCTCGACAGCAAATTTGAGGGCGATCGGCATCAGCGTCGCCTCGACAAGATCGCCCAACTGGAAAAATAAGTCCCGAAGCCCCAGACGGCCTTCGGAATCATCTTTCAGGAAGGGCAGGTCTGTTACCTGCCCTTCCTCGTTACAGAAGCAACATGCATGGAGGAGAACATGTCGGATCAGCTCACCGCCTTTGACCCTGAAATTGCCAAGACGATTCAGGATGAAACCCAACGTCAGGAATTCAGCCTGGAGTTTATTGCATCGGAGAACTTTGTCAGTGAGAGGGTTCTGGAGGTTCAGGGTTCTGTTCTGACCAACAAGTACGCCGAAGGTTATCCCGGTAAGCGTTACTACGGCGGATGCGAGTTTGTCGACACGGCCGAGCAACTGGCCATCGATCGCGCCAAAGAGATTTTCGGGGCAGACCACGCCAACGTGCAGCCTCACTCCGGTTCCCAGGCCAATATGGCCGTCTATATGGCTGTTCTTGAGCCCGGCGACACTATCCTCGGGATGGATCTGGCCTGCGGTGGTCACCTGACCCATGGTTCGCCGGTCAACTTCTCCGGCAACCTGTACAATGTCGTCCCCTACGGCCTCAATACGGAAGAGACGATCGATTACGCCGAAGTTGAGCGACTGGCGGTGGAACACAAGCCCAAGTTGATTGTCGTCGGAGCGTCTGCCTATGCCCGCGAAATTGACTTCCCTGCATTTCGCCGGATCGCCGACAAAGTCGGTGCACTGATCATGGTGGATATGGCCCATATCGCCGGCCTGGTTGCCGCG
>JANQIN010000166.1 GCA_028282145.1 Thermodesulfobacteriota bacterium | reverse complement strand
GAACGACGGTGACCTGGCCCAAAAGCTGATGCATCCTTCTCATCAGGTAGAAAAGACCTATCTGATCAAAGTTCGGGGAAAGATCGACCCCGAGGCGATAAAAAAGCTGTCGGTCCATCATCCAGCCGGAGTCCACCGGACAGCTTTTTTATTGCCTCGGGGTCGATCTTTCCCCGAACTTTGACCAGATAGGTCTTTTCTACCTGATGAGAAGGATGCATCAGCTTTTGGGCCAGGTCACCGTCGTTCGTCACCAGCAGTAACCCTTCGGTATTGAGATCCAAGCGCCCAACGGGAAAAACTCTTCCGGGGACACCGTCCAGAAACTTCATAACGGTCTGGCGTCCCTCGGGATCTTTCACCGTCGTCACATAACCTGCGGGTTTATAAAGAAGGTAGGTTGTTTTGACCTGTACACCCTGCAGGGGTTTCCCATCCACCTCTATGCGGTCCCTGCAGGGATCTGCCTGCTGACCGAGGATTGCCTTTTGACCGTTCACGGTCACCCGTCCCTGCTCAATCCATCGCTCTGCCTCACGTCTGGAGGCCAAACCGGCTTCAGCGAGAACTTTTTGCAGACGGCTCTGTGCCATAGAGAAAATGCTAACCTTTCGATGGGGAAAGTTCCGTCATCGGTTGTTTTTCCGGCAACGGCAATGGAGTTTCCTCTTCAAGAGCACCGACCTCTTTTAACGGAGGAAGCTGGGACAGGTCCTTCAATCCGAAAAGCTCTAGAAATTGAGGGCTGGTGCCATAGATAATCGGGCGCCCCGGGACGTCCTTCTTACCGAGAATCCGCACCAAGTGTTTTTCCAGCAGTGTTTTCAGTACGCCTCCCGAATCGACACCACGTAGGTATTCGACATCGGATCTGGTAATCGGTTGACGATAAGCAATAATTGACAGGGTCTCCAAGGCTGCACGGCTGAACTTAAATGGCTTGGAAGCATTCAGCATTTTGACGAACGCGCCATTTTCAACAGGCGTTCTGAGCTGAAAACCGTTCGCAATTTCGACAATACGAATACCGCCCTGTCGCAACTCATAGTCCTCCATGAGATCCTTCACGGCCTGCCGGACATCGGCGTTCGGCAACTCCAGCATTTCTGCAATCCGTTTTATTCCCAGCGGTTCGCCGTTAGCGAGAAGAAGGCTCTCAATAACGGATTTCAATTTAATGGTATCCAAGATGATCCTCCTGGATCTGGCTGATATCATCCCCGCTCAAATCAACAGCCGCCTGTACCCAGATGGGGCCCATGGAAGCGGCCTGCACCAATTTGACAAGACGCATTTTCACCAGTTCAAGCATCGCCAGAAAGCTGACAACCACTTCCTGCCGGGTTGGTGTACCGCCAAAAAGCTCTGAAAAGCCCATAGATGGCTGGCTGGAAAGCTGTGACAAAATATGATTGATCCGATCGGTGACCGAAAGCTGTTCGGACATCACTTCATGAACTGTTTCCGTCGGCAGGCTGGTCAACAGCTGCTGAAACGCCGCCGCAAGTTCATACAATCCCACGGACTCCAATCCGGCATCCTCTTCAGGAGCGGCTTCCGGGAGTTCATAACGGCGGATGAAGGTGTCCCGGCCCAACAGAGGAAACTCTTCGAGAGACTCGGCTGCATATTTGTATTTCTGATACTCCAGGAGTCGGCGCACCAGCTCTGCCCTGGGGTCGTCTTCCTCTTCCCCCTCCTCATCTTCCGGGATGGGAAGCAAGGTTTTTGACTTGATATGAAGCAGTGTCGCTGCCATCAACAGAAACTCACCTGCAACGTCCAGGTTGAGTTGTTTCATCTGATCGATAATTTCCAGATACTGATGGGTGATTTCATGAATCTGAAGTTCCGCGATGTCCATCTCATTCTGTTTGATCAGGTGCAGCAGGAGATCGAGCGGCCCTTCAAAGTTCTGGATTTTAATCTCATAGCTCATGAAATCTCATATCACCTTCGGGAGAATATCGGCCTATATTAACGTTTTTTAGCGTCAACGTCCGTGTTTTTTTTTCGTATGCAGGAGTTCCGGATAGTGGGTCTTCAGATAGGCCAGTGCTTCATCGGCTCCGGTCAGCTTCTGGTCCAGAACCAGATCCAGCAATTCCTTCATCAGCTTACGATAGATCGGTCCTGGGGGAATACCCACTTTTTCCAGGTCCTTCCCGGTGAGAGGAGATTGTGCATGGCGCAGACCAACAATATACCGACTGAGGGATTGCCTCAGATCATCTCCCTGGGCCCGGGAAAGAAGGTACAGCAATAACTCCAGCGGCAAATCACACAGCATGGCATGTATTTCCGAGTTCTTCAACTCGCAGTCATACCGGCCTGCGAACTCAAGACGCTGCAATTGCCGGCGCCCCATGTCCGCCTGAGATGAGACGGCCTTTACCCGTTGGGGAGACATCCCGAGGTGTTCGGCCATTTGCGCCGCTTCCGAAGCCGAAAGGTCCTCGGTAAGGGCAAAGAGATAAACAAACCATCGCTGCCAGGTCTCACCGGTGTAGGACAGTTCAAACCAATGCAACGTCCGGCTGATCTGCTCGAGTCTCTCATGGAGGGATTTTGTAAAAGCAAGCCTCGGATGCAGGTACTTCAAAAGATCCAGATCTGCCATCCTCTCGATCGCCGCCAAAGGTTCAGGTTCATTCAGAATTGCAATGAGTTCATTCAAAACCCGAGGGCCTCCGAGCTGTCCGAGAAAGCCGCGGCGGACCGCGTTGGTCAGGAGATATTCGGATTGAACGCCAATATGAAATCCCAGTCTCTGCTCAAAACGAATCGCCCGGAAGACACGGGTAGGGTCCTCAATGAAGCTCAGGCTGTGCAACACACGCACTGCCCGCTCCCGCAGGTCGTGCAGGCCACCGAAAAAATCGAGCAGCTCCCCGAATCGGTGACGATCCAGGGAGATGGCCAGGGCATTGATCGAGAAGTCCCGCCGATAAAGATCCAGTTTGATGGAGGAATGTTCGACATCGGGTAAGGCGGCGGGATGCTTGTAGTATTCCATTCGGGCCGAAGCCACATCCACTTTGAACCCATCGGGGAAAATGATCACCGCCGTTCCGAACTTCTGGTGGGACCGGACACGACACGTCTCTCGTCGAGTGAACTCTTCGGCAAAAGCAATTCCGTCACCTTCCACGACCAGGTCGACATCAAAATTCCTTCGCCGCAACAGAAGGTCCCGTACAAAACCGCCGACAAGGTAGATGCGCATCCCAAGATCACCGGCAACTTCGCCGAAGAGGAGGAAGCGAGCCACCATCTCTCTGGGGAGATCGCTCTTCAGCATGCGTGCCAGCTGACGGCGTTTGAGAACCGGCTCGGTGGGCTGAACGTCCCCATCGACCCGATCTACCATACGGCTGTCTCGTACCATATGACGCAGCAGGTCTGTTCTTGTGACAACCCCGACAAGGTCTTCACCTTCCAGAATGGGAACAAAGCGCTGGTCGTGGCGAACGATGAGATCCTGCAGCTCGCGCACGCTGGAATCCGGACTGGCGGAGGTAAATTCACGAAACATCACCTCTTCCACCGGAACCTCTGCCAGCTTGTGATGTGCAGCCTTTTCGGTCTCCTGGCGGCTGATCACACCGACAATTCGCCCTTCGTCCATGACAGGAGCAGCGTTAATGTTGTAACGGGTCAGAAAAACACGGGCCGCATCGACCGTGGTCTGGGCCTGCAAAGTTTTGACAGGGTAAGACATCAGCTGTCTGGCAGAATCCAGTGGCCTGACTCTTCGTTGAATCACCACGCGGAGTTGTTCAACCACCTCGGCCAGCGGCAACTCTTTGACCGTACCCGAGGCAGCATATTCGTGCCCGCCCCCACCGAACTCCCTCAGAATAGCGCCAACATCCACTTCGGGGATGCGGGACCGGCCGACCAGAAAAACCCGATCACCCATCCGAACCGTGATCAGGAGAGCATTGTAATTCTCCATGTCTTTGAGCTTGTGGGCCAACATCGCCAGATCACCGACATAATGGTCGATGGAAGCCTGGGTCAGCACAACGTCAACCCCATTCGCATTGAGTGTTTGTCGGTTCTCAAGCAGTTCGTTGAGAAGGCCGACCTGGCTGGAGGTCAGTTCCTGGGTCAGAAAGTCCGAGACGACATTGAGGTTGGCTCCCTGCCTCAGAAGAAAAGCGGCCGCTTCAAAATCCTTTTCCGAGGTGGAGTTGAACTGCAGGCTCCCCGTATCCTCATAAAGCCCGAGCATCATAATGGTGGCTTCATCAGGAGTGGGAGCAATCTCTCTTTCCATGAAAATGTGACAAAAAACGGTGACTGAAGAACCGACCGGCTCGATGACCTCAAGTTGGCCCGAAAGGTTTCCTGCACCTCCGGGGTGGTGATCATAGATGTGGACTTCGACCCCTTCCCTGCGAGCGACAGCTTCAAAGGGGCCAATGCGATCGGCCTGTCGGACATCAACAAGGATCAGCCGCTCAATTGTCTCCAGATCAATTTCTCGAATCTTTTTAAAATCGTAGGCGTAAACGGTGCTTTTTACGAAGAATTCCCGGAGATTCCGTTCGCGCGCACCGGAAAAGACAAGCTCCGCGTCAGGATAGATTCGTTTGGCAGCGATCATCGCGCCAAGGCAATCAAAATCGGCATTTTCGTGGGAAGTGATGACGTCCATGGGCCCCTGGCATGTCAGGAAGAGTTCATCGGTTCTTCTTTCAGTATAACGACATCGGTGCGCTGGGCCTCTAGAGGGCGGAACCGATCGCCTCCTCCAGGGAAGAAAACCCGTTTTTCTGCAGCCGGGTCAGAAGCCCGCGATTAATATCCCGCACAAGAAAAGGGCCGGTATAAATAAAACCGGTGTACACCTGTACAAGACTGGCTCCATGTACGATCTTTTCCCAGGCCGACTCCACATCTTCAATGCCCCCAACTCCGATAATCGGGACTCTTCTATCAACCCGACGGGCCAGTTGGCCAAGAACCCGGGTACTCTTTTCCCGTAGCGCAGCGCCGGACATTCCACCGTCCCCATAGGACGCCACCTCGGAGCTTGGCGTCCTCAGGCCATCCCGGGTTGTGGTGGTGTTGGTGGCGATAAACCCGTCACACTCACATTCAAGTGCCACATCGACCAATCCGTTGACACCCTCCTCATCCAGATCGGGAGACACCTTAACCAGTAAAGGGCAACCCGGTGCGATGTCACGCAACTTTTGTCGAAGAGCCGCCAGGAGAGGCCGTAACTTGTCAGCCGCCTGAAACCCGGTGAGACCCTTGACATTGGGACAAGACACGTTGACCACCAGATAGTCGGCCACGGGTGCCACCCTTTCCAGACAGGCCAGCTGGTCTTCCACAGCATCATCTGCCGGGACGGCTGTTGTCTTCCCGATATTGACCCCCACCAGGCAGTCGGGCCTCCGTAAATCGTTTGCAGGGCCGATCTCCTGCAGGAGCCGGTCAGTGATCCGGTCAGCACCCTGGTTGTTGATTCCCATCCGATTGACCAGAGAGCGGTCCGGTTTGAGACGAAAGGCACGCGGCTTGGGGTTGCCGGGTTGTGCTTCCCGGGTCAGGGTCCCAACTTCGATATGGGAAAATCCGAAGCTGGAGAGCGGAACCACCACTTCGGCATTCTTGTCGAACCCGGCTGCAAAACCAACGGGGTTCAAGAACAGCCTTCCCCAGAGGTATTGCTCCAGCCGGCTGTCTCGGATGCGAAAAAAACGCTGCAGCACTCCTTTCAGCCCGGGGATTCCCCCCATAACCTTTAACGTCACGATGGCGATATGGTGAGCCGTTTCGGGACCGAACCGAAAAAAAACAGGACGAATTATTCTGGAATAGAAGGGCATTCTCTAACGTCTCTCTGAAAAAAGTCTCGCTTCCCAGCGGGTGGCGTTCAGCTTGAAACCTGCAGTTCCATCAGAAGGGCATCTTCACCATCGGTATAATACCCTTTGCGAATCCCACAGGTGTTAAATCCGTTTTTTTTGTAAAAAGCCCGTGCTTCCAGATTGGACAGCCGGACCTCCAGCAGCATGCGCTTCAGCCCAAGCGGTACATAATCCCGGATCACGGTGCGTAAAAGAGTTGTTGCAACACCTTGTCTTTGAAAACCCGGGTCCGTAGCGATCCTGAAGATCTCCAGCTCACCCGCGACCCAACGCCCGCTGAAAACGCCGACAACACCATTGGGAGCTTCTGCGACCAGAACAACCGCACCTTCAGCATTGAGTTCCGTTTTCCACTGTCCGGGACTCCAACCGTCTTGAAGGCAGATTGTCTCCAGTCGGGTTACGGCTTCAAGGTCGGCCACTGCCATCGAGCGTATTCGGTTTTTTTCTGACATAAGCCGCCCCTGTACCGGTGTATACTCCAAAAGTGGCTCCACTATATGACAGGGTTCAAGCCCTGTAAAGTACGGTCAAAAGGCAATTGACATGGCCCGGAGCCAGTGGTGTAATGAGCACCATTTTCTCGGACAAAGGAGTTTGAAAAGTTGGCCACTAAAAAACCGATGACCTATAAAGATGCCGGTGTCGACATCGATGCAGGCAACAAGTTTGTCGATCTGATCAAGCCGTTGGTCAAAGCCACCTCTCGCCCGGAGGTTCTGACCGATATCGGCGGCTTTGGCGGGCTTTTCTCCCTGCAGAGCGGAAAATACAAGAAGCCAACCCTCGTTTCCGGCACCGATGGCGTTGGGACCAAGCTGAAACTGGCGTTTCAGCTGAACAAGCATGACACCGTCGGGATCGACCTGGTGGCCATGTGCGTCAACGATATTATCGTTCAGGGGGCCGAGCCGCTGTTCTTCCTGGATTACCTCGCGACAGGAAAACTGGCTCCCGAAAGCTCCGTGGACATTGTTAAAGGAATCTCCGAAGGCTGCCAGATGGCGGGTTGTGCCCTTCTCGGCGGCGAAACCGCTGAAATGCCCGGTTTTTATGCGGAAGGGGAGTACGACATGGCGGGCTTTACCGTCGGAGTTGTCGATTATGACGACCTGATCGACGGCAACTCCATCCGTGTCGGCGATAAAATTATCGGTATCGGATCCAGCGGTCTGCACTCCAACGGTTTTTCTCTCGCCCGGAAAGTCTTTTTTGATGCCATGGGTCTCGACCTTGATGATGAGCTGGATGGGCTCTCCCGACCGATCGGTCTTGAACTCCTGACCCCCACACGTATTTACGTCAAACCACTGCTGAACCTGCTGCGCGATTTCAATGTGCGCGGCATGGCCCATATTACCGGCGGCGGCCTGCTGGAGAATATCCCCCGCGTTTTGCCCAAACAGACCAAGGCCAGAATTCAAAAGGACAGTTGGGAAAAGCCGGCAGTCTTTGAACACCTGCGTCGTGGTGGAAACATCGAAGAAAACGAAATGTACCGCACCTTCAACTACGGCATTGGAATGGTGGTCATCGTTCCTGAGAAGGAGGCGGACGATGTACTGATGCGCCTGAAGGGACTGCAGGAAACAGCCTACCTGATCGGCGAAATTGATGCCTGTCAGGACAACGACTGCCACCTCGTGGAGTTGGTTTAGGAATGGCCCCCTCCCCTGTTCGCATTGGCGCCCTGGCGTCCGGAAACGGCTCCAACCTTCAGGCAATTGTCGACCAATGTGATTCGGGCGCTATTCCAGGCAAGGTGGTGCTGGTTCTTTCGGACAAAAGAAACGCCGGTGCCCTGCAACGTGCTGCCGACCACGGTATACCCCACCGATTCATCGATCCCGGTCTTTTTTCAGACCGCGGGATGTACGACACCAACCTGGTGGAAGAGTTACTGAAAGCCAAAGTGGACCTGGTGGTTCTTGCCGGGTATATGCGCCTGGTCTCCGATCAGTTTGTGGATACTTTCCCCAATCGGGTCATGAATATTCATCCGTCCCTGTTGCCCGCCTTCCCGGGCCTCCATGTCCAACGACAAGCTCTCGAGCATGGTGCAAGGTTCAGTGGGTGTACGGTTCATTTTGTGGACAAGGGGCTGGACACCGGGCCCATTATTCAGCAGGCAGTCGTCCCAATCCTTCCCGACGATACGGTTGAGACCCTTTCAAAAAGGATCCTGAGAGAAGAACACCGGA
>JANQIN010000136.1 GCA_028282145.1 Thermodesulfobacteriota bacterium | reverse complement strand
CCTAAGCGGGTCGATCGGGGGATACATAGAATGCGGCCGTCGTCGTCGGCGAAGATCGCATCCACCCCGAGGGGGAATTCACTGTTGATTTCTTTCAAGTGTTTCAGTTCCTGGTCACCCAGACCCTGCAGACGCGGCCGGACCACCGAGCGGATTCCGGGCCCGGTCATCGGCATCGCCGCTTCATCACCGTTCTCCGCGAGCCGTTCTACGCCATAGACCACCGTGGCCCCATCGTCGGGGAAATCGAGCTGCCCCCGTTTCAGTTGACGGACTTGCCCTTGACTGTCCCCGCTGGGGACCAGCAGAAAATCTGCGGTATCCGTCTCGGCTCCAGGGCTGCCGATCAACCAGCGCAGCTCCGCTTCGACACCTTCCAGGTCGTCACCTGCCACGCTCAGGCTCACTTCGGGGTCGAGGATCGACTGCATCAACTGGTGAATGGTGGTAGACGCCCCCTGACCCAACCGGGCCCCGGGCAGCATCCGGACAGTGCCCGGACGGGCCATACTGTCCAGCAGGGCTCGGAAGATCCCATGGTTGTCTAGACAACCGATCTCTACAAACGCCATGATCAACTCCCTGCCATCAGGTCAAACCGGACCCGGGTCCGGGCAATCAGTTCCGCCTCACGTTGCTGTACACTCTGTCGGCGGTCGGTCGCCTGAGTCAGCAGTCTCTGCACGCGAGCCACCATCAGTTGGTCGGCCTGGTCCAGCAGGACCTCGGCACAGGCCCGCCCCAGGGCATGACGGAGGGAATCTCCAATCACCATGCCGTAGCCTTTGCCGCCCTCCAGAGCCACCTCGGCTTCGGCCACCAGGACTTCGCCCAAATGAAACGGGGCGTCGAAAGCGTCCTTGACGGTCTGCATCAGCAGGCCGGTTCGCGGTTGGCGGATGATTTCCACGCCCGCCTCTCTAGCAAAGGACAACAACTGGTCCAATTCTTCGTCGTTCAGCTCCAGCACCGCTTCGGTCCGGGCCGCGCAATTAGTTATCTCCGCCATAGGTTTCGTTCTCCGGTAAAGGGTGGACATCGACAAAGTAGCTGTAGCCGTGTTTTCGGAATCCCAGAGATTCATAGAACCGATGGGCACCGGTCCGGTTGATATTGGTCGACAGGGCGATCTTGTAGCAGCCTTTCAGTTGTGCTTGTCGGTAGGCAAAGTGCATCATCCCCTGTCCGATCCCGTTGCCGCGCTGCCCCGGTGCGACCACCACATCTTCGACAATGGCGCTGGGGGCGCCGCAATGACCCAGGTTGTCCATCACCAGCAGGGCGAAGGTCCCTACAGGCACCTCGTCGATCATTGCCAGATACAACCGGTAGTCGGGATAGTTCTGCATCTTGCGGAACAGGGCTTCGGCCTGCTCCAGAGGCAGCACCTGCCCGTCATCCATCCCCAGGTCGGCGTACAGGCCGAGAACAGCTCTTAAATCCCGGCATTCGGCTTCACGGATAGTTATCTGTTTTTCAGTCATGAAATCCTCTGTCAGGTTGTTCGTTTGCGGATGACGGCACTCAGTCGGTCAACCAAAGCCACGGTGATTACGATGATCAGCATGATGGTGGTAACATCCGGATTCTCGTAGGACCGCAATTTGTCGTACAGATAGACTCCGATCCCGCCGGCTCCCGTGAAACCGAGAATGGTGGCACTGCGAACATCCGATTCAAATCGGTACAACGTCATGGAGACGAAAAACGGCTGAATCTGCGGGATCACCGCGTAACGAATCACCTTGAAAAAGCCGGCACCGGTGGCGGCCAGAGCATCGATCGGCTCCTGCTGGACGTTTTCGATTCCTTCGCTGAAGAGTTTGATCAGCACTCCGGAGGTATGGACGCCCAGAGCCAGAATGCCGGGCATGGGACCCAGACCGACAGCAGACACAAACAGCAGCGCCCAGACCAGCTCATTGATCGAACGGGACATATTGGCCAGAGCACGTACCAGGGTGTAACTCAGCCAACGGGCAAAGTTGGAGCCCCACCCCTGACCGGGGAAGATGATCTCCAGAGTATTGCGGGACGCGAAGAACGACAGCGGAAAAGCGATGGCGACCGACATCAATAACGCCAGGAAAGCCATTTGAACCGTTTCGAGCATCGACAACAGATACTTGGTCAGCTGGCTGCCCCGGGTCGAAGGTGGGAAAAAGCCGCTGTCCGGAATCTCCGGATTACCGACAATGTAGTGCACCATGTTGCCCCAGCCCTCCCACAAGGCTTTGACCGACATGTCGGTTGCGTTCCAGCACCAGCTGAACAGGGTGAGGAAGACCAGCCCGACCATCAGGTTGAACGGTTGGAACGGCTGGGACTGGCGGCGGATATCGTCGAGTTGCATAAGAACCCCCTGAGGCGGGGCTGCAGCAACCGAAGCCGCTGCAACCCACCTCGTGCCTCGGGTTTACTTCTTGGCCAGCTTCTTTTTGGCGGCGATCAGCTCACGAATCGGATCGTAGGTGGAATCCGCAACGTCGGTGAAACCGGAGATCTTCAGCTTCTCCAAACCGGCAGGATCCTTGAAGTTCAGGAACGCCTGCTTGATCGCTTCCTTCAGGTCGGTAGGCAGGTCGCCACGGACGGCCATGGGGGAACCGGGGATCAGCTTGGAGGTCCAGAGGACGTTGAAGTCTTTGGCTTCGTTCCAGTTCTTGCCGTTGCCGCGAGCCATGTCCAGGTCGTTGGTGGAAGCAGCGTCAACCTTGCCGTTCTTGACCGCCAGGATGGAGGCAGCGTGAGAACCGGAGTAGATGACCTTGGAGAAGTGCTCGTCGGGGACGATTTTCAGTTCCTTGTTGAAGAAGACGGTAGGAACCAGGGTGCCGGAGGTGGAATTGGGGTCGGTGAACGCCCAGACCTTGCCTTTGATGTCGGCCATGGTCTTCAGACCGGAGCCCTTTTTGGTGATGATCATGCCGTGGTAGCCCTTGGTACCGTCCGCACCGACTTCCAGCACCACCGCTTGCGCATTGGCGCGACGGGACGCTTCACAATAGGACTTGGGGCCGAAGTAGGCGAAATCAACATGCTTGAACTGCATGCCGGTGATGACACCGGCGTAGTCGGTGCTGGTCTTGAACTCGATCGGCATGCCCAGCTCCTTCTGCATATGGGCCACCAGAGGTTCAAAACGGTCGGTGATACTGGCGCCGGACTCGACGGGGATGACGCCGAAGACCAGCTTGTCAGGCCAGTTGGACTTGGCCAGTGCCAGGCCGGGTACTATCAGGGAGGCAGTGATTGCCAGGGTCAGGATTTTTTTCCAGGTACGCATTGTTTCCTCCAAATAATGGGGTTGGGGTTCAGGGTTTCCGTTCAGGCTGTTGCCATGACCTCGACCTCCGGTTGAGGAAGCAGGACAGGCGAGCAGTCTTGACTCATATCCGCTTCGGGATCCTCGACACCGTAGATATCCCGCACGATGGCGTCGGTCAGTTTCTCCGGTGCATCGTCAAAGATGATCTGTCCGTCGTTGATCCCGATAATCCGATTGCAGTAGTCTCGGGCGTAACTGAGCTGGTGCAGGTTGGACACGACCGTCATGCCGTATTCGCGGTTGGCGTTGCGCAGCGTTTCCATGACCCGGCGGGCACTGACCGGGTCGAGGGAGGAGATCGGTTCGTCGGCCAGGATGATCTCCGGGGTCTGGGCGATGGCTCGAGCGATCGCCACACGCTGCTTTTGTCCCCCGGAAAGACGGTCGCAACGGCTCAGCGCCTCGCTTTCCATACCGACCACTTTCATATAGTCGTAGATCTCTTCGTGTTCTGCTTTGCTGTAGTAGCGGAACAGGCTTGAAAGGACCGACTTGCGCTGCAGCATGCCGCTGGCGATATTGTCCAGGACCGGCAGGCGCGGCACCAGATTGCAGCATTGGAAGATGACACCGACCTTGGTCCGGAGACGTTTCAAGGAGGCAGGGCCCAGATGACCGACCTCTTCACCCAGAACCCGCAGGGAGCCTCCCAGGATATCGGTGGTGGCGTTCAGCGACATCAGAAGGGTCGACTTCCCCACGCCGGAAGGCCCGATGATACTGATAAACTCCCCTTTCTCAATCGTAAGATCGACACCACGAATAACCTCCTTGGTGCCATACCCCAGCGTTAGGTCTCTGGCTTCAATCTGATTCATGGGTTCCTCCTGAGAGCCCTTCCAGGGCTGTGGTTTTGGGTCCTTCGTCGCCAAAGGTAATGGCGATTCGCCCCATATCGCCCCGCATCCTTGAGATGCAGTATTCGATGGCGGCACCGTACTGATCCCGCGCCAGGGAGCGCACAAGGAGCAAGGGATTGGTCGGCGCGATCTGCAGGTGCTCCATCTCGGTAACCTCGGGAAGCGCGACCTCAAAGACCGATTCCTGACGACTGGCATCGATCGAAAAATGGCTCTTCAACAGAGCGTAAAGGCTGAAACTTCCCTCAAGGTGCGGTTCCAGCCCGGAAAAACGATCGGCCGGGAGATACGAAGTGGTCAGACTGAAAGGGATTCCATCGACCAGTCGCAGCATTTTCAACGCCAGGACAGGATCGCCATGCTTCAGTTCAAGCTGCCGTGCGACGTGTATAGTGGCAGGCTCCGTCGCCTGTTCGAGCAGACGCGTCCCCGGCATATGCCCCACTTCCAGGATCTGCTGACTGAACCGCACCTTTTTTGAAACCCGGTACAAGAGCTTTTCCCGGGCAACGAAGGTCCCTTTACCGCGGATGCTGTAAACAAGACCCTCTTCCTTCAATTGGCGAATCGCCTCCCTCACCGTGTGGCGATTGACCTCAAAACGTTCGCTGATTTCCGCTTCCGTCGGCAGTTGGGATCCCGAGCCGTAAACTCCCTCGGCAATCTCCTTTCCGATAATCTCTGAAATCTGCTGATAGCAGGCTATGCTTCCCGACCGTTGGATCACAGGCGCTCCCGAAGTTGTCTATACAAGCAGGTCCAGAGTGCGCCCGAAAAATGTTCGTTGCGCGAGAGAGAAATAAACATTGCGTGGGAAACGGTAAGAAAACGATGAGGATGAGGACCAAAAATCTTGGGGCTTTAACCCCCCGCTAACATTTGCGATTTAACCCGCACCTCCGATCCTATAATTCCCGGGGGCTTACATTATTATTGGCGCAATCTAATAACTCTCTAATGGACCGCCTTCACCCTTGCGAGACAGATTGCAATTCACCACTCACGGAGAGGGGTCATGAAACCAACCGTTGCCGTTACCCATTGGGTCCACCCGGAGGTTCGAGCTTTTCTCGAAAAACACTCCCAGGTGATCTCTAACGACACCCGGGAAAGCCTGTCTCCCATCGAACTGCGTAAAAGAGCGGCGCTGGCCGATGGTCTGATGGTCTTTATGCCGGATCGCATCGACCGTACTTTTCTGGAAACCTGCCCTAACCTGAAGGTTATCTCCGCAGCTCTGAAGGGTTATGACAACTTTGATATCGACGCCTGCACAGAGCGTGGTATCTGGTTCACCATCGCCAAAGATGCCCTCACGATTCCGACGGCAGAACTGGCCATCGGGCTGCTACTATCTCTCGGTCGTAAGATGCGGGACGGCGACGATCTTGTGCGAAGGGGACGGTTCAAAGGGTGGCGTCCGATCCTCTACGGAACCGGACTGCAGGGCTCGACGGTCGGTCTGATCGGCATGGGCTGTATCGGCCAGGCGGTCGCGCAACGGCTAAAAGGGTTCGACTGTCAGATTCTTTACAGTGACCCTCACCCCCTGACCGAGAAGGAAGATCAGTTTTTCGCAGCCGAGCAGACCTCGATGCATAACGTTCTTGTTCAGAGTGATTTTATTGTGCTTTCCGTGCCTTACCGACAAGCTACGGAACACCTGATCGGGACCTCACAGATGGAAAGGATCAAACCGGGAAGTCTTCTGATCAATGTCGGACGAGGCTCCGTGGTGGACGAAAAGGCGATTGCACAGGCGTTGCGAACAGGTCGACTTGGGGGTTACGCGGCCGATGTTTTCGAGTTCGAGGATTGGGCACGCCCGGACCGCCCCAAAGAGATTTTCCCGGAGCTGTTGGCTTCGGAGCTGAACACCCTGTTTACCCCCCACCTGGGTTCGGCAATCGACCAGGTCCGTCTGGATATTGCGATGGAAGCGGCCCGGAATATCGTCTCAGCTCTCCATGGGGATCGTCCGGCGGGAGCGATCAACACCCCGAAACCGGCGCCCCTGGATACCATTGCCAATTGACAACCCCTGCCGGTTCCATTAGTCTAGGTTCCCATATTTAAACGTCTTTATCCTGAGTGGTGGAGGGACTGGCCCTGTGAAACCACAGCAACCGGTCGGCCGGAGTCAGAGACTGCGGAAGGCGTCAGGTGCTAAATCCTGCTTGTTGTCCGATTTCGTTCGGACAGCAGACAGATGAGGACGGTGCCCGCAATACTCAGTTTTCATCTGCGCGGCTCCTTCTCATCCGGAAGGGGCTTTTTTTGTCACAGTTATCGGAACAATCGGTCGGCCTGGTCAAAACCCAAACAGTCACCTTTGATCGCCAGCTCAAGCTGGAAAGCGGGCGTCTTCTGGGACCGATCACCCTGGCCTACGAAACCTACGGCACCCTGAATGCCGAACGGTCCAACTGTGTCTGGGTCTGCCATGCCTGGACCGGTGACGCCCATGCCGCCGGTCGCCACCAGGAGGACGACCGAAAGCCCGGCTGGTGGGACGATATGATCGGCCCCGGCAAGCCGATCGATACCGACCGCTATTTTGTCGTCTGCTCCAATGTTATCGGGTCCTGTTACGGCACCACCGGTCCGACCTCCATCGACCCCAAAACCAACCGTCCCTACCGCTTGCAACTGCCGGTCATCATGATCCAGGATATGGTGCGGGCCCAGCAATGGCTGCGGGACGACCTTGGCATAGAAAAAACCCTGGCGGTGATCGGCGGCTCCATGGGAGCCATGCAGGCCCTCACCTGGGGAGTCCACTTTCCACAACATACCGGTGCCGTTATTGCGATCGCCGGTGCGGGGCACAACCCGCCGATGGCGATCTCCCTCAACGCCCTCGCCCGTCAGGCGATCTACAACGATCCCCTGTGGAAGAAGGGGAACTACCGTCCTGGGCACCAGCCGGCCGATGGACTGGCCCTGGCTCGTGCTGTGGGACATATCTCTTTTCTGTCTGACGCCTCGATGGATATGAAGTTCGGGCGACGATTTTCTGCCAGGGACGGACAGTTCGACTTCTTCGGCCAATACGAAGTGGAGCGTTATCTGGAATACAACGGCGGCAACTTTGTCGACCGGTTCGACACCAACAGCTTCCTTTATCTGGCCAAAGCATTGGACCTGTTCGATATCGGTTGGGGCTTTGTGGACGGAACCGAGGAAGCACTGGCGGAAATTCAGTGCCCGACACAGTGGTTTGCCTTCACCTCCGACTGGCTCTATCCCCCGGCACTGACCGAACAACTGGTGAAGGTGTTGCAACAGCAGGGGCAGACCCCGGAGTACCATCTGATCGAATCGGACTATGGGCATGACAGCTTCCTGGTCGAACCGGAGAAGTTTACCCCCAAACTGCGCGCCTTCCTGAATCGCCTCTTGGCAGGCGATTCACCCTGAGGTATGATCCGGGGCCTATGATCCCCGCGCATCTCCGGCATCCTCGATACTGGTCTACCTGGGCCCTTTTGGGCCTTCTAAGGCTTGTGGCCATTCTACCGTTCCCCTGGCTGCTGAAAATTGGCCAAGGTCTGGGCACGATCGGTTTCCACCTTGCCGGCCGACGACGCCATATCACCCTGATCAACCTTCGCATCTGTTTTCCTGAATTCTCCGATGAACAGATTCGAACCACAGGTCTTCAATCCTTTCAGTCTCTGGGGATGGGATTTATGGAAACCGTGGCGGCCTGGTGGAAACCACAGGAGAGTTTTCGTCCCCGCGTCACCCTAAAAGGGCAGAAACACCTGGAGAACGCCCTTCGCCAATCCAAAGGAGTCCTCCTTCTTTCCGGCCATTTTTCAACCCTGGATTTCGGCGGTGCCCTGCTCAGCTTGTTCCACAAAGCCGACGCGGTCTACCGACGACAGAACAATCCGGTGCTGGATCACATCCTTCTCCATCACCGCAAACGGTTTTCCAGCCAGCCGATCGAGCGGGAGGATATGAAAACCCTGGTGCGCCGTCTCCGGTCGAATCTGGTCTGGATCGCCGCCGATCAGGACCCAGGTCCCCTGCACAGCGTCTTTGCTCCATTCTTCGGGCAACAGGCCGCCACCCACACTTCTGTTTCCCGGCTGGCGCGGATGGGCAAGGCTCCGGTGGTCTTTCTTGCAGCGCATCGAACAGACAATCGGGGGCAGTATCTGCTAGAGTTTTTCCCCGCGCTTGAGGGCTATCCCTCCAAGGACCCACAGCAGGATGCCGCGCGTACCAATAAACTCCTGGAGGATGCGATTCGACGCTACCCGGAGCAATATTACTGGCTCCATCGTCGCTTCAAAACCCAGCCCGACGGCGCCAAAGCGGAGCTTTACCGGCGAGACGATTGACACACAGGGCAGGCTGGGCAAAGATACCTGCAGTCCACTGAACGGTTCCAAACCAGCCCTCACCCGGAGGCTGAACGATGGCACCATCCTCCATTCGAAAGCTGCAACTGACCTTCACCGACCGCCTCGGAATTGTGGCGGATATCGCCTCCATTCTGAGCGAATTCTTTGTCAATATCCGATCGATGGAGGTGGACGCTCCCCCTGGAGCCGACCAGGTTGATATCTTTCTGGAAGTGGACAGTTCCAGCAGCCTACATGACTGGGACGACATCCTGTCCAACCTGCAGGAGATTCACAGCCTTACGGCCTGCAAACTGATCTCCACCCTTCCCCGGGAAACCCGGGAAAAACGCCTCCAGGTCGTTCTCGACTCCATTTCCGATGGCATACTGGCCGTGGATAACAGCTCCCGGTTGACCATCATGAACCGGGTTGCGGAAGAGATCACCGGTCTCTCCGCCGAAAAAGGGGTTGGGCGCCCTCTGCGAGAGCTCAGCCTGCCGGAAAACCATCTGTCGGAGGGCCTTCAGGGCGGCCACTTTGACCGTGTACCCCGCAATATCCAGACCGGCGGTCGTCGCTACCAGTTCCTTGCCACCACCCTTCCGATTCAGGATTCCGAAGGGCGAACGGTGGGAGCGGTTGAGATTCTGAAAGACCTGAAGCGAATCCGCCAGCTGGCCAGTGCTGTTATCCAGCCCGGGAAAAAAACCTTCACCCATATCGTCGGTTCCAGCCCGGCCCTTCATCAACCGATCCGGCTGGCCCAACAGGTCGCCCGAACCGACACCCTCATCAGTCTGCGAGGAGAAAGCGGCACCGGCAAGGAACTCTTTGCCCAGGCAATCCATACCGAAAGCGGCCGCAAGGGAGAGTTTGTCGCTATCAACTGTGCGGCGATACCGGAGAACCTTCTGGAGAGTGAACTGTTCGGGTACGAGAGCGGGACCTTTACCGGTGCCGATCGAAAAGGGAAAAAGGGACTTTTTGAGCAAGCGGGAGAAGGGACCCTCTTCCTTGATGAAATTGCCGAACTCCCTCCCGGTCCACAGGCTAAATTGCTGCGGGTCCTACAGGAAGGAACGATCCGACGGGTTGGTGGGGACCACGAGATACCGGTCCATTGTCGCCTGCTGACAGCCACCAGTCGCAACCTGGAACAGATGATGAACCGGGGGCAGTTTCGGGAAGACTTGTTTTACCGGATTAATATCCTGCCCATTCATATCCCGCCCCTGCGGGATCGGATGGACGATCTTCCCACCTTGGTGGATCATTTCCTGTTCCGCTTCAACTCCCGGTTGAAAAAGCCGGAGCAGGAGCTGACCCCCGAAGCTTTTGAAAAATTGAAACACCATCACTGGCCCGGCAATATCCGGGAGCTGAAAAATGTCATCGAACGGGCCGCCATTCTGAGCTCCAGCAGTCGTATCGGCCCCGATGCGATCCTTTTCAGCTTTGAACTGGGTCGGGCCGGACGGCGAATGGACCAGAACGTCGGGCATGTCCTCAGTCGACAACGGTTACCACAACTGGTGGGAGACTATGAGAAGCGCCTGCTACGGGAGGCGCTGGAACGCAAGCAAGGGATTCGAGAGACCGCACGCCAGCTCGGCATCTCCCATACAGCCCTCCTGAACAAGATCAAAAAGTACGGCCTCTGACCGGTTCGATTTCAAACCAGCGGCACGATTCCATTCCATTTTCAAATTTATTAAATAAAATCAAAAAGATAAACTATAACGTCATTCGGTTTGGTACGATTTCGTGCCAAATCGCCCAGCACTTCTCTTCTGTTTTCGTTGCACTCCGAAACAAAAATTCACAAATGATTTCAAAAGGTTAAGTGGAGAAACTGACAACCTCCAGTCAGTTTCTGCGATCTGGCACAGGGGTTGCGACAATCCAGGTGCAGGTCGCAAAAGCGACACAATCACCCACTCAGGAGGTGGCTTATGAAAGTCGGCATTCTGAAAGAGATCAAACCCCAGGAAAATCGCGTTTGCATGACCCCCGCCGGGGTCGAAATCCTCACCCAGGCCGGACATCAGGTTCTGGTGGAAGCCACTGCCGGAATCGGCAGTGGGTTTTCGGACGAGACCTATCAGGCCGTCGGAGCGGAACTGATCAAAGGCCCGGAAGAGGTCTTTGCCCGTAGCGAGATGGTCATGCATGTCAAAGAGCCCCAGCCTTCCGAATATCGGATGATCAAGCCGGGGCAGACGGTGTTCACCTATTTCCACTTTGCCGCCTCCCGGGAACTGACCACGGCCATGCAGGAAACCGGTGCCGTTTGTGTCGCCTATGAAACCATTACCGACCGTAACGGCGCCCTTCCCCTCCTGACCCCCATGAGCGAAGTTGCCGGCCGGATGGCTACCCAGGAAGGTGCCAAGTATGCGGAGCGGGCTCAGGGCGGTCGCGGTATTCTTCTTGGCGGAGTCACGGGTGTCGCACCGGCCAAGGTTCTGATCGTCGGCGGTGGTATCGTCGGCACCAATGCCGCCCAGATGGCTCTGGGGCTTGGTGCCCAGGTCTTCCTGCTGGACACCAACCTGGATCGCCTGCGGTATCTGTCCGAGGTGATGCCCAAAAACTGTACCCCCCTTTACTCCACCCCGGCAGCCATTCGCGAGCTCAGCCAGGAAGCCGACGTCATCATCGGTGCGGTTCTGCTGCATGGCGCCAAAGCGCCTCACCTGATTACCCGCGATCAGCTACACAGCCTCAAACCGGGCTGCGTACTGGTCGATGTCTCCATCGACCAGGGCGGGTGTTTTGAGACCTCTCGGCCCACCACCCACGCCGAACCGACCTACACTGTCGACAACGTGCTTCATTACTGCGTGGCCAACATGCCAGGCGCTGTTCCTTTGACCTCCACCGTCGCCCTGACCAACGCGACACTGCCCTACGCACTTCAGCTTGCCAACAAGGGCTGGAAGCAGGCCGCCATCGACGACCCCGGCATTGCCAACGGCGTCAACGTGATCGAAGGAAAGGTCACTTACGAATCGGTCGCCGAAGCGTTCGACATGCCTTATTCGCCGATCAGCAACTATCTGTAACCTCAAGGCCCCGGGCCCCTGACGGCCCGGGGCGTTCCTTTGTGCGCCTCCTGCCGAATACCGCTTCTGGAGGTGCTTGCGGGTACGCGGGTCCAGCCCGCCCTCCATTGCCATCGGTTCGGTCTTTAACGCACGACAAACTGGAAAAGGAGCGGTTCCATGGAAAGTGTTTTAAGTACCGTCAATACGATCAGCGGGTATGTCTGGGGGCCTCCCCTACTGATCCTGCTGGTCGGCACCGGTCTCTACCTGACGATTGCCCTGCGCGGGCTGCAATTCAGCAAGCTCTTCTATTCCCTGTGGTTGGCTCTGGTCAAGCGAAAGGACGATGACGATGAACCCGGTGACATCAGCCACTTCCAGGCGTTGATGACCGCACTGTCGGCCACCGTCGGCACCGGGAATATTGCCGGTGTCGCCACCGCTGTAGCTATCGGCGGCCCGGGGGCTCTGTTCTGGATGTGGGTCACCGGTCTGGTCGGCATGGCGACCAAATTCTCCGAAGCGGTTCTGGCAGTCAAATACCGCACCAAAGATGCCAACGGTCGTATGTGTGGCGGTCCCATGTATTACATTGAAAAAGGCCTGGGTTGGAAATGGATGGGGATCTGTTTCGCCATCTTCACCGCCGTCGCTGCGTTCGGCATCGGTAACATGGTCCAGTCCAATTCAGTCGCCGACGCCGTTCACAGCACTTTCGGCGTCCCCCACCTGGCCACCGGCATCGTCCTGATTATTGCAACTGCCGCCGTCGTTCTCGGCGGGATTCGAACCATCGGTTCCGTGACCGGCGTGCTGGTTCCGATCATGATCGTCTTTTACATGCTTGGCAGCATCGCCATCCTGGCGATGAACGCCGGTGCGATCCCCGGGGCCTTTGCCCTGATTTTCGCCCAGGCGTTCAACCCGACTGCTGCCACCGGTGGTTTTGCCGGGGCCGTGATTATGTTGACCATCCGCATGGGCGTCGCCCGCGGTGTCTTCTCCAACGAATCGGGCCTTGGCTCTTCGCCGATCGCCGCAGCCGCCGCCAAAACCAAACATTCAGTGGTTCAGGCCCTGGTTTCCATGACGCAGACCTTTATCGACACCCTGATCGTCTGCACCATGACCGGCCTGGTTCTGGTCATCACCGGTGCCTGGTCCAACGGCGACTCGGGCGCCAGCCTCACCGCTACCGCTTACGGGATCGGCATCCCCGGTGGCGCCTATATCGTTACCATCGGTCTGATGCTCTTCGCTTACTCCACCATCCTCGGCTGGTGCTACTACGGCGAGCAGGCGATGGAATACCTGGCCGGTGAAAAAGCGGTCAAACCCTACCGAATTGTCTTCAGCCTGGTGGTCGGTGTCGGCGCCATCATGAAACTGGAACTGGTCTGGGCCCTGGCCGATGTCTTCAACGGGCTGATGGCCTTTCCAAACCTGATCGCGCTGTTGATGCTGTCCCCCATCGTCATCCGGGAAACCCGAGAATACTTCGGTGCCCTGGTCGATGAAAAAGCCAACGCGTCCAAAGTCTCACTGGCGAGCAAAGAGGAATAAAGATCGCCGAAGAGACTCTCTCCGGGGTGAGGCTTCGGCCTCACCCCATTTTTATGGTTGAATGCCCCAGGCCATCCTTGGCACTGGGACATGCACGTTACGCAAAAGCGCGATTTTGCTCCACTTACAAACCAAGTGCTTTTGCGCCTGGCTCTTGGCTCGCCCATCCATGGACGCGTTCTCAACTTAATAATTTCGAGTTATTAAATAACTCCAACCGTTTACCCGTCCGTCGGAGATCGATATACTGAAAACCTTCTGTCTGTTTCTGTCACACCAAGGAGGTCCTGCAATGACAAAGATGACGGGTGCTGAAATTATGGTGAAGTCCCTCGAAGATCTCGGGGTGGAGCGAATTTTCGGTTATACCGGCGCCACGATCCTGCCGGTTTTCCACGCCTTGGGCCAGAGCCCCGTCGCCCTGACTGTCAACGCCAACGAACAGTCCTGCGCTTTCAGTGCCGCCGGCTATTCCCGTTCCAGCGACCGTGTGGGTGTTGCAGTCGTCACCTCCGGACCGGCAATCACCAACACCCTGACCGCCGTCGCCGACTCCAACGCCGATTCCATTCCGCTGCTGGTCTTTGCCGGGCAAGTCCCCCACGACCGAATCGGCACCGATGAATTCCAGCATATCAACGTCCAACGCGTCTTTGCCAAAGCATCCAAGAAGGTGATCCAGGTGGCCGAAGGGGACAGCATCGAAAAGATCGTCAAGGATGCCTACTTTTTCGCCAAGTCCGGCAAACCGGGACCGGTTGTTATCGACTTCCCGCTCAATGCCCAACTGGCCCCCGGGGACTATGACGGTCTGCCGATCGAACGGTTTCAGCATAAATACGAGGATGAACGCCATCTGGGACCGAACCAGTGTCAGGCGTTTTTTGAACTGCTGCAAAAAGCCAAGCGCCCTCTGCTGTACATTGGTGGCGGGGTCAATAACGCCGAAGCCAGCGAAAAGATCCGCGAGTTCAACCGCCGTTTCGCCATCCCGTCGATCACAACCCTGATGGGCAAGGGGATTCTGGACGAAAGCCGTTCGACCTCCCTCGGCATGCTGGGAATGTTCGGCACCCCTTACGCCAATATGGCGATTCAACACACCGATCTCTTTGTCGCCCTGGGAGTTCGCTGGAACGACCGAGTTTCCCAGAAGGTGGGGGAGTCCGGTCTGAATGCCGATATCGCCTATATTGATATCAATGCTGAAAAGGTACAGGAGGTTCGCCAGTCACGTCAGCCGAAGTTCTCTTTTATCGGCGATGCCGGTACCGCGTTGGAGGACCTGTTGAACTGGGCCGACCGGAACCCGGTGGAACTGCAGATCGAACCCTGGCAGGAGTGGGTGGTCGACCTGAAGAACAAATACCCCCTGGCCTACAATCAAAAAGCCGAAAAGGTTCAGCAGGCCGAAGTGATTAATGCGCTGGCGGAACGGATTACCGAGTCGACCCGGATCACGACCGGTGTCGGCAATCATCAGATGCACAGCGCCCAGCGTCTACAGACCAAAGGGCCCAAGTCGTTTATGACTTCCGGTGCTTTCGGCACCATGGGTTTCTCCCTGCCCACTGCCATCGGCGTTCATTTTGCCAATCCGGATGCGCGGGTGATTGCTATCGATGGGGACAGCAGCATCAAAATGAATATGGGCGAGATTCACACCATCGGTTCCCTGGGGCTACCGATCAAGGTTCTGCTGCTCAACAACCACAGCGACGGGATGGTCCGTTCGATACAGGCTGCCAATTATCAGAGGCAGTTCACGGCCTCGGAACGGAGTTACGATGCCGACTTCTCGCTGATTGCCAAGGAGTGCGGCTTCCAATGGCACCGAAAGGTGCGTGAGCGCGAGGAGCTTTCCGAAGCGCTGGAGGCGTTCCTGGCCGCCGAAGGGCCTTGCTTCCTGGAAGTGGTCACCGACCGGGAAGAGGTGGTATACCCGATTATTCCCAACGGTCTGGGGTACAAGGACATGGTGCTGGGGCCCCATATCGAGGAGCTCTCTATCAGTGAGTGAAGTCCCTTCCCTGGAGATTCTCTACCGGGACGACAGCCTGATTGCCATCAACAAACCCTCGGGGCTGCTGGTGCATCGCAGCCTGATCGACAAACGGGAAACCCGTTTCG
>JANQIN010000122.1 GCA_028282145.1 Thermodesulfobacteriota bacterium | reverse complement strand
CAGCCCGACCACCCCAAGAAGAATTCGGCAAAAGGTGTTGATCGCTCGTTTCACCGGTTGTGTTCCATCTTCTGCTGCACGCTTGTGATCTTGTCGTGCATGCTCTGGGGCCGGTCGGTGCGCGTACCGAGTTTGATGGTGGTGGTGATCCGGGGAGCCCCCAACCGGTGAACCTCCTCATGGCATTTTCTGACGGCGGCCATCACCTCGTCCCAATCGCCTTCGATATTGGTCCCGTACGCATGGAGCTGGTGCTCAAGGCCGGCCTCCTGCAACACGTTTTCGCAGGCGGCGACGTAATCGGATACGGACACGCCCACTCCGAGAGGAACGACACACAGATCGAGAATGACATGCATAGGAGACTCCTTGTTGTCAGATTGCAGGCAGGTTAGCCCAGACGGTCCTTTGGTGCAACGGTCTTTCAGGGCAAGGTCTCTTCGTCGTCTTCCAGCAAAGGTCCTTCGGGGGCGGATGGAACGGGCTGAGGCCGGGGGTGTCGTCCGCCGATAAAGCGGGCGATTCCTTTCCCGATGGTTTTCAGAGCGCGCCAGAGACGGGGGAGAATCCAGACCAGGCTGGCCAGGAAGATCAGCAACAGTGACAGGAAAACCAGGGGATGGTTCCAGGCCAGATAGAGGCCGCCGATCACCATCACATCTTCCGACAGGGAGGCGACGACGTTGGTGACCGGTTCGGGCGACGTGTTGATCAGGAGACGGCTGCCCGCTTTCGTGAAATGGGTCCCGGCAGCAATACCACCGCCCAGGATGGTGGCCGCCAGGGTCATCGCCGGATTTACCTCGCCAACGGCCGCTGCGGCCATCATGGCGCCGGCGGGAATTCGGATAAAGGTGTGGATCGTATCCCACCCACTGTCAAATCCCGGGATCTTGTCGGCGAAAAATTCGACCACAAACATGACGCATGCGGCAAAAATGACCAAAGGCTCCTGCAGGATCAGCAAGTCAGGCGGGAGGGTCATATTCCCTGAGGCACCGAGCAGACCGAGGGTCGCAATCGCCGCATACAGGTTGATACCGCTGGCCCAGGCGACCCCCATGGTGAGAGCCAGAATGGCCGCAATTTCCTGAAGTTGTTCCATCTTATCCATCCCGTGGGTGAAGAAAAATCTTCTTTCACTATATCAGGATGCCGATTGTACTGCTTTCCGACGTGTTTTCCGGTGCGAGCGATGATGCATCACCGCGTCCAGAATCAATTTTCCCAACACCAGCAGAATCAGCAGCGGAAGGGGAGACCCGAACGAGAAGATGAAAAAAGCCGAGGTGAGAATCGCCAGATGGACCAGGACGATGCGTCCGTAAGGTTGCCCCATCAGGTCTTTGGTCTGGAGGGTGAGTCGCTCCCCTTTCAGGAAATAGTTCTCCACCAGAGACACACCGTGACTGATCATCAGCGCTGCCAGGGGAATCCATAACTGGTCGCCAAGAACCACCCAGAGGTGGGCGATGACGCCGAACAGAAGATCCAGGAAAACCAATGGGCCGAAGCTCCCTGTCACGTTCATATTGAAGTCGTTGCCGACTTTCAGGAATTGGACCAGAAAAATCCCATGGATGGCACAGAAACCGCCGTAATGGATGCTGAAAAAACCCATGAGAAATAGTTTTCCCAGATGCTGTCCCGGGTGATGCACCGGTGCAAAGGCCATTTTCAGAAGGTTGTAGAAGCCGACCACCAGATTCTCCATCCAGTAGATCAGCACCACGACCGCAATATCCCAGCCCCAGAACAGGACGCCGATCATCGGTGTCAGATTGGCCAGAACCAGGGCAACCAGGGAGAACCGGTCCGGAACGATGGAGATGGATTGCAGGACGGTGGGCTGGGGATTGGGCACGTTGCATCCTTCGGCTGGGGTTCCGTTCGCTTATACCCCAGCCGGAAGACGTTGTCAGCAGGATTCAGCGGGCGAGTTCCGCCACCTGGAAGTCAAGCACGCGCCCCTGGTAATCAAAAAGAACGGTGGCCGTCACCGTATGGAGTTGGACAGAGCGCGGATCGATCGGGAAGGTGTTGCGCGCTTTATTCAGATGGTAGGTCCAGATCTGAGTGGTTCCTGTCGGAAGGACCGGTCGGGCCGAGGAAGATATCCCTTGAGGTAACTGGTTGGCATGACTGATCGAGGCCGGAGCTCCAAGGACGTTGTAGACGTCCACGCGGGATGACTCGCCCACAATCACTTTTTCCAGAAGGGTTTTGGTGCTGACCGTGTCATAACGGGGCATCAGGTGTTTACGCCCGGTCTGGTCCCAGGCATTCGAAATATCATGGGGGACCTGGCAGGCTGTCAGCAGGAGACACATACCGATCAGTGAACAAAGACGCGTATACACAATCGACTCCATCGATAAGGGTTCTGTCCAGACTCTTGTCGGCTGAAAGGAGAAAGAACTTAAGAAAAAGAGGGTGTGGTTTAAAAGAATTGCACCCCAAATAGAGAATGATATGGTATACACGGTTGCCGGCGTTGCTCTGCATCAGAACGTCTGTGAGAAACCCATTCGGGTCGGACGAAGAAATGATCCTTAAAGATGTCGCGATTGAAGAGAAAGCCCTGCTGGACGCGGCCGGTTTGATCTGCCTTGCAGCGAGAACCGCACCGAAAGGGAAGGGGCAGGACCAGCTTGAGACCCTGATTCTTACCGGAGAGGAGAAGGACGGACTCTGCCGGACCATGCGGGCGATTTCCGAGCGTGATGAGCTGCCGTTTTTCGCCCGGGATGCCGGCAATATTTCTCAATCTCCCGTGCTTATTCTTCTGGGAACCCGTTTTAAGCCTCTGGGGTTGCACCATTGTGGTTTCTGCGGATTTCCGGACTGCGGTGCCTTGACGCAGGCGGGCGGATTGTGTGCTTTCAATACCGGTGATCTCGGCATTGCCATCGGCTCGGCTGTCTCGCGGGCGGCCGACTTACGGCTGGACAATCGCATCATGTACACGGCCGGTAAAGCGGCCCTTGAAGATGGGCTGATGCCCAGCTGCCGGGTCATTTACGGGATTCCCCTGTCCGTGACGGGGAAAAGCCCGTTTTTCGACCGGAAGTGAGCCGACACACAGGAATGCTTAAAAAATAAGCTTTAGCTGCCGCTTGTGGTTAAAAAATAGGCGAAAGGCTCCCGGGTTGTGTCTTGATGAGCCGGGAAATGTTTTTCAAAAGACAAGGTAAGTCCCTGTTAAATAGTGCTAAATCAAAAAAGTATTTACATTTTTTCTTTTAGGCAAAAGATTTGCACATTAGGGGCTCACATAATCTGGCCGCACAAATTATAAGCGATTGACGGGTAAAGACGCCCGGATAGATTCGACGTTTCGGCCCTATGGGAGGTTCCTTATGCGTAAAGTAGAAGCCATTATCAAACCGTTCAAGCTGGATGAAGTCAAAGAAGCCCTCAACGAGATCGGTATCCAGGGGATTACCGTCAGTGAGGTCAAAGGTTTCGGTCGTCAGAAGGGTCATACAGAGCTGTATCGTGGCGCCGAATATGTTGTTGATTTTATCCCCAAGATCAAGATGGAAATTATCGTTGCCGACGAGCAGGTGAGTAAGGTGGTGGAAACCATTACCGAAGCCGCGCGCACCGGTCGGATCGGCGACGGCAAGATTTTTGTCACTCCGGTGGACGATGTTGTACGGATCCGTACAGGTGAAACCGGCGAAGATGCGATCTAAAAGATAGCGATTCGTTCAAGAGGGCGGGAAGCCCTCGGATATACCCTTTGCAAAGGAGATTAATCGATGACCGCAAAAGACGTTTTGGAGTTTGCCAAAGAGCAAGGTGCTCAAATGGTCGACTACAAGTTCCTCGATTTCATCGGGATCTGGCAGCACTTTTCCACCCCGATTTCCGAGCTGACCGAGGAAGTATTTGAAGAAGGGATCGGCTTTGACGGTTCCTCCATCCGCGGCTGGCAGCCGATTCACATGTCCGACATGCTGATCGTTCCGGACCCCGCCACCGCCAAGATGGATCCCTTCCCCGAAGTGCCGACCCTGAGCCTGATCTGCGGCATCGAGGATCCCATCACCCGCGAAGGTTACACCCGCGACCCCCGCTTCATCGCCAAGAAGGCCGAAGCTTACCTGAAGTCTTCCGGCATCGGTGACACTGTTTACTTCGGCCCCGAGCCCGAGTTCTTCATCTTTGACGACGTCCGTTTCGGCTCTGCTGCCAACGAGTCTTTCTACTGCGTTGACTCCGTTGAAGGCCGCTGGAACACCGGTCGCGAAGAATACCCCAACCTGGCCTACAAGCCTTCCCACAAGGGCGGCTACTTTCCCTGCGCTCCGACCGACTCCATGGTCGACCTGCGTAACGAAATGGTTCAGGTCCTGCAGTCCGTCGGCATGACCATCGAAGCCGTTCACCACGAGGTTGCTTCCGGTGGCCAGCAGGAAATCGACATGCGCTTCGACTCCCTGCTGAACATGGGCGATACCCTGCAGTGGTTCAAGTACATCATCAAGAACGTGGCCGTTCGCAACGGCAAGACCGTGACTTTCATGCCCAAGCCGCTGTACGAAGACAACGGCTCCGGTATGCACTGCCACATGTCCATCTGGAAGGACGGCAAGAACCTGTTCGCCGGCGACGGTTACGGTGGCCTGTCCAAGACCGCTCTGTACTACATCGGCGGTATCATCAAGCACGCCAAGACCCTGAACGCTTTCACCAACCCCAGCACCAACTCCTACAAGCGTCTGGTGCCCGGTTTCGAAGCTCCGGTCAACCTGGCGTACTCCAACCGGAACCGCTCCGCTGCGATCCGGATCCCCAACACCAGCAACGAAAAAGCGAAGCGTGTTGAGGCCCGTTTCCCGGATCCGAGCTGCAACGGCTACCTGGCCTTTGCTGCCCTGATGATGGCCGGTCTGGACGGTATCGAGAACAAGATCGATCCGGGTGAGCCTATCGACAAAGACCTGTACGGCATGAGCCCTGAGGAGCTGAAGGATGTACCGCACGTTGCCGGTACTCTGAACGAAGCTCTGGACGCTCTGGAAGCCGACCATGACTTCCTGCTGAAAGGCGACGTCTTCACTCAGGACGTTATTGAAATGTGGCTGGAGTACAAGCGCGAGAACGAAGTGGACCCTGTCCGCATGCGTCCTTGCCCCGAGGAGTTCAATCTGTACTTCGACTGCTAATTCCTCGCAGCACATTGCAGTATCCAAAAGCCCTGGCGAAAGCCAGGGCTTTTTTTTGCCCAGGGAAGGGCAAAACCAAAACCCTGACGAAGAGAAGGGTTTTGTGAGTGAAGCAAAACCACGCTTTTGCGCAACGTGCATGGCGAAGCCCGTGATGGGCTGAGGCATCCAACAGTGCCAGGGAAGGGCAAAACCAAAATCCGGTCGAAGAGAAGGGTTTTGTCAGTGGAGCAAAACCACGCTTTTGCGCAACGTGTATGACGAAGCCCGTGATGGGCTGAGGCATCTAAAAGTCCTCCAACCGAATGGTTGGGGCTTTTCTTTTTCCCAGGGAAGGGCAAAACCAAAACCCTGACGAAGAGAAGGGTTTTGTCAGTGGAGCAAAACCACGCTTTTGCGCAACGTGCATGATGAAGCCCGTGATGGGCGGAGACATCCAACAATTCCCTGGCAAAAGCCAGGGCTTTTTTTTGCCCAGGGAAGGGCAAAACCAAAACCCTGATGAAGGAAGGGGACTATCAGTGAAGTAAAGCCGCGCTTTTGTGGAACGTGCATGGCGAAGCCCGTGATAGGGGAGAGGGATGGACAGAACCTGTTCCACAGTAAGCGCGTGTCCTGGGCAGAGTGGTCGGGAGGGCAGGAACCGGATGGGCTTCTGATCCTGGTCCGGCGATGAATACAGAGTTGTTGGGGGGAGGGATGGATGGATGGGGGTTGAATGGCTGGCAGAAAATAAGAACAGAGTTATAAAAACAAGATTCCGGGAATTCTCCCCGCCCAATATTTCCCTGCCAAATCCACGAAATTCAGAGCATTGTAAGGACCAGTGTTACCAAAACCACCCGGAAAATACCTGTTGGATTGCTGATACGCTACAGGGACTTTATTCCGGTAATAATGGGGGATAAAGCGTTTTCGGCTTCTGAAAGGCAGAATTCAAGAGGTCTTTCCGGTTACAAAAGGCCCTTATGTTACTCGGTTTTTCAAGAAGTGTTTCCTTTCGGTAGCAGGGTTTGAGCACACTAAAAAAGCGACAGGCGTTTTTGATTTACGTCAAAAAACAGGGTGGAAAGCTTTGACTAACACCGTTTTAAAATGCATTTTATTCGCGTGTGTGGTTTCTCCTTTGCGGGTAAGCAGAACGTTTCAGACCAAGTAGTAGTACCTCTTCTCCTCACTTTTGCACTGGTTGTAGGCTTGGGGGTGCGGGTCCCATAGGGGGACATCGCACCCCGCTTTTTTTTGTCCTTTCTATTTCTTCTCCGAATTTCTTTTCCGACCGGTTATCTGTCTCCGGCTTTCCCTCTGTTTGTCCTGTCTGTGAAATACGGCTCTCTCCGGCTTACCTGTCCCACGGCGATAAATGTGTCCTAAAAATACCGGAAATGTTTCTATCAGGTAACTTGGTTTAGCCCCATCAAAAAAGTGACAACCTGTATTGATCCACGTCAAGAAACCCTACTGAACAAATTGACAAACAACGTTTGAAGAATGCACCATTTCCCGACTAAAAAAATCGGGAAGTTAAAAGAATTATTCTCACTTCGGTTCGGAGTGATTTTAATTGGACCCCCAAAGTATCGATAACGCAGAGGGTTGGAGCTTCAAAGGGGAAGCTCGACCCTGTCACTCCAATGAAGGAGAGAGTGTATGCCGATTGCAAGTTATCTGGTTCATCCCGCTCCTGGTATGAAAACTCACGTCACAGCTGCCCTGAACGGGATCCATGGCTGTGAAGTCGTTCCTTCCGAGAACCGCGATGTTCTGGTGTTAATTACCGACACCCCTGACCGGAAAAGCGACAGGAAACTCTCCAGGGTTCTCGATACCGTGGAGGGGATTCATTGCCTCTCTCTGGTCTATGGACATATGGAACAGGGCTTTGAGAACACCAAGGTGGGAGGCGAAAATGCTCAGTAGACGTCAGTTTGTACGGAATGCCGCACTTGCATCGGCCATGGTTGCTGCAGCCCAAGTGTATCCCGGGGTTGTCTTTGCCGATCCGCAACGTTTAAAAGAGTTGCCGGGCGTGACCTGGAAAAAAACCCCTTGTCGCTTCTGCGGGGTCGGGTGCGGTCTGCAGGTTGGCATCAAGAACGGCAGGGCTGTTGCTGTTACCGGTGATCCTGCTTCTCCGGTCAATAAAGGCCTTTGCTGCGTCAAGGGTTACCATTCGGTGATGGCCCTGTACGGAAAGGACCGTCTGACCACCGCCAAGGTGCGTAAAGACGGGACACTGGTCGATGTGCCTATTGAGGAAGCCTTGGATCTGGTCGCATCCAAGATGCAGGAGACGATCAAGACACACGGCAAGGATGCGGTGGCGATGTACGGCTCCGGTCAGTGGACCATCCCCGATGGGTACGCAGCCTCCAAGCTGTTCAAAGGGGCGATCGGCACCAACAACCTGGAAGCCAACGCCCGCCTCTGTATGGCCAGCGCCGTTACCGGGTTCCTGACCTCCTTTGGTAAGGATGAGCCGATGGGGTGCTATGAAGATATCGACCATGCCGACGTCTTCGTCACCTGGGGCAACAATATGGCCGAGATGCACCCAGTGCTGTTCTCACGCATTCTGGAACAGAAGCAGAAGCGTGGGGCCATCATTGTCGATTTTGCGACCCGTACCACCCGCACCAGTTACGCGGCGGACAAATCGATCCTCTTTGCCCCCCAGACCGACCTGGCGGTGGGGAACGCTATCTGCTACGAGATTCTGAAGAACGGGTGGGAAAACAGCGACTTCATCGAAAAACACACCACCTTCCTCAAAGGGAAAACCAATATCGGTTATGGCCTGGAGGATGGTTTCAAATTCAAGGACAAAGGCGAGAAGACCAGCCTCGACACGTTCAAGGCGTTTCTCGAGGATTACAGCCCGGAGAAGGTGGAGAAGATCTCCGGTGTCTCCGCTGCCGATATCCGCTACATGGCCTCCCTCTACGGCGATCCGTCGAAGAAGGTGATGTCCCTCTGGTGCATGGGAACCAACCAGCACACCCGCGGCACCTGGATCAATAACATCATCTATAACATTCATCTGTTGACCGGGAAGATCTCTACCCCCGGCAACAGCCCCTTCAGCCTCACCGGCCAACCTTCCGCCTGCGGTACCGTCCGTGAGGTCGGAACCCTGACTCACAAGCTGCCCAAAGGGGTGGTGATGAAGGAAAAGGCGCGGCAACTGGCGGCCAAGATCTGGCAGGTACCGGTGGAGAATATCTCGCCCAAACCGACCTACCACACCATCGAGATGTTCCGGGCACTGGATCGGGGCGATATCCGGTTCATGTGGGTGCAGGTGACCAATCCGATGGTAACCATCCCTCATCTCAACCGGTATCGGGAAGGGGCGAAGAAAGACGGCCGCTT
>JANQIN010000120.1 GCA_028282145.1 Thermodesulfobacteriota bacterium | reverse complement strand
CTTTCTTAACGTGGAACGCTTAGCTCAATTTTCTCGAGGATCTGTTGGCGACAGTGGTTTTCCAGCCGGATCAGGTG
This sequence comes from Thermodesulfobacteriota bacterium, assembly GCA_028282145.1. GTDB lineage: Bacteria > Desulfobacterota > Desulfuromonadia > Desulfuromonadales > Geopsychrobacteraceae > JANQIN01. Next base: position 8,528 of record JANQIN010000120.1, on the reverse strand, counting down.
GTGGAGAGCTTCTCCGAAAGTCTTCCCCGCGGCAAAAGGGCCGTGACCATCCGCCATGGCGACGGGAGCTGCTTGAAGGGCCTTGGCAAGACGTTCTCCCAGTTCCTGACTCCCGGGCGCCGCTTCGATGGAAGGCACGTCCTCAGGCCAGGTGTTGAAGCTGTTGCTGAGGCTGGCGGCGATGGAGAACCGGGGGTGACCGTGAAGGATGACCCTGGCCGCAGTCTGCTGGTAGATGGCCCGATGGGCCGGGAGTTCACTGCTGGCTTTTTTGTCTGTATTCGACGCGGTATGGAGTGAGACCTCGACAGTACTCTTTTCAAGATCGTCAAGCGGTGCACCTGTACGACTGATACGAATCTGATCATTCTGCCGATAGGATGCATTTCCAAAAACCGAGTCAACCAGCCCCAGGTTGACCAGGGCCTTTCCCGCACGATCAAGGCTGGAAGGAAAAGTGTCATCCGGAAGCGTAGAGAACGGGATCGGTTTTGCCAGAGGAATAAGCGACTTCAGTTGTGCGTTTTCGTCAGGAAGTTTGGCGCCCTGATCGAGTCTTTCGACCAGGTAGGTAACGAAAAGAGCGTGATGCAGACAGGCCAGCAACAGGCCGCATCGGTCAATGGTAGGACCGCAGACGGCCAGTTCGCCCGTGTTGAGAAGCGCAGCCTGCCGATAGCTAAAGGCGCGTTTCAGTTGGGCCTCTAAATCGTTCGCATCGACAACAGGGATGTCTTCCAGAAAGACCTGGGTTTCACTGTCACGGGGACGGAGCGATTGCGTGGAGGCCCCTGCTCGCCGGACGAGAAAACCTGCCATTGGGAGTGGGGAAGGGCCTATCACAATGGTTTGACCGACGGATTTTGCCAGAGAGGCGGCCGTCTTGTTATGAATGCGTGGGATGCAGAGGGAGTCGGGGGTAGCGAGAGTACAGGTTCCCTGTTGGATGTAGCCTGAGGTGTGCCAGCGGTGCAGGTGCTCCGCGAAGCGGTTCATTGGATCGCCTTATCGGTCTCCGCAACCCGGGCTGCCTGTCGAATTTCTCCGGAGTTCGGAGGTGGCTGGGTGTCAAATTTGGCCAGTACCGATTGCGCCAAAGCCTTGAAGGCTGCTCTGTATTCCTTGGATACCGGGCGGGCGGCAGGGCTTTTGACCTTGAGCGGGTTGACCGGTTTGCCGTTTTTCAGCATGCGAAAATCCAGATGGGGACCGGTCGATCGACCGGTATTCCCGACATAAGCGATGGTCTGTCCTTGTCGAACCTTTTTCCCGCGAACCATCCTTTTGGCAAATCCTTTGAGGTGGATGTAAACGCTGACGTAACCGTTGGGATGGCGTACCTTAAGCTTGTTGCCACTGTACTTATCGTAACCCCGGGCAACAATGGTGCCGTCGCCGATCGCTTTGACCGGTGTCCCGCTGGGTGCCGCGTAGTCGATGGCCAAGTGGGGTTTGTAGTCTCCGGTGATCGGGTGTTTCCGGCGGTAGGAAAAACCGCTGGAGATACGACTGAACTTCAGAGGGGCCTTGAGGAAGGCCTTACGAAGGCTGCGTCCGTTTGGGTCGTAGTAGTCCGGTGCCTGTTTGCCATCCTTGAAAAGAACGGCCCGGTGTGTTTCTCCACGGTTGATAAACTCAGCGGCGAGGATGCGGCCGTAGTTGGAAAAATTACCGTCCCGGTACCGCTTTTCTACCAGAAGCTTGAAGCTGTCGCCAGTGCGCAGGTCGCGGATAAAATCGATATCCCAGGCAAAGATGTCGGCCATGTTGATGGCCAGTTCCGGCCCTTCACCACTGGCCATCATCGCTTCAAACAGGCTGGATTGGATCGAGCCTTCCACAATGTCGGTTGCTACCCTGTAGGGAATGGAGGTTCTTTCCAACGCAAACTGCTGGCCGTCATGGCGGATGATAAACTGTTCTTCCCGATCGATATCGTAGACAAAGCTGTCAAATCTGTCGTCCACGGTACTCACCCGGAAGGGCTGTCCGGCACTGAGAGCGTGAAGAGGAAAGACCTCTTTGCTCTGTTGATTCAGAAGATGGATATCCCGAGGCGTAAACCATTCGCTCAACAGGGTGGTGATGCTGTCACCGGGCTGAACCATACCTTTCCGCTCCTTGCGGACCGGGGCCGGTGGTTCCGGAGGTGGGGCAGGTTTGGCTTCGGCAGAGATCACGGGGGACTTCACCGAAATTCTGATGTGTCCTTTTTCCGGAGGCGTTGAGTCGGGAAACAGAAAGTACAGGCCGAAAGCGATCAGGGCGGCGACAATGTACCAGCCCGGTCGGAGGAGACGGCTGCGCTTTTGTTCGGAAGATAGGTGGCGCGAATTGAAATCGTAGTCCAAAGGAAAACTCTTACCTACGTAAGGTGCCAACAACAATTCTGCATACGAACGGTGCGTATATTAACAATGGGTGCAGGGTCTTGTCCACCCATGGCATTGCCAAAAGTGAATCGGCTGAGGTAAGTTGTTCCGGACGTTACTGGAAGGGACTTCAAGGAGAGACGGGATGGTCAACGAACAGAGAATTATTGAAGAATTTCAGCGTCTGGCATCGATCGAAAGTCCCAGCTTTCGGGAGGGGGAAATCGCCCGTTATCTGGCGCAAAAATTGGACAGTCTGGGAGCCTCTGTTGAGTTTGACAGCGCGGGCGAAGCTATTGGTGGCGAAACCGGCAACCTGATCGCCCGTTTTCCTGCCCGAGGAAAGAGGGGCTCCCTTTTCTGCTTTCGGCCCACATGGATACGGTAGAACCGGCTGCGGGAGTGAACCCGATCCTGCGGGACGGGGTTTTTTACAGCGCCGGTGAAACGATTCTCGGTGCCGATGACAAGTGCGGCATTACCGAAATACTGGAAGCGATTCAGGTGGTGCAGGAACAGGAGATCCCCCATGGTCCGCTGGAGGTTGTGATTACGATTTGCGAGGAGCAGGGTCTGATGGGGGCCAAAGAACTGGATCTTTCCCGCCTTCAGTCCACGATGGGTGTGGCTCTGGATACCTGCGGTGTGGATTGTGTGACCTATAAGGCTCCTGGTGCCAACCGAATGACTTTTACCATCGAAGGGCTCGAGTCTCACGCCGGGATTGCCCCGGAAAGCGGTCTTTCGGCAGTTCGTGTGGCATCCCGTGCTATCGACCGGATGCCTCTGGGGCGGATCGATGAAGAGACAACGGCCAATATCGGCACGATCAATGGTGGGGTGGCCGACAATATCGTACCCAAGCTGGTCACCGTTACCGGGGAAGCACGCAGTCACGATTCCGGCAAGCTGGCCGCGCAGACCGAAGCCATGGTGAATGTCTTCACCCAGGCCGCCATTGATCTGGCGATCGACCTTCCTGACGGCCGCAAGGCGGCCCGGGTCGAGGCGAAAGTGCAGCCGGAATATCCCATTATGGCCGTACCCGAGGACGCACCGGTTATGAAGCTGATTCTTGGTGCCTCGGACGCCCTTGAGCGCCCGTGTGAGGTCATGGTCGGTGGGGGAGGCAGTGACGCAAACATCTTCAGCGGGGGCGGTATCGATACCGTCATTCTGGGCAGCGGCATGACCGATGTCCACTCGGTGGATGAGTCGGTCAGTGTTTCGGATATGGTACGGGTCTCTGAACTTCTGGTGGAGATGCTGAAGAGGGCCTGGAACGAATGACCGTTGCGGAACTTTTTTCGACCCTGGCACTTGCGATTGTTGCAGGCTGGGGTTGGTGGCTCTATCATCTCGAAAATATCCTGAAAGGCTATCGTGGCGATGGCCGGATCAGTCTGATTCGGAAACGGCTCCCCTGGCCGGTCCATTTCTGTGTGTCCTTGCCGGGGGCGGTCCCGAAGAGCGCAGAGCCGATTCGCTACCGCCTTCATGGACTGCCGCCCGGGAGGATATATACTCTGGCACTGATCGTCCCTTCAAAGGAGGAAATCGCAAGCTGGCATATCAAGCCTTTTCGCGTTCGTCTGGAGAACCAGGGCCATTCCCTGGTGGCGGCCGACAGCTCCTCATATCCTCTGGCCGGTTTTTTCAACCAGGGAGTGAACCGCTATCATTTTCCGGCACACGCCAGCTTTCGGGTCTCCGAGAACGACCGATGGGAGCTGCTGGTGACCCTCCCGAAACTTCCGGCAGGAGCGGCCTGTCCGTATCTTCTGGTCACCAGTCAGGCTCTGTAGCCTGTCGAGGGTCTCTTCTCCTTGAGTGAGCCCGAAACTTGTTTTAACGTCACGCTTATGGCAAGCCTTCCCATCGACAACCTTCTGCCCGACTTGCGGGTCGCTCTGGCGCAAAATCCTGCGGCTGTTCTTCAGGCCGCTCCCGGTGCCGGAAAAACCACCCGCGTCCCGCTGGCCCTTCTGGGTGAAAGCTGGCTGGAGGGACGTTCCATTTTGATGTTGCAACCTCGTCGGTTGGCGGCCCGTCATGCGGCGGAGTTTATGGCATCCCAATTGGGAGAGTCGGCCGGAAAGACCGTCGGTTATACCGTTCGATTTGAACGGAAAAAATCGCGAGACACCCGAATCGAAGTTGTCACCGAAGGGATACTCACCCGACGGCTCCAGACCGATCCCGAGCTCTCCGGTGTCGGGTTGGTGATCTTCGATGAATTCCATGAGCGAAATCTTCATTCGGACCTTGCTCTGGCCCTCTGCCGAGACGCCCAAGGGGCCCTTCGTGATGATCTGAAACTGCTGGTGATGTCAGCAACTCTGGATGCGGAGCCCGTTGCTGCCTTGCTGGATGATTGCCCCATTCTGACCAGCCAGGGACGAAGTTTTCCGGTATCTACCGTTTTCTGCCCGCAGCCCGATCGGGTACGAATTGACGAAGCGGTGGCGGTAGCTGTGCGGCGGGCTTTGAAAGAGACGGACGGTGATATCCTCGCTTTTCTGCCCGGAGCCGGAGAAATCCAGCGCTGTGCAGGACACCTGAACGATCTGGAAGGTATTGACGTGCGGCCCCTGTATGGTGGGTTGCCTTTCGAGGAACAGAGACAAGCCATTGAGCCCGGTGCCCGGCGGCGGGTGGTGTTATCGACCAATATTGCCGAGACCAGCCTGACGATCAACGGTATCACGACGGTCGTCGACAGTGGGTGGGAACGACGTCCACGATTCGACGTGGGTGCCGGGGTATCCCGTCTGGAACTGAAACGCATTTCGGCAGCCAGTGCTACCCAGCGTCAGGGGCGAGCCGGACGTCTCGGGCCGGGAGTCTGTTATCGGTTGTGGAGTGAGGGACAGCAGGCGGAATTCCTTCCTCAGGCACCGCCGGAAATTCGAACCGCTGACCTGAGCTCTCTTTTGTTGGAGCTGGCCTGTTGGGGTGAAACCACACCGGAACGTTTAGCCTGGCTCGATTCCCCGCCGCCGGGTTCCCTGGCAAGTGCCCGACGGCTCTTGCAGCAGCTGGGTGCCTTGGATGATACAGGAAGGCGTACCGGACTTGGCCGGGCAATGGTCCGACTGCCCCTGGAGCCACGGTTGGCGCGACTGGTGCTTTCAGCACAGGAGGACAACATGGCGCCTCTGGCCTGCGATCTGGCGGCCCTCCTCAGCGAGAGGGACCTGCAGGCGCGAGGCGAGACGACGACCCGAGCCGATTGTGATCTGGAAGGACGTTGGCAGATCCTGAAGCGTGGGAATCGCCCCGGGGTTCGTTCGGTGAAACGAGTTGCGGAAGATCTGAAACGGTCGATGAACGTGGCGGAACCGTCCGACTGGCCCGCGGATGCCACCCGACTTCATCGATGGCTGGCGATGGCCTGGCCCGACAGGATCGGTCGTCGACGGGAAAAGGGCTCTGAGCGGTACCAGTTGAGCGACGGCCGGGGAGCGGTTCTCTCCAATCGTTCTGGCCTGGATCGGCCGGAGTTTCTGGTCGCGTTGGAGGTCCGGCAACGCGGGGACCAGACCGAGATCGTTCTCGCCAGCACGCTGGAGCGATCCAGCCTGGAAGACGTTTTTGCCGACCGTCTTACGCCCCGGAGGCAGGTGCGCTGGGACTCTGCCGAAGAGCGCATCGTTGCGGAAGAAGTGGTCGGTGTCGGGGCTCTCATCCTGAATTCCCGTCCGGTAAAGGCGACGCCGGAGGAACAGGTTGTGGGGGTTATGGGTGGGATCCGCGCTTTGGGGCTGGAGAGGTTACATTGGACGCCGGAGGCCCATCAGTTTATCGGCAGGGTGAGGCATTGTGCCGGCTGTCAACCGGAGATCGGTTGGCCGGATTTGAGTCATGCAGCATTAATGGACAGCCTTGAAGACTGGTTGGCTCCCTTTCTGAAAGGGGTGACCACCCGTTCGGCCCTGGAACGGTTTAACCCTTTGGAGGCTTTGAAGACGTTGGTCCCCTGGGAGCTGCAACGAAAGATGGACCAATGGGTTCCGGAGCGGATTCAGGTACCGAGCGGTTCAAAAGTCCGGGTCGACTACGGTGGCGAAGGGCCACCGGTGCTGGCCGCTAAGCTGCAGGAACTGTTCGGTTGGGAACAGGGGCCTGTTCTGGTGGAAGGTCGATTGCCGGTCCAGATCCACCTGTTGTCCCCGGCGCGTCGTCCTTTGGCGGTGACCCAGGATCTCAAGAATTTCTGGGATAGTATCTACCCCGAAGTGCGCAAGGAAATGCGGGGACGGTATCCCAAACACCCCTGGCCCGAAGACCCGTGGAACGCACCGGCGACGGCCCGAACCAAGAAAAGGATGTCATAAAAAAACGGCCCCTTTTGCGGGGCCGTTTTTTTGTCGGGCTTGGATTCGTCTAAAGGGTCTGAATGGCGAGTGTCTCATCCCCCAAATCCTGATTGGCCGCCTTGAGGGCTTCTTCATTACTGATGACAGCCACGGTACTTTCGTCGCGACGTTCCACCAGGTAGGTCCGGGCGACCTCCTTCAGCTGTTGCGCTGTAGTGGCCAGCAGCTTGGCACGGTACTGGTTCCTCTGCTCCAGGGTCAGCCCCTGAAGGCGATTGAGAAACTCCTGCGCCCCTTTTCCACCGGGAGAGAGAGGCTTGTCCAGATCGCTGAAGACCGACAGGATCGCCTCCTTCACGGCCTCCGGGTCATGGTCTGTTTCCGCCGCCCAGCGGATCGCATCGTCGTAGACGTTCAGGGTGCGAACGATATGAGGATCGCGGTAGCTGAGCAGACTTAACAGGCCGGATTCGGCACTGTAGGAAGCAAGGCCGCCGTACGCACCGCCCTTTTCGCGGATCTCGCGATGCAGATAGCCGGCGCGCAGCAGTTTGGCCAGAACCTGCAGGGTTGGAGCGTCTGCATGGGTATAGGGGACCGTTCTGAAGGTACGGGCCACGTAAGAGACCGGGGCGTTGATGGCGTACCCCTGTTGGTGGGACACCTGGATTGGGGACACCTCTCCCGGTGCACCGGCAAACGGTTCTTCCGGCAGATAGTTGACGAACTTGAGCAGGCCGCGTCGGAGTTCAGGAAAGTCCTTCACCTCACCTGTCACGGCGGCGTTTACCTTGTCGTGGCAAAAGATCTGTTTTTGGATCTTCACCAGCTTTTCCGACAGCTGTTTCAGACTGTCGATCTGCTCTGAAGCCAGACCTTTGATCAAGGTCAGTTGTTCGAGGCCGCTCCACATCTCCCGCAGACGACCTCCCGGAGTCAGCAGGCTGCCCGCAGCCCGGGCTGCGTAGCTGTGGCCCGACCCGGCAATACCGTTCTCAAACGAAACCTTGATCTGCTGCAGCACGGTCTGAATCCGATCCAGGTCCTTGAAATTCGGCTTATGGAACAGGTCGTCGAGGATGTCATACATCTGATTGGCGTGCGCTGTAAGGCATTTGGCCTTGAGGGTGACAAAACCCCGCGGGCCACTCAGGTCGGTCGGATCTTCAAACAGGGTCGGTTTGAAGCGTATCCCGCCCGTATGGGCCTCCATCCGTTCCGCCATCTGGGAATAGTCATAACCGGCGGCCCCCACCTGGGTCATCAGACTGCAGAAGACCGGTACGTAAGGAAGGAGCTCAGTCGGAAGATCGTCGACAGGCAGGTGCAGGTTGACATAACCGATTCCGTTGGTGGGCTGATCAAACCAGTGCATCTCCAGTCGCCCTACGGGCTGTGCCGTTCCGTGGACCTTAGATTCCTCGGGAGTAATATCGATCAACTCCAGGGTTGGCAGTACTGACAGATCTTCCTCCGCTTCCTGGGCCGACTGCAATTCTACGGCGCGATCGACGATCGCCTTTTTGGCCTCATCGGACAACGTCCCTTTTTGCTCCTCGAGCCGCCGGGCCACCTCCGCGTCTTCCCGCTGCTGCAAGCCGGTATCCGGTTTCAGGGTGAGGGTGATCCGGTGGGGGTTATCCAGCAGCATCCGGCGAATCAGGTCCTGGAAGTAAGGGCCCTCCTGAACCGACCGGCGGATCTTGGCGACGTTGGCGTCGAAGTCCAGGGCGTCTTTGGGATCACCGCCATGGATCCAGGTTCCCATAATCCGCATCAGGATGATGAGAGGGTAGGGGTAGCTATCGCCTACCACTTCCTTATGGGCAAATTCCAG
>JANQIN010000102.1 GCA_028282145.1 Thermodesulfobacteriota bacterium | reverse complement strand
AAGCCCCGGCCGCAAAACCGGGGCTTTTTCTTTTGATATCAAAGGAGGTGTCATGTCCCCCAAGGAGATCCTTCAACAATGGGTCGAGGCCTTTAATAGCGGTGATGCGGATCGGATCATTCAATTCTATGCAGAGGATGCGGTAAACCACCAGGTGGCCAACGAGCCGGTAGCAGGCAAGGAAACAATCCACCAGATGTTCAGCGACGAGTTTGCCCAGGCAGAGATGGTCTGCATCGTAGAAAACATCTTTGAAGACGGCGATTGGGCTATGCTGGAATGGAAAGACCCGCTGGGGCTCCGCGGCTGCGGCTTCTTTCATATTCAAAACGGCAAGATTGTCTTTCAGCGCGGCTACTGGGACAAGCTCACCTTCCTGCGAATACACGATCTGCCGCTTCCTTCCAACTAAAGTCAAAAAGAAGCCCCGGTCGATTGAACGGGGCTTCTTTTGTTTTCACATAAAAGTTTCTTAAATCCCCGCCGACCAGGTCAATCCCCAGACACCAAATCCGAGCCACATAAGAACCACAATCCAATAAAGAACCGGCATCTCAGAGCGGGGAATTTGATCCAACAGATGTGTCGTGCCGCTGCGCAGATCGTTTACTGCCCAGAGGATAAACAACACCCCCCAGATCCAATAGAGTTCAAAGGCGACGGCTGCAGCAATAGCACCCAGGGCCACAATCGATTTCCAAGGTCGCGAGTTTGCTCCTTGGCCTGTTTCACCTTTGATGGATTCACTTGGGGCGCCCTTACCCTGGCTCATCCTCTGCCTGGACTTTTTGTTGATCTTTTCGCACGCTCTCCAAAAGCCGTAGGTCCCTTCCTCCAGATCTTTCGGCGTCATCTTTTTCGGCTGGTAGACCGCATGGGAGCCATCGTACTTCGACCAGTCCTTGGACAGGATACGGCCCTCTTTTTCCAGCTCTATATAGGTCTGGCTGCCGGGGAATGGGATCAGAAGATGAGGATAGACCTCATCAAAGCCGATCTCTTTCACGTACTCCAGCGTATCCACAAAAATCTGCTTATCGTGCGCATCGAAACCGAAGAGGAAGTCAGAGACAACCGCTATCCCGTAGGACTGAACCTTTTTGACCAGCGCTTTAACCTCCTCCGGCTTGACAAACCCCTTTCCTTGATCTTTAAGCGCCTCCTTCGACATGGTTTCGATGCCGAACAGCATGGTCTTGATACCTGCTTCCTGCGCGGCCTGAAGGAGTTCGTCATCCTTACCGATCAGAATTGTCGTTTCGGCGAAGAACTTCTTCTTCAGCGGCTTCAGGGCCCGGAAGAGTTCCAGTGCATACTCCCTGTTACCGGTCAGGTTGTCGGAGTGGAGTTCGACCCACTCCGTAGGACAGTTGCGAACCTCCTCCACGATGTGAGGGATAGGACGAAGTCGAAACTCCGCGGAGAACTCCGGCACCAGACAGAACGAACAACGGAAAGGGCAGCCTCGGGAGACCACCACCGACCAGGTATGGTTGTACTTTTCCATGGGGACAAGGTTCGTCGGATAAGGCTTAAGCCCCGCCAGATCCAGAGGTGTGGTCCGCCGATACTTCTTTTTCAGACTCCCCGCCTTGACGTCCTCCAGCAATTGCTGCCAGATTCCTTCAACCTCGCCAACCAGAATGGTATCGGCGTGTTCGAGTGCTTCGTTCTGGTTAAAAGCGGTATGTAGCCCGCCCAGAACCACCTTTCGACCCTTCTTGCGAAACTTGTCGGCAATCTCATAGGCTCGCAAAGCATCAGGGGTCGACATAAAGATGGCCACGACCTCCGCATCGGAACTGAAACGTGTCTTCATACCGATGGTTTCATCGGTTATCTCGATGGCGATACCCTTCGGCGTCGCCGCAGCGGCCGAAAAGATATTCTGCGGAGGGCCGCCGGTCATGGCCTTGTATTCAGAGAACGAACTGCCCGCCGAGGCTTTGATCAGATAGACCTTCATGGCCCCTCCCTCTTCGCGGTGTAGATCACCATCTGAAAGAGTTGTTTTTTAAGCCTCTCCTTTTGACCAAGATGGTCATTCAACCCTGGCGCCATGGCATCGACAAAGTGTCCATAAAGGCCAAAAGTATCGAGCAGAGCGAACAGGGTCACCACCGAAAAGCGAACCTGAGGGTTCGAAGCCTCCTTACCGACGATCTCGCCCACCAGTTCGGCTACAAAATCGGCCTGTGGCGTAATAATGGTATCGGCCACCTCCGCAAAGACTGGACCGGCCTCCCAAGACTCGCGCGCCAGCAAGGCATTCTGCCAACCCGTCGACTTTGTTTGATAGGATTTGATCGCTTCGTGGAGAAGGGTGGACAGGGCCTCTTCAGCAGGCACCGCTTGTAACGCCGCCTCTTGTTCCTGCGAAAGGGCCGTCTGGCGGCACGCTTCCAACAACACATCACGATACAGGGCGTCTTTGCCTCGGAAATGGTAGTTGAGCGCACTGATCTGTGTTTCCGCCTTCTGAGCGATATCCCGCACCGTCACCCCGCTCGCCCCACGCTCGGCAAACAACTGCCCTGCCGCTTCAACAATACGTGCCCGCGTTTTTTCCGAATCCTTTGCAGTTCCCATGACCACCTCACACGATGGAACTAAAACAAACAACCTATTTTGAACATTTGTACTAAACGTTTGTTCTATTGTCAACTCAACAGAGAAAAGCCCCGGCCATTCGGGCCAGGGCTCTTTTGATTTTACCTTCCTTCGTATTTTCGTTTTTCGGCCATCACCCCTTTGACCATTTTGCCGAAAGCGCGATCCTTTTGCCGTCGTTCAGCAATGGTGGATGCGTTGCGCTCCTGCTCAGCCAGAAGTTTCCGATAGTTCTCCAGTCGCCGGGGATCAAGAGCGCCCCTCTCAATGGCGTCCTTCACGGCACACCCGGCCTCGCTCTGATGCCGGCAGTCACGGAAACGGCAGTTCGCTGCCAACGTCTCGATCTCTGCAAAGACCGAAGCCACCCCCTCTTCGCAGGCACTGAGCTGCAGTTCCCGCATCCCCGGGGTATCGATCAACACTCCACCGCCGGTCATAAAATGAAGACTGCGGGCGGTGGTGGTGTGGCGGCCGCGAGCGTCGTCCTCCCGGATGGCCGCCGTCTCCTGTTCTGCCTGGCAGAGCGTGTTGACCAGGGTCGATTTCCCCACACCGGAGGAACCGACCAGCGCTACTGTCTGTCCGGTGCCACACCAAACTTGCAACACGGCAACCGACCCCGGATCAAGGGCGTTGACCGTTTCCACCAACAGGCCCGGTTTGAGTTCCTGGGCCTGTTGCAGATAAGGGGCGACATCAGTCACCTGATCGGCTTTGGTCAATACCACAATTGGTTCGACTTTCGCCTCCAAAGCCAACGCCAGGTAACGCTCCAGCCGAGACGCGTTAAAATCCTGATTACAGGAGGAGACGATGAACAGGGTGTCGATATTGGCGGCGATCAACTGAATCGCGCCGCCCGTCCCAGCCCCTTTGCGCTGAAAGAAGCTCGATCGTTCCAGCAATCGTTGTGGTTGACCGTCCTCCCGGTCCAGCAGGAGCCAGTCGCCGGTTGTTGGTCGATCCACCGGATCCAGTTGCAACCATTTACCGGGTAAAGCGACCTGCTTCCGGCCTTGTTCGCTCAAGAGATCGACTTGATTGCGATGAACCGAATGGACACGTGCGGGAAAGGTCGCTTCCCACTCTTCAAAACTGAGTTGTTGTTGAAAGAAATGCCCCCAGCCGAGTTGCGGCAGAGACAAAGAAACTTCAGGCATTGAAACCCCCTTCGGAGAGCACGCTCCGAACATGAATCACCGGGGCACACGGGTGCCCAACGGATTGATCTGGGTTTCTTTAGAAGCGAAGAAACCCGGCACAGATACCGGGTAAAGAAGGGTCAAACTGTGGGGAAAGGGCAATGGTTGGTTTTACCGCCCTTTCGATCCGCATGTACCTTTTAGCCCGATATCACAACGGACTGAAGCACAATCTCCATCAAACCTCCTTGAATTCGTGGTGCCTACGCTATCAACGGCACTTTGGTGTGTCAAGCGCTTCCGCAGAATGGCTTAGAGGGGAATCTGGGCCGTGGCATGTCGTTTCACCAGATGAGAATAACGATCGGCCTGCAACCTCATCAGACAGAGGGCAAACGCAGAAGCCAGGAGCGGTTCCTGTTGAGCCATCTGGAAAAAGTCCGTCTGGCGCAGCACAAAAAGACGCGTATCGTCAATGGCCTTCACCGAGGTGCTTCGGGTTTGTCGGGAGCCATAGCAGTCTTCACCCACAATGGCCCCATGGCTGCACCTCTCCAGCACCAGTCCGTTTCTTTTTTCCGAGTGCCCTTTCACCAGACAGACAGACCCCGATTCGATGACCGCCATAAATTCCGCGGAGTCGCCCTCGTGCCATAACCATTCACCCTTCGGAACATGCCGCTCTTCCAGGAAGTGCCAGGCGGCCATTCGCTGAAGCATTGAAAAACCTCCGATCATGCCACTCCAGGGATTCACACTTGTACTTTCCGAGTCATACATAGTTCACCTCTGCTTCGCCCGGATGAAAAAGGAACCATCTGCTTCTAGGTTGGCTAGAACCTACCAGCCAAAAAAGAAATCAATATGAAGTCGACGTGGAATTATGATGAAAAATGGTATGAACAACCGGTTCCACCGGGTTTTTCCCTTGAAAGGGATGTTGAGAAGATCTAGGCTCACTTCATGGATTCCACCTGGCTCAATATCTTCTCCATACTGACGGTTTTTCTGTTTGTCATCGTCAGTCCCGGCCCCAACTTTGTGCTGGTGCTCAACACCGCCCTGTCCGACTCTCGGCGGGCCGGAGTCTACACCGCACTCGGTGTGGCCACCGGCAGCGGTCTCTTTGCCTTGGCCGGGCTGCTGGGCCTGATCCTGCTCTTTAACGGGGTGCCCTATTTCGAGACCCTCCTCCCTTATCTCGGCGGCGGCTACCTGATCTACCTGGGCCTGAATATGGTCCGGAATGCCTTTCGGGGTACAGCGGAAGCCGACCTCGTCTCGGTATCGAACTCCGCACGGGCCTGGCAGGCGTACCGGATCGGCCTCTTCACCAATCTGACCAATCCCAAGGCCTGGGCCTTTTATCTCAGCCTCTTCACCCTGGTGGTCACGCCGGACACACCGCTGTGGGCCAAGATTTTTCTCAACCTCAGTATGTTCGCTATTTCGTTTGGCTGGTATGGACTGGTGGCGTTGCTGATATCTTCGCCCCGAATTCGTCCCTGGTTTGCACGAGGACAGCGGTGGGTGGAAGGCGTGCTTGGTGTGGTTCTGGTCGGTTTAGGTGGAAAGGTGCTGTTACGGTCTTAAGAAAAAAGCGCCCCAGGGTTAAAAGAAAGCCTGGGGCACTTGCGATGACTTCATGGCACGATCTTGAAGGTCAATTCTTCCATCAGCACAGTTTCAAAACTGGCCCCGGCACAGGTGTTTTTTTGCACCCTGTTGACCCGGAACCGAATCCGATACTCTCCCGGTTGACCAAAAGTGAGGGTTGTCAGCGGAATGCCGGTCAAGATATCAGGTGCTCCCTCAGAGGTGGGCTGCAAAACCAGCGTCGTAACCGTATACATCACTCCGCTGAGCAGCGACTCCTGGGGTGTTTCGACCCGCACCTTCAAAGGTTTCCCAACGGTACCCGTGAGAGAAGCGGCCTGAAGTTGCACAACTCCCCCCTTTTTGAACGCCTCGGTTGCCGCCGGCATCCATCCGATCAGCACCAGGAAGAGGGCTCCGATCACCCCAACGGCGACGGAGCCCCATGTTCGCTTCGGCTGTTTCACGAATCCTGTGCCTTGACGATGAAAGGTTTGGTTGGAAGCCGGAACCGGATCGAGGGATTCAGCTTTTTGTCCACCAAAAATCCGGGCGGATACTGTTTCCAATCCTTTACCGTCGTCAATTCGACCCGTCGCAGCGCACCCACCGGGCAGGACTGGACACAGGCGGCTTCCAGACCGGCATCAAGCCGATGATGGCAAAAGCTGCATTTCTCCGCCAGTTCCACCTTGGTATTGAACTTGGGAGCGCCGTAGGGGCAGGTCTCGATACATTGCATACAGGCAATGCACTTCGGCTGGGTATGTACCACGATGCCGTCCTTCTCCCGTTTCACATGGGCATTGACCGGACAGACCTCGGCACAGACCGGATTTTCACAGTGGTTGCACGCCAGCGAATAGAAGGCCCGCTCTTTGATAGGCAGAACCTCCGGCGGCGCGGGCACAACATCCCGCCATTTGATTCCCGGCTCAAGCTGATACTGGTTTTTACACGCCATGGCACAGGTAAAACAGCCGAGGCAGCGGTCTACATCCACAACAAAGGTCATTTGCTTTTTCATGATCGCTCTCCTCAGGCTTTCTCAATTTCGGCAAATTGATCGTGGGTCGCAATCCCCGGTGCGCCGGTCTTAAACGCCCCCATATCGGCCGCTTCGTCATCAAGCAGGTTTTGGACATTGAACGGACTGTTCCGGAACCAGGCCTGATACATCATAATCTCGTCGGCTGCCACCGCATCGGTCAGACTGGCTTTCACCTTCAACTCGCCATGACGGTTGAAGATACGGACCATATTGCCGTTCTTGATCCCGCGCTGGACGGCCGTTTTGGGATGGATATAGACCAGCGGTTCCGGATTGAGCTCTTCCATAAAATCCAGATTCTGGAACTGGGAGTGAATGCTGAACTTGCTATGCGGCGTCAGCAGCCGCAATGACGCTGTCGGTTTGCGTTTGGCCCGGTATTCCGGGAGGGCCTTGTGCCCATGATCGGCCGCCAATTGGGATTTGAACTCGTATTTGCCTGACGGTGTTTTGAATTTGAAGTCATGCCAGGCGGCGCTGGAGGGCAGCTTGGCCTTGACCGGCCCTTTGCGCAGATCTTTCCAGGAGGAGATGCCGAAGAAGTCATAAATCCCCTGGTTGAACTCCTTTTCCATCCACTTTTGAGTATCCATTTCGACCGGGAAGGTACAGGAGCCCGCTTTGATCTCGTTCATCCGT
Source organism: Thermodesulfobacteriota bacterium (assembly GCA_028282145.1). GTDB lineage: Bacteria > Desulfobacterota > Desulfuromonadia > Desulfuromonadales > Geopsychrobacteraceae > JANQIN01. The sequence continues at coordinate 17,814 of JANQIN010000102.1, read as the reverse complement.
TTGGAGAGCATCGCCGCAATCTGCACGTCGGACTTGCTCTCGTACATCGGCTGAATGGCCTGTTCGTTAATACCGAGCCAGTAATGCCAGTAACTGACATTGACCGTGTTTTCTTCAAACAGGGTGGTATGGGGCAATACGATATCGGCCTGATCGACCGTCTTAGTGAAGAACTGGTCGACCACCACCACCATTTCGAGGGTATCGAAGGCCTTTTGCAGCTGGGCGGTATCCGGGTCCTGACTGAACGGATTCCGGCAGGCGACCCACAGCATCCGCAGTTTGGGATCGGCACTGTTGAGGATCTCGCGCGCCAGTTGGTTCATATTCATCGAACGGTCGGTGAACTTGGCCTTGCTGCCGTCGATAAAATGGAAGTCGCCTTTGATCGGCTTGCCGTCCATCATGCCGACCGCTCCTTCGGGAGCCGGATTGACCATAGCGTTGTAATTGAACCCCCAGGTCCGCAGGTGACCGTAGCGGGCTCCACCACCTTCCTTACCGATATTGCCGGTCATGGCCACCAGAGCATCAATAGCGCGCACAGTGGCGCCGCCGTTGGTGTGGCGTTGCAGACCGTAACCGAGCCAGATGGTGGCCGGATCGGCTGCAGCGAACTCTTCTGCCAGTTGCTGAATCACCAGTGTCGGTACGCCCGATTCCTTGGCGGCCCAATCCAGGCTCACGTTCTTTTTGAGATAGGCTTTGAACTCCTCAAAACCGAGGGCATGCTGGGAAACAAAGCTCTGATCGATCATCCCCTTGTCCAGCAGATGCCGCGCCATCCCCAGAGCCAGAGCGCCGTCGCCGGCGGTTTTCACCTGAATGTACTGATCGGCCTTGGCCGCCGTCTGGGTCAGAACCGGATCGATCACCACCACTTTGGCCCCTTTTTCCCGGGCTTCGTAGATGTATTTCATACTGTGAACCGAACACCAGGCGGGGTTCGCACCCCAGACGATGATGTACTTGCTCTTGACCATATCTTCCGGGTCGTTGCACCACATCTCGCCCATATCGTAGTTCTGCGCATCGATCCCGGCCGGCCAGCAGGGGGTGCCGACAAAGCGGGTCGTGTAACCGAGGGAGGACATCATCCCTTCCACCCCGTAGTGGGTAATACCGAAGTTGCCGGAGTACTTATCCAGCGCCAAGCTCAACAGGTTGCCGTCTTTGTCGTTGATCTCATGAATCTTGCGGGCAATACGGTCGATGGCCTCATCCCAGGAGATCCGCTTCCAGTTACCGCTACCCCGTCCCACCTGCATCATGGGGTACTTGATCCGATCCGGGCTGTAAACGCGTCGCGGATAGGAATAGCCTTTGACACAGAGTCCGCCATCGGTGAAGGTCGATTCGGCCGCCCCTTCGATATGATGAATCATTCCGTCTTTGACGAAGGTTTTGATACTGCAGGTATCAAAACAGTTCCGTGGGCAGGCATTACGGAAGATTTCAAAGGCCTCTTCGTAACTGACCTCGGCTCCGGCTTCCATCGCCTTGAGCAAGCTTCCGGGGACAGAGGCCACTGCCCCGCTGATGGCCAGCGCTTTCAGAAATTGCCGGCGACTGACGGAATTTCGCAACGCCTTTCCGACCAGATCTTCACAGGGTTTTTTCATACGTCCTTCTCCTTTGAAATCAGGTGAGTTCGTTCTGCAACCAGTCAACAGTAAGGCGAACAACACCCAGGATCTGCGGTGCTTCGCCTTCAGCGGAATAGACACGAGCGGCAAACTGAGGGACCCACTGGAGCAGATGCTCTTGCAGGAAGTTCTGATACAGGGTGGTGATCTCGTTACTGCCCGTCTCAGCAATGCGGGCCTTCATCTGCAAGCAGGCGTCGATCTCCAGCGCAATGTGGTCATCGGGAAAGGTCCCCTGCCAGGGAGACACCAGACCGAGGGAGTGATAGAGATCCCGTGCATCCTGGGTTGCGCGCCCCATCACCAGATCATCCTCGTCCTGATAGACCGAGGCAAAGGGAGGGGCTATGGGTGCTTGAGGACCGATAAAAAGACGATTGAAGCTGAATTCGAGGCTATCGGCGGAGATCGGTCGCGGCAGTTCCGGCGCCAGTTCATTTAAACGGTGAAAAGCCGTCAAAAGATCATCCCCATTGGACGCAATAAAGAAATCACGTAGAGAACAGCCGAGTCGGCTGCTTGTATCCAACGGTGTCAGTGTGGTGTCGGTTTCGGTCATGGCTCCCCCTAGAATACGCCACAAGGATAGCGCTACGACCGAGCCGTTAAAAGGGGAGCTTTGAGTGTGTTTTGGGGTATAGGAACCTACCCCACCACAGGAATTAACTCAACTTTCCATGCCGGGGGTACAATTGCGGCTAGCGAGAAAAGTGTGCAAGTTAACGTCCTTGCCCTGGAGACCCAGCTTGCGACGGATGTTCTTGCGGTGGGTACGGATGGTATCAAAGGCCAGGTTCATCGCTTCGGAGATCTCCTTCGACGAACACCCGGCCTGGATGAAACGGCAGATACGAATCTCGGTACGGCTGAGCTTGAGCATACTGGCGTCCAGCTCGGTGTCAAAACCAGCGGTCAGGGCAATCAGCTGTTCCTGCACCAGATCAAGATAGCTGGTACGGACCCCTTCGGCCTTCTCATGGCGCACCTTGTCCAACGCCGGTAAGAGGTGCGTACGGATCTTTTCGCTGATCTTCTGTTCTGACTCACGCCGGTCCGACTCGATACTCTTCATCACTTGTTTCAGCGTCACGTTCATCGCACCGATCTGTGCTTTGTCTTCGCGTAATTGCTCCTGCGATTGTTTCAACTCGGCGGTTCGCTCTTCGACACGATGTTCCAACTCCTTGCGATGATCGACCAGCAGGGTGATATCGTTGAGGATCAGCATATGTTCCTGGCTAGCCGCAAGAGAGACCCGTTCCAGTGGGACGATCCGCAGAATAAACACATTGCCCCCGTCGCGGGAACTCACCTCATGGGGGACATCGGCAGGCCACTTGGCGAGCACCCCGGTCATGGAATCCCCGTCCATTGCCAGAAACTGCCAGAAAGGCTGCCCGACCAACCGATCCGCCTCAAGGTACTTGTCCGCTTCCGGATTCACTTCAATGATCGTCCCGTCAGCATCGGTCAGCACCACAAGATCGGAGGTGCTGTTGTAGATATTTTCATAGCGGCACTTTTTCAGCGTCAAACGTCGGTTGACCTCCTGCAACTGCTGCGTCATATCCTGCGCCAGGGATTGTTCCCAATCACCGACAAAAGCCGTCTCCAGAACGTCGGAGACACGCCGGATTTTCAGAATGGCTTGCAGTTTCTGCTCCGCGTCCATCTCCAATGCCAGGACGATATCCTCCAGCGAATGGATCAGCGTCTTGAAACAGCCCAGAAACATTCCCTCGGTAATGCCCCGGAGCCGATGATTTCTGGCAGTCTGGATCAGATAGTGTGCACCCCGTTCCGCATGCTCCAACATCGGAGCAAATTCCGGCACCCCTTCTGCCGGGGGCATCCGCTTAATGGCTTCTAAAACACCTTGGAACGAATCGATGCAATCTTGCCGTTTTGCCGTCGTATGCGCCAGATATCCCGCCGACCGCATATGTTCGGTCCAGTTGTGGAGAAAGGTCTCCAGGTGTTTTTGCAACTCATCCACAAGAGACTGGGCCATAAATCACCTTCTATCCTTTTTTCTTTATCTTATTCCCGCATGCAGCAAAACACCAACAGCTCTAGAGCGGGATCTCGACAAGTGTCACCACCATCGACCAGCCTTCCGAGTTAAAGGCCTGCTGAATCGTAAATTCGTGCGCCTCCTCGGTCGGTTCGCGACGAAGGATGCCATCCTTGTCCAAAACCATTGAACGCCGTTCCACCCAGAGTTCATCCTCCGGTTCCCCGATCAGGTCGGCCACGATTCCCAGATTGTTTTCCAGATAGTCGGTCTGGTCACCCACACCTTCCATCAGTGTCTCGATCTCGGACAGCTGCTCAGCCAATTCGTCCTGGTTGGGAGGCGTATCAGAACCGGATAAGTCCAGCCCCCATTGCCCTTTCTTCAGAAGATTCATCTTGGCTTTCAAGAGAATCGATCTTTGTTCCAGCTCTTCGCGCAGGCCGGCCGCCATGGCCAGTCGATGCAGGGCCAATCGCAACAGGTGATCAAAGGCACGTTGCTTCACCAGGCGACGAACCTCCCCCGGATCCCTCGAAAAGTCGACAAGCTGGTGCCCTTTGAAACTGACAAAGGTCTGAGCCACACCCCGGGTCAGGACTCCTTTGATACGATCGACACCCATATGAACCGATTGGTCCATCTCCATCCGCATGAGGGCGTATAAGGGGCCACTGGCAAACCGGTGCTCCCGACGATAGGCAACCAGCGCCGGATGGTTTTCCAACAACTGTTGCATGCGCTTTCGGGAAACAAAAAAGGCGTGAAGATGGGGATCGGAATCCCAGTGTTGGGGCTCCAGCAACAGCGGCGGTGTAAAACCGTCCACAATCTGTGCCGCGTGAGTGATCCCCTTCAGAACCGCCGGGCGCAGGGTTCTCCGGTATCCGTTCAGTCCGCGAAAGGCCGGGTCGGTTCCATCAACGGCACGCTCAATGGATTCGCGGATAAACCGATCCGGGAAACAGACTGTTTCTTCTTCATGCCCGAACAGGGATTGGAACAGCCGGAGCATAAAATCTCCTCTGTGGAGGTGGGTACGTATCAGAAATACGCTTCTGGCATTCAAAAGGCAAATAAAAAGCCCCGGTGATCTCTCACCGGGGCTTGGAACAGGGTTTTGTCTCCCTTACTTACGTTGAACCGCGACACCTTTCATACGGATATTGAAATTATAATCGTCGACATTGCCGTTCTGGGTATCCCGCTCTGTATAGACCGTGATCTTCATGTCGGCCTTTTCCGCCTGCCCGACTTTGTAGTGATTCAGGATAATGCGGCATTCAAAAGGCCCTCGGGGCCTGAAATTGGCGATGGACAGATCGGCCCAATCGATCATTGCATAGGTGTGGAGCACGGTCTGATCGGGCTTCATACCTTGTGCATTACTTGTGTCGCGGTAGTCCCAGATTTCCTGAAAGTTCTTTTTGCATTGGAAGTCAACGGGTCGTGCATTTTGGATTGTTATCCCCTGCATGCTTGCCACAAAATAGAAGGTGTCCATGGGATGATGCCCTTCATTGGGTCTGTTCCCGCAAATCATGGGGAACCCGTCTACCATAATGCGGCTCTCTCCGGGTTTCAGAGGTTGATTGTTCTGTGGAATCATGAGTGACCACCCCGACGGGTCCGGGAGAGGTTTCTCCCAGCTCGCCAGGTACTTCACATGCCAGATCTGATTGGGGGGTAAAATGGGGCTATTGGTTTTGGTGTTTCGCCATCGTGGCGGGATATGCACCTCAGAGTCCGCCCCAAGCGTTGTTAACATCTGGCCCTTAGGTGCAATTCGTGGAAGGGCCTCACCCCACTGCTTTCCAGTACATCCTGCAAGGCCCGATACCATGAATATCATGAGAGCCAGAACGATAGACCGTCTCCGATGGAACCATCCTTTCATATCCCCCTCCTTTGAATTTTATGAACAATGAACCAAACGACTAGAACATCCTTTTTCTCTCTTTGTCAATTTAAAGTTCACGGTTCATCAAATCCTAACATCCCATAAAAAAGCCCCGGTGATTCCTCACCGAGGGATTCTTTCATGACAAACCGCATCCATGGTGGTTTGTCATTCCCATTCCGCAAAAGCGCGGTTTTTCTCCACACACAAAAACAGGGAGCCGTGAGGCTCCCTGTTTTGACTCGTGAATCATAAATTCAGCCGAATGGCCCTCTAGGCCCGATTATGCCTTACAGCAGTTCGTTGACCTTCTTCATCACTTCGAAGGCGTCGGCGATATACAAAACATCGGCCTTGCCCTGAGCCCAACCGCAGTTGGCGTCAAGACTGATGGCGCGGCGTTCGTTGATAAAGCGCCAACCGACAGTGTGGGGCTCCTCACCGTGGCAGCAGGTCGCCAGACCCTTGTTGTGACGCGGGGTGGAACCGGTCTGACCGACCTGGTTCATGTGACTCATAAAGTTGAGCACGTCCCCTTCGGCTTCCTGATCGACCAGCGACTTGGTCGAACCGAGGGAGGCTTGGGTCTTGTCGAGGAAACCGAGGATGATCTCTTCGGCGTCCTTGATCTTGACCTCGCCGTCGGCCTGCTTCTTCATCCAGCCGGCACCGGCGACAAAGAGCACCTCGGCTTCGGGGCGAATGGTTTGAGCATCGGAATCGGGAGCCTGCACACCGACCACCTCAGTCCGGACGTTGTCGACCGCAACATCAACCGTCTGGACGATCGCGGAACCGGCACCGGAGAACGCCTCGGCCAGACCGCCTTCCAGTAGCAGAAACCAGGGGCGGGCTTCGCGAGAGAGGGTCGCCGACATCCGCTGACGATAGTACCAGCGCTGGACTTCCAGCTTACCGCCTTCGCGGAACATGCCGGTGATATGGGTATCGATCTTGCCACCGCAACGGAAGGCCGCACCGGGCATGGAACGGGCGAACCGGGCGGTGTTGGGTGCAATCACCACCTCGGGAGCGGCCTGCTTCACCAGCGCTTCAATGGCAGCGGCATCGGTGCTGTAGCGAGAAGCACCGAAGGCGTCACCCGACACACCGAGGATCGCTTCGGCACCGCACTCGGCGATACTGTCGGCAGCAGCCTGAACATCGGCGCCGATCAGACCGACAGTCAGATCACCGCAGGTCGCCTTGGCGGCGGTCAGGGTTTCCAGGGCGGCCTTGGGAAGATTTCCGTCGGCATCGGTATGGGCAATAAACAGTACTTTTTCCATGGTATCCCCCTTAACCCTTCAGCCAGGCCACGATATCCGCAGCGATCTCTTCCACCGGGGTATCCTTGACGATCTTGGTTTCACGACGTTGCTGAGGAACCTCGACCTTGGTGAAGTTGACGTCGCCGGTCCCGACCTGGGCCGGTTTGGCCTGCTGCAGCGCGGGCATCACGGTCCGCATATTCTGCATGCCGACCTGAGGATTGTTGGGAGGCTCAGGCAGGTTTCCGGTGGCCCAACCGACCATGGCGGGGGCGCCGGCACACTTGGAGACCAGGTATTCTCCGGCTTCGATCCGCTCCATAATCTGAAAGGAACCATCGGCTTCGGGTTTCAGCTCGTCGACCGCCAGGAACTGGTCGGTGATGCCAAGACGCTCGCCGATGAGCTGCATGGTGACGGAGGCGTCACGGCTGGAGGAGGCACAACCACCGAACAACAGCATCTTGTCCTTTTCCAAGCCGGCGATCCCGTCGATAGCACCGGCCAGCGCTTCGGCAGTTTCGAAGGCATCGAGGAAACCGCCGGCGGGACCGTCCACAGCCACCAGATCGAAGGCCACCTTCTGCGCAATCGACATCATCAGCTGCTGCAGCTTGGCCTTGGGACCGAGGCTGACCAGCCAGACCTTGGAGCCGGGAACGTTGGCCGCCAGAGTGGCCGCTTCAAACAGCGCGTGACCGGCCCAGGGGTCAAGCACGGCAGGCAGCATCATTTCGTTTTTCAGTGCGGGACCGGTCGGGCCCTGCATCGGTTCGAGGGTCTGCAGCGGGTCCGGAACCAGGCTGCCGCATACCACGATATGGAAACTCATAGTCCAATCTCCTGTGTTTAAAAGTGATTCACACAAACCTTCATCGAAGGTGAAACTCAGTTTTCGGCCGAATGGAATCCGCCGCTACCGGCATCAAAGATGATATTGCTGCGACGGCCTTCGTCCCCTTTGCGTCCCACGGTACAGTTCCACATGCAGATCCCGCAGTGGACGCATTTTTCGCGGTCAAAGTTGGGGACATCACCTCCCTCACTGGCGGCGATCGCCTGGCCGGAGCACATGGAGATGCAGATCTGGCTTTCACAGGCCCTGCACTTCTCCGGATCGGCAAAGCGAACATGATCGGCGAAACCATGCGCCGCCTGCACTTTGCCGCCCAGCAGTAACGCATCCTGATGCAACAGCAGCAACTGACCGTCGTAGGGGATCGGTTTCCAGCCCATCTTGTCCATCAGCGGATCAACCATCGACTGCCCCTTGGCCTTGCACTCGTCAATAATGGCTTTGACCTCACCGGCCTCCAGCTTACCCCGGAAGTAGTCGGCGAAGGAGGGAACCCGGTCCCAGGGACGCCTGGGCGTACCGGGCATATTCAGTTTACCCTTGGTCATCCCGGTCATCCCCATACCGATCAGCCCGGGGATCAGACCACGGGTGAAACCGTCACGTGCCTTCTTGGCCTGTTGGGCCTCTTCTTCGACCCAACTGCTGCGACGCCGCTTGAGATAGGTTTCTTCCAGGTGGAACTGGCTGAACGACTTGCCTTCCTTGAGAAGTTCGATCGTCGCTTCGGCCAGTTGCACGCCGGTAGCCCAGGCTTCGTCAAAGCCGGAACCGGTCAACACGTTGGTGGTACCGGAGCCTTCGCCGACCCGGGCAAAACCGTCACCGACCAGCTTGGGCTCACCGCGCATCCCCGACTCCTGCAGCGACTTGGCTCCCCAGGACTTGAGAGTAGAACCCTCAAGGTACTTCCAGACGGCCGGGTGTTGCATCCAGTGCTGCAACATGCGGAAGCTGGACCGGATCGGGTTGTCAAGCCAGGAGGGGACAAAGATCCCCAGAGAGGCCACGTTGTCCGGTAAGACATACATATAGCCGAAGATCTCCGGCTCGGGGTAGCCAAAAGTATGAAGCACAAAGCCGGGCTTGAGTTCGGTATCCCCAGGCAGCTGCACAACAGCTTTCATACCGGCAGCCCATTCGTCGATATGGTTCCCTTCCGGCAGACCGAAGTGATCATCCAACTTCTGGCCCACCGCACCGACGGGACCGTCACCGACCACAGTCAAGCCAGCCTTCAGGTCCATCCCCGGCATATAACCCGGAGTGGGAGAGCCGTCTTTTTCCACACCCTGATCGGCGAGGCGGATACCGACCACTTTGTCGTCCTCAATCAGCGGCGAATCGACCGGCATGCCCGGCCAGATCTGTACCAGACCGGAGCCCATCAGCTGCTGACCGATCCACTGACAGAACTGTCCCATGGAAAAAACCATGCCCGGCTCCTTCCGCAAGAACGGAGGGATCCACGGCAGAGCAAAGGCGTTGTCCTTGGCCAGCAGGCCAGCGACCTTGTCCACCATCTTGACGCCGGTGGAACGGGTGGAGGCACCGTCGGGATCGGTCAGGTACAGGACCTCTTCGTGGGCCACTTCAGCGGCGGTTGGAATCTCACTGACGTTCAGTTCAGGGAACGATTCCCGCAACGCTTTGCCCCGGGTAACGACACCGGAAACACCGAAGCTGATGTCGTCGGCCCGCTCGTAACACATGACCTGCAGCGGAGCCCCGGGCATGACCCGGCTTTCCAGGGCCACGGTACCGTCTTCGTTCATGATGGCTTTGGACAGCGTGTGCAGGAAGCCCGCTGTCGCCGGGCCGAAGCCGACACAGGCGATATCCACTTCCATCATCTGACGTTCCATTATTCTCTCCTACGGAGGGATAAAAAAGTCCGTCGTAGACTTTTTTATGCTCGTTTTGCCACGTTGTAACCCATGGCGCGGTTTGCCTTCACTTACAAAAGCAAGGGCTCAAAATAAGCCCCTGCTTTTGGCTCGTTAACCAAGACTATTAAGAGACTTGGCCCTGGGCTCGGGTGCATTGATCCGAGCTCAGGAGTCCAGATTAATTACAAGGGGTAATCGAGCGCCTCGGGGATCATCAGCTGGCCGATGGCTGTGGCCGCACGGTCTTTGGCCATGCGGCTGCCGGTGAGGCAGACGTCCATCTTGGCCCGCAGGCGGACAAAACCGGACTTGCAGCTCTTGGCGCAGGGGCCGGCCTTGGCGGCGTGGGAGCCGTCGCCTTCGACCACGTCAGTCGCCTGGCTGCCGAAGCCGGGCATCACCGACTCCAGATCTTCCAGGGTGGCGGCGTCGAAGCAGCCTTCGCCGTCCCAGTCGGGATGGGCGTTGTAGCCATAGACCAGCTCGGCGCAGAGGCGACCGGCCTCACCGGCGGCACGTGCCACCTGAGTGTGGGCCAGATCGGAGAAGAAGTTGAGCGACCCTTCGAGGCCTTCGGCCACCACCGGGTTCATCTCACCCTTCTCGGCCAACTCCATTACGTCGAGGATCTGGTAGTAGACGGAGATGAGCCAACAGAGGGCATCGGCCATCGGATAGCACACACCGTGACGATTGGTGTTCCAAAGTGCCTTGCCGTCGGCATCCTTGGCCGATTGCAGGTGCTCCAGAGTCCAGAGCCACAGCTCCATCGCCCGAGCCAGGGCGCAGGCGCCGGTACCGGGGCGGGTCGAAGCGATCTTGCGCAGCCCGTCGATCCACTGACGGAACTGGGCCAGGAACAGTTCGCTGGTCATGGTGATGGACAGCTGACGACGCTGAACCGATTCGGGGCCTTCGTAGGTGGCCTCAAGCTGCATATCCATCCACTTCTGACCCAGGAAGCCGGGGCAGTCTTCGGTCACACCGTAACCGCCCATCAGACTGACCGCCTCCCGCATGGTGTTGGCGCCGGCGCCGGTGTTCCACAGCTTACCGGCGGGGCAGAGGACGTTGGCCAGGCTGTCCTGCAGAGCGAACTGCACCAGAGGATCGGCCTCCAGCTCCTGCATCCGGGCGTCGTCGCGCTCCCCTTCAGACTGATCGCGCAGCGCCAGCAGTTCCAGAGCGTCTTTGTTGATCTTGCGGAACGCCTTCAGCTGGGCGCGCCCTTTGATCCCCTCTTCGGCGAAGATGCGTTCCTTTTCCTTCTCGATCTCGTCGTAGGTATCGAGCAGGCGGCAGGTGGCGAAGCCGAGAGAGGTACCGGCCTCACCGGCGGCCCAGACATCGACCAGGCGCTGCAGGCAGTCTTCTTTCATCTGCAGACCCGACTCGAAACGAGGGGTCCCGGGCTGCACCGCAGCATTGCCCCGGAAACGCTGGCGATGGTAACGGATAATCGGCTCTACCGCCGACAGCAGCTTGGCGGAACTCATCAGGCCGACCGGTACACGGGTACGGCGGAAGACGGCCTCGATCACTTCGGCGTGGCTGAAGTTGGGAACAATCACGCCGTCCTGAACGGTGTAACCACCGATGATCCGGCTGGCGGGAACCTTAAGGCTGAACACGGGATCCCGGGTGGAGGAGAGCTGATGAACCAGCTTCTGGGTGGGGACACCACGGTCAAACAGACCCTCGTCGCCCTCTTCCAGGATCACCATACAGCTGGTCTTGAGACGCTCGTCGTCGGTATCAACGGCAGCGGTGACCAGATCGGCGAAGCCCATATTGGTGATAAAACGACCGCGCTTTTCGATCTGCAACATCGGTTCGTCACCGTCCATGTCCGCCACAGTGGCTTTGCCGGAGATGACACCGGTATCGACACCGATAAAGGGCAGTGGCTCGGTCAGGGCGAAAGCGGCACGCATGATCTCACGATCTTCACCCGGCTGCGGCGGAGTACAGGCCTTCATGTAGTGGCGCTTCTGCGCGTCGGTTCCTTTTTCGTGGATCGGAGAGAGACCGAGGTTACTGGCCAGTGAAGAGGTGGCTGCACCGCCATCGACCCAGGAAAGTTCAAAGGCCACCAGGGCCAGAGCCAGATTCTTGGGGCCGTCGATAAAACCGCCGTCCTGGGGGTCCATAAAGACCTGGGTCAGACCGGCTTGGTCAAAAGCTTCCAGGATCGAGTGTTTCCGGTCGTTCCACTCATGGCTGTTGCGTACTCCGTCAGCCACACAGCGGGCAACGACCGACCGGGCCACCTGGCGCGACGATTGAACAACCATCTGCAGTTCAAAGCGATCGGAATAGCGCCACATGATCTGGCGGATATCGTCCCCGGGCAGGGTACTCATCAACTTCGCAGCGTCATTGCTCTCCATACATTTGTCTCCCTAAGTCACTTGATATCGCTGTCCGGAGCCTGCGGCCGGCGTGTGGCCGTTATGCCACCGGTCTATTACAGCCTGAAAGCATCGATTTATAGCAGATTTTACAACCTTGGAAATATAGCGGAATGAAGGGGTTGGTGCCAAGTAAAAAGGGGTTCCGAGGCGCGAAAACTCCGTTCTGGCCCCTACCTCTGAAGACCGCTTCTCACCGTCCTTGTCAGCGGAAACGATTCAAAAAGCCCGGTTTTGATTTCTCCGGCGAAAAGATACGTCCCGCCTCCTTCAAAGAGCACATGGTTATATTTTGTAACAATTTGTAACAATTGATTTTTTTAAGATTTATAAGGGAAATTTCGGACTCTTTGCTATTCTTGGTGTCATATGCTGTATCTTCATCTGCTCACTGCCTTCAGTTTTATCCTGCTGGGCGCCCTGATCGGCGGTCGGCTGGCTGTTGTGCTGCGAATCCCCCGCGTCACCGGCTATCTGCTGGCCGGCATGCTGATGGGTCCCTCGTTTTCCGGCTGGCTTGGACTTCCCACCCCTTTTACCAAAGATGTCCGCACCGAGCTCAGCCTGATCACCGATATCGCCCTGGCTCTGATCATGTTGAGCATCGGCGGTCAGCTTCAGACCGAAAACCTCCGCCGCTGGAAACACCGCATCCTGCTCTTTTCCTTCGGGGAAACGGCCGTGACAGCCGGTCTGGTCGCTATGGCCACCGGTCTTTGCAACCAGTTTATTCTCGGCTACCACATCCCCGGCCTCAACGTCATCGAAACCTCGTTGATGTTCGGTCTCTTTCTCGGTGTCATCAGCATCGCTACGGCTCCGGCAGCAACCCTGATGGTGGTTCGCGAATGCGAAGCTGACGGACCGGTCACCAGTTCGCTTCTGACCCTCGTGGGGCTCAACAACCTGATCTGCGTCTCCCTCTTTACGCTCTTGTCCCATATCCTGTTGGGGGCGCAAACCGACCTGTTGCTTCTGGTACAGCAACTCCTCGGCCCTGTTGCCCTGGGAATCACCCTCGGTTTTCTGACCGCCCTCTGGGGCCAGAGAATGGAACAGACCACCGAGTTCAAACTCCTGCTCTTGGGAAGTGCCGCCACCTGCATTACTCTCGCCGGCTTCTTCCGGCTGGACCCGATGCTGGCCGGCTTGGCCCTCGGTGCAACTCTGGCCAACAGTTCCCCCAAATGGCACCGACTCCTTCGCGCGCTGAAGCAGGTCGATTATCCACTCTATGTCTGCTTCTTTGTGCTGGCGGGGGCCAATCTTCACCTGGAAAGCCTGGCCCATATCGGACTCATGGGAATCGTTTATGTCGTCGCCCGCACCGCGGGGAAACTTCTCGGTGCCCGCTGGGGAGCGGATCTGGGCCGTTTTGGCGACCGGGAGAAAGCCTGGATCGGCCTGACCCTTCTGGCCCAGGCCGGTGTGGCCATCGGTCTGGCGCTGAATCTTCGGCGCCAATGGCCCGAGGGGGGGATGCTGGTGGAAACCGTCGTCCTCGGTGCGGTGGTCATCTTTGAACTGATCGGCCCGCTGGCAGTACGTCACGGACTGGTCCAGGCCGGTGAGGTGCCGATCCTGACCCTGCTCTACAAACGAACTTCCCAGAACACCATGGAAGGACTGCACAACGTGGCCCACCACTTCCGTTCGGCGCTGGGCCTGCCGGAAGGGCATCGACTGAAGGACCCGGGAGACATTCTGGTCAAGCACATCATGCGACGAAATGTGGAGGCGGTGCGGGACTCCACCCCGTATAACAAGCTGCTGCAAAAGATCGCCCACAGCCGTTATGACCGTTTTCCCGTCATCGACCGGGAAGGCAAATTTATCGGCATGATCAACTACACTGAGATCCGCAGTCTGCTGTTTGAGCCGAGCCTGGCGAAGCTGATCGTCGCCGGCGATCTGGTTTCCGCCGATCATCTGCATGTGGAACCGGAGCAGTCGTTGCGGACCGCCCTCGATCTGTTCCACACCCATCAGGACATCAGCTACTTCCCCGTGATTGATCCGGAGCAGCCCTTTGAACTGCAGGGGGTACTGAACCAGAACGACGTGATGGCGGCTTTTCGCAAGATTGAACCGGGCGGTTAATCGCGTCTTTCGGTAATTTTTAGATAAAAAAAGAGGCGGTTCCTTCAGGAACCGCCACAGTCTGATGACAAATCCCATCCAAGGTGTTTGTCATGCTCGTTTCGCAAAAGTGCGATTTTGCTTCACTCACAACAACAGGGCCACATGTCGCCCTGTTGTTGCCTCACCCATCCCTGGGCTCGCAGTGCCTTTAACAAGCTGGCTGCTTTTTATTTTTTTAAGGCCGCCTTTGCCTTGTCGGCCTCGGCCGACAGTGGGAAGCGGTCGATCAGCTTCTGCAACGTGGCTCGATAACTGGCCTGATCGCCGAGGACCTGAAACGCCTTGGCCTGTTTCAGATAGGCCGCCGCCACTTTGGGATGATCGCCGTGGGTCAGGATCACGTCCTGGAATTGCAAGATAGCGTCTTCGTACTTCTTCTGTCCGTACAGCGCCTCCCCCGCCCAGTACATGGCATTCACCGCCAGCTTGTGGTTGCCATACTGCTTCAGGAAGTCCCGCATCCCTTTTTCTCCGGCGGCATACTTCCCATCCTTCTGGATCAGTTGCAGGGAGGCTTCATAGAGCGTTGCCGCTCCGGTTTCCGGGGCCGGAGGCTGAACCGAACCGCGAACCTCCGGAGTAGACTCAGGCTGGGTCGTCGGAGTGGCAGGCGTTTCCGGAGTCGTCGATTTCACCGGGGGCGCTACCGGCCCCTTCCCTTCCAGAGCCGCCAGACGACCTTCAATCGCCGAGACCTTGACCGAGAACTCTTCCCTCAGGAGGCTGAGCTCTTCCTTGAGGCGGGCATTTTCCCGCACCATATCCTCGACCTGGCCGGCAAACTGCTGGACCTCCACCCGCAGGTTGTCTAGACCGGCCTGCAGATTGGCCACACTGGAGGGAGAGGATGCCTGTTGCGGCACACCACCCCGGCGAACGGCCGCCAACCCCTGCTCCAACTCGGTCAGACGCAGCTTCAGCTCCTGCAGATCGGCTTCCAGACGGCTGGCGCCCTCTGCTGGAACGATTGGGAGTGTCAGAAGAAGACCGATCATCGGGAGTGCCAGGCGCTTGATAAGGGTCACAATACGTCTCCTGTTTTGTGCTTAAAACAGAAAAGGCCGCGCCAATGCGCGGTCCTCGTCTGTTCACAAAGGATATCCATAACCTTTGTGAAGCGCGTTCCGCAAAATCGCGGTTTTGCTTCACTTACAAAAACAGGGGCTGGAAGGCCCCTGTTTTTGGGTCGCCCATTCCTGGGCTCGATTTCGAAATACTTAGTTCTTGACGAACTCGGCGCGACGGTTCTGAGCCCAGGCGGCCTCGGAGGAACCGGCCACAAGGGGACGCTCTTCGCCGTAGCTGATCACCGACAGGCGGTTCTTGGAAACACCCAGAGAGACCAGGTAGTTCATCACGGCCAGGGCACGCTTCTCACCCAGAGCCAGGTTGTACTCGTCGGAGCCACGCTCATCGCAGTGACCTTCGATCTTGACCCAGACCGACTTGTTGGCCATCAGGTAAGCGGCATTGCCTTCCAGAGTGGCTTTGGCGTCAGCCGACAGGGTGTACTGGTCGAAGTCGAAGTAAACGCGCTCCATGGCAGCAGGAGCAGCCGGCATGGCGCTACCACCCTGGCTTTGAACACCGGAACCGCCGGTAGTACCACCGCCGGAGCCTTGAGTCTGGCCAGCACCGGCAACCTGCTGGTCGTCGACAGTCGAACCTGGTGCAGCCTGCTTGGCACAACCAACCATAGCCACCAAAGCGGCTACAGCCAGAATGGCAAAAATCTTCTTCATCAGAGGTATCTCCTTTCGAATCAAATCGCAGAATCCGGGTTTCGGGACTTTAGTTTAATACTCATTAAGGCAACAGCCTAGCAAATGTCCCCTATAAAAACAAACGCTTTTGCGCATTTTTACCAGCGTGTGGACCAGGTCGGATGCTGACTGACACCCTGTCCGGTATGAATCGGTCGACCGCCGGTTCCATCGGCCCGCATAATCCAGATCGCTTTCTTGCCTGATACATCATTGGAATAGACCAGAAAGCGGCCGTCCGGACTCCAGCGGGGGTGTTCCTTGCTCCCTGCGCCGAAGGTCAGCCGACGCTCGTCCGTCCCGTCGGGGCGTATCGTATAGACATCGAACCGTCTGTTCTCCAGGCGGGTGAACGCAATGCGGTCCCCTTTCGGGCTCCAAGCGGGGGTCGCATTGTATTTCCCTTCAAAGGTCAAACGTCGCACTTTTTCCCCGCCGTCATCCACAATGAAGATATGAGGGTTGCCGCGCCGGTCCGATACAAATGCAAGCTCTTTGCCATCCGGCGACCAGCTCGGGTCCACGTCGATTCCCCAGTGCCTGGTGATCTGGGTTCTCCCGCGACCGTTGGCGCCGATAATAACGATATCGGTATTGCCGGATTGGGACTGGGTCAGGGCAACACGGCGACCGTCGGGACTGAAACGACCGCCAATATTGAGCCCGGAGCGCCGGGAAATCACCGATTCGACCCCACTGCGCAGCTCCCGCCGATAGAGATCCGGGTTGCCGCGTTTGTAGGAGGTAAAGGAGATCTCCCGCTGGGGCGGCGGGGTGAAATCGGGGTTGAGCACGATTCCGCCATGAGCGGTCAGACGGACCACACCATGGCCGTCGGTATCCATCAGATACAGCTCCTTGTTGCCGGTGCTGTTGTTGATAAAGGCAATCTTGGCTTTAAACGGTCCGGTCTCGTCGGTCAACGCCTCCAGAATTTTGTCGGCCAGTTCGTGAGCGAAATTGCGGATTGAAGCGCGGTCTCCGACAACCGGGACTCCGTAAAGCAGCTTCTGGCGGGGGACATCGTACAGACGCGGTACAATAACGAGGCGATCTCCGTCCATCCGATAAGTGCCCTTGAGAACCAGATCGGCTCCCAGGAGGCGCCACTCGCTAAAATTGACATCGACGCTTCGGAGACCGATCCGCTTCGCGTCTCCGAGAAAAGAGTCCGGGTTGACCAGTTCGAAGAGTCCGGACAGTTCCAGATCGTATTTCAGGATCTGCTGGAACTCGTTCATCAGCGCCGGATTCGGGGTCTGGCCTGGAGTGGGAATAAAATCGGTCAGCGCCAGAGGCAGCGTCTGCTGTCCGGGGGCGGAAATGGTTAACTCCTCCGCTGCGACGGCAGAGGAAACCGACACAATCAACAGAACCAGGGATACAATGAGCGTACGCATAGGGATCATTCCTGCATTTCATCAAGGTTGAAGTTGATATCATACTCCACTCGCTTTCCGAGTGGGTTAGGTAGTTCCCTCGACTTCAGAATCGCATTTTTCAGCGATTCGTCAAATTGGGTTACTCCAGACTTTTCCAAAAACTGGAAATCCAAGAGTGTCCCCTTCGATGAATATATAACTTTGACTTTAGCACGGGCATCGCGGCCTGCTACCTGATACTTGGATAGGCGCCACTGCTGCTGAATATACTCCTGAATCCATCGAGAATGGGAAACCCCTTCTTCGGTTCCCTTGCCATCGATCTCACCCACAGGGGCATCCGGCCCCTTGGTTTCGTTACCCGGTTCGGCGTTTAATTGGGCCAGGCGCTGCTTAAGCTCATCGATCTTCTGCTGGCGCTGCTGGCGTTCCTGCTCTTCCGCACGTTGTTTTCGCAGGGCTTCCAGGCGCTGTTGACGCAACTTCTCCTGGTCTACTGCCGGTTTGGTTACCACCGGTTTTTTAGGCTGCGGTTTGGGT
>JANQIN010000084.1 GCA_028282145.1 Thermodesulfobacteriota bacterium | reverse complement strand
CGGAGAAACACAGCGCCGCCACATCGATACCGATGGCATCGGAGGCTTCCTCAAAAACCTGTTTGCTGACAGCGAAATTCTCCGCCAGATCCTGCCCCATGCCGGGGAATTGCGACCCCTGACCGGGGAAAACGAAAGCGATCATCACCTAAGCTCCTTCAGTTACCAGCGTACGACAGTTGCGCCCCAGGTGAAACCACCTCCGAAGGCGTCGAAAACCAGAATATCTCCGGAGGAGACTTTGTCCCCACGAACCACCTCGTCCAGTGCAATCGGAATCGTGGCCGCGGAAGTATTGCCGAAACGGTCGACATTAATATAGACCCGCTCCTCGGGCAGGCCGAGTCTCTTGGCCGTCGCGTCCAGGATCCGGCGATTGGCCTGATGGGGAATCAGCAGATGCAGATCATCGATGGAGAGATCCGCAGCTTCCAAGGCCTCCTGAGCCACTTCACTGAGCATACGCACTGCGACCTTGAAAACTTCGTTGCCTTGCATTTTTATGTATTGCAGTTTCTGGGAAAGGTTTTCATCGGTCGCCGGGAAGCGCGTCCCAAATCCGGGCTGATAAAGCAGCTCGGAATAGTTTCCGTCCGAATGCAGGCAGCTTGCAAGAACACCGGCTTCGCCATTGGAGGCTTCCACAACCACGGCACCGGCGCCGTCCCCGAAAAGAACACAGGTGTTCCGGTCGTCCCAGTCAAGAATACGGGAGAAGATCTCGGCACCGATAACGACGGCTTTCTGCACTGCCCCGGCCTCGATTTGGCGCGTTGCCGCATCCAGAGCGTAGACAAACCCACTGCAGGCCGCGGAAATATCGTAGGCAAAGGCCTTCTTCGCTCCCAGCTTTTCCTGGACCAGGCAGGCGGTTGCAGGCCAGGGATAATCGCCGGTAATCGTACCGACAATGATCAGGTCAATTTCATCGGCAGAAACACCGGCCATTTCCAGAGCTCGGGCAGCCGCATTGGCTGCCAGATCGGAGGTATTTTCAGACACGGCCGCAATTCGACGTTCGCGAATTCCGGTCCGGGTGGAAATCCATTCGTCGGAGGTATCGACAATCTTTTCAAGATCGGCGTTGGTCAGGATTTTTTCCGGCACATAGGATCCCGTGCCTGTAATACGTGCCCGTTTCAATACTGACTCCTTTGGTCCCGCGCTGCCATGCGTTCAACTCCCGCGGCAGCAGAATAAATATCAGGCAGCAGACACACCTTCATCGACAAGAGCCTGTGCCAACCGCTCATTGATTTGTCCGGAGGCAAATTGCTCAGCCATATGGATCGCGTTGGCGATCGCTTTTACGCTGGACCCGCCATGACAGATCAACCCGGTTCCGTTAATACCAAGAAGGGGTGCGCCGCCGAATTCGGCATAATCCACCTTCTTCTTAAATAGTTTAAAAGAGGGGCGTGCCAGGAGGTAACCCAGCTTGGACAGAAAACGGCTCTTGATCTGCCGCTTTAACATAGTTCCAATAGCTTCGGCCAGACCCTCGGAGAGCTTGAGCACGATATTGCCCACGAACCCGTCACAGACCACAACATCGGTGGTGCCGTTGAAGATATCGCGACCTTCCACATAGCCCACATAATTGAACTTATGATCTTTCAGTAAAGCATGGGTTTCGCGGGTCAGTTCGGTCCCCTTCTTTTCTTCTTCACCGTTGGAAAGGAGTCCTACACGAGGCTCGGGGATATGCATCACATGCTTGGCGTACACATGACCCATAATGGCAAACTGCTCAAGATGTTGCGGTTTGCAATCGACATTGCCGCCGACATCCAGAATCAGGGTCTTGCCAGTCAGGTTGGGGAAAACCGTCGCAATGGCCGGACGTTCGATCCCTTTCACCCGTTTCAGCACAAACATCCCGGCAGCCATCGTGGCCCCCGAGTTCCCCGCACTGACAACGGCCTGGGCTTCACCGTTCTTCACCAGATTGAAAGCGACCCAGATTGAGGAGTCCTTCTTTCGTAGCGCGTCAGATGCGGCATCATGCATACCGACCACTTCTGAAGCGTGCTGGACTCCCAAATCCAGGCCCTTGGTGTCATGCTTTCCCAGTTCCTGCTGGATACGTTCCCGGTCTCCAACAAGAATAACGGACATGTTCCATTGACGGCAGGCCGACACCGCAGCAGCAACCTCGGTTACCGGCGAAGTATCGCTTCCCATTGCGTCAATGGCGATGGTAATTTTCTCCTGCAAGCGAACCTCTTACACGTCGTCGGAGGAGATGACTTCCTTACCTTTGTAGTAGCCGCACTGGCCGCAGACACGGTGAGGGACTTTCGGTTCACCACAATTGTCACAGGTGGAGATCCCGGGGGCGGAAACAGCATCATGCGCACGGCGCATGTCACGTTTGGACTTCGATGTCTTCTTCTTGGGTACAGCCATTATTCTCTCTCCTTCAAGAGTTGGTCTCTGATGCCGCGCATCAGTACTTGGTTAATCAAGTTTCAAGTCTTTCAATGCATCGAAGGGGCCAGGAAAGCCTTCTCCCTTGCATTGGCATTCATCTTTATTCAGATCGGCTCCGCAACCGGAGCAGAGCCCTTTACAATGTGCACTGCAAACGACATGTGTCGGCAGAACCATCAGAATCTGTTCCGCCAGAGGGTCCAACAGATCGATCTCATCGCCCTCCACCATCCAGACATCCAACTGGTCGCCGGACAGTTCCGTCTCCTCTTCAAGATCATCGGACGTCTCTGGGGCCCCGGCTGACAAGGTAACCTGAAATCGGAGATCCAGATCTTCGTCCGTAGGTACAAGACAACGGCCGCAACGAAGTCGAACCCGGCTCGTTACCTCCCCCGCCAATTCAATCACAGTGTCGCGGCGCCGCAACCTCAGGTCACCTCGAATGGGTGCAACAAAACAGGCCTCTTCCTCCGAAAGGACACTGAGGCCCGGTATCTGTTCGGCCGGCAACTCAATCGGCCGCCGAACTTCCTGCTCACCTATGTCTTCGAGTTTCAGACGCACGACACCCCCACCGGAACACGGAACGATTCAGTATAAGGATTAGGACATTCTTGTCAAGGCCAAAACCTGGCCTTTTCCCGTCTTCGCAGAACAGGGACAAATAGCTGATTTTTCCAGGGATTGCAACCCTTGCTTAAGGGTACTCCCTTAAGGTATTAGATGGCGTGAAAGGAGCTTCCATGAACTATAATCCGAAACAAACCGCCGAATCCTTTCTTCGCCTTGTTCAGGTCATGAAAGATCTGCGAGGGCCGGGAGGCTGTCCCTGGGACGCTGAACAGACCCCCTCCTCCCTCATCCCGTACATGATCGAGGAAACCTACGAGGCGATTCATGCCATCGAGTCGGGAGACCCGATTGAGATCTGTGACGAACTGGGTGACCTCCTACTGCAGGTGGTTTTCCAGGCTGAAATGTTTTCCTCGCAGGGCCTGTTCCAGATCGGGGATGTCTGCGATGCCATCGCCAACAAGTTGATCCGTCGCCATCCCCATGTCTTCGAAAACCTGTCGTTCAACGACACCAGCGAGCTCTTTTCAAATTGGGATCGGATTAAACAAGAGGAGAAAGAGGCAAAAGGTGCTTCCACCTGCCCTCTGGCATCTGTCCCTCCCCAACTTCCTGCGCTGATGCGAGCAACCAAGCTTGCGGGGAAAGCCAGAAAGCTGGGTGCTGAAGTGGCCATTGCCGAAAAGTCCCCGACAACAGAACTCCCCCGGGATGAAGAAAGCCTCGGGCAACTGCTGCTGGATCTCTGCCAGTATTCCTCGCAGCAGGGGTTGGATCCGGAACAGGCATTACGCAAAGCAACGGAACTCTGGCTGGAAGATCTGACAAGGCAGGATACCTGAAATTGGCCTGACCAGTGCTTAAAAGTGCCAATCTTCGGGCCTTTATCAATTTTTCCACGCAAACTGTGGACAAGCTGTGGACAAAGGTGTTTTCTAACGGCCCAATTCGAGAGCAAATGCCCCCTTCAGCATTTTGCATAAATTTTAGTCATTATTTTTTCTTTTATTTTTCAATATGTTACAAGCTATGCCTGCTCTCGATTGAAAAACTTCAGAATACGGTCTAAACTGCACATCTTAAACCATCTAGGGATTTCGACATGTTTATAAAGCTGCTTTTTTTCTTCATTTTCATCCCCGTGGCCGAGTTGACCCTTCTCATTCAGGCGGGAAGTGAGATCGGCACCCTTCCCACCCTGGCCCTGATCGTTTTAACGGGGGTTGCCGGGGCCCATCTGGCTCGCAGTCAGGGGTTTGAGCTATTACAAAGGTTACAGAACGAAATGAATCAGGGCAGGCTTCCCGCGGAAGGCCTGATGGACGGTCTGATGATTCTGGCCGGAGGACTTGTCCTGCTGACACCGGGATTCCTGACCGATATCTTCGGTTTCATCTGCCTGGTCCCCTGGACCCGTTCACACCTGAAGACCTGGGTCAGTCGCTGGCTGGAGAAACGGATTGCCACCGGCCAGGTCAGAATCTATCGCTATTAGGCAGGAGGGGCCTGCCTGGGCTGAAACCTTTTGCCTAGCAGTTGGAGGAGATCCCGCCACTCCTGAACCCGAAAGGCCCAGGCACCGACGCCGAAGACGATCACACCTGCAGCGACCGCCAACAGAAGAATTCCCCCGTTCATGACCGTCTGACCGGTTGCGGCCCAATCCCCCCACTGGAGGACCCACCAGACCACCACCGCAAGGCCTCCAGCAGGGAGGAAAAGGCGCAGCAGAAGGACCAGCAGCGATCGCACACCAAAGCAGCCAAAAGACCTTTTCAGAGCGACACCCAAAGCCAGCATATTAAAGATAGAGGACAGTGTGAGCGCGAGTGCCAGCCCGAGATGGCCGAACGGCCCCATCAGAAGATAACCTCCGACGCCGTTGACCAGCAGGGTCCAGAAGGAGATCTTCACCGGGGTCATGGTATCTTTCAGGGAATAGAAGGTCCGTACCAGGATCTGACTGCATCCGACAAAGAGCAGGCCGGGAGCATAGGCCATAAGAGCCAGCGTGGTCATTTCGAGGTCCTGCGTTGAAAATTCGCCTCCCAGGAAAAACACCCCGAAGACCGGTTTGGCACAGAGGACCAGCCCGATAGACGCCGGCAGGGTCACCAGCAGAACCAACCCGAGCGCGTGCCTCAACGAATCCTTCAAAGCCTCCAGATTCCCTTCTGCAGCGTGACGGCTGAGAGCTGGTAAAAGAGCCGTGGCCAGAGACACCACAAAAACACCCTGGGGGAATTCAAAGAGGCGCTGTCCATAATAAAGCCAGGAAACAGAGCCCTCTTCCAGAAACGATGCCAACAAACGGCTGACAACAATATTGATCTGATAGATAGCAACACCGGCGATGCCGGGCAAAAGAAGTTTTCCCATGCGTCGGACAGCGGGATCGGCAGGGTTGAAATGCCACCGGGGGACAAAGTCCAGGCGGCGCAATACCGGCCATTGAAGCGCCAGCTGCACCACCCCGCCCAACAGGACCCCCATGGCAAGAGCAAACACCGGGACCTCAAAAACGCCATGGAGCAGCAGAGCACTGCCGATCATGCAGAGGTTAAGAAAGGCGGAGGAGATGGAGGGCCAGAAGTAATGTCCGAGGACGTTCAGAATACCGGTCACCAGGGCCAGCAGGCTGACAAATCCGATATAGGGGAACATCACCCGGTTCAATTGATCGGTCAGCTCCAGCTTTCCTGAAACCTCACCGAACCCGAAACCGATCAGCTGGACAATCCAGGGGGAGAACAGAATACCGACGGCAACGACGGCGAGCAGAACAAGAAGCAGCAGTGTTGCACAAGCGTTGGCCACCTCGCGGGCCCTCTTCTCACCCTCCGTATGAAGAACCTCGCTGAAGACGGGAACAAATGCTGCTGTCAGAGAACCTTCCCCAAAGAAACGGCGCAGGAGGTTGGGGATGGTAAAGGCCATAAAAAAGGCATCGGTGGCGAAGCCGGCTCCAAACAACCTGGCCACAACCATATCGCGCACCAGCCCGGTAATCCGGCTCCCAAGAGTAGCTGCCCCCATAATCCCGGTGGCTTTTATGACCTTTTTTTGCGATTCCATGGATTATTTTATTTTAATCCCAAGATTAAAATGGATAACAGTCTGTTTTTTAATATTTTTCTCAGATATTATTGGTCTTTTTTAACTTGCACTACCTGCGACTTGGTGTTATAAGTTCCTCCGCTAACACTAATACACCGTTGAAGGAGGCCCACAGTGGCAAATCACAAGTCTGCTGAAAAGCGCAATCGCCAGAACGCGAAGCGCGCTGCTCGTAATAATCACATCCGTTCCACCATGCGCACCCTGGTCAAGCAGGTTCGCGAAGCCGTGGCCGGCGCCAATCTGGAAGCTGCTGAGGCTGCTCTGGCCAAAGCGATTCCTTACATCGACAAGACCGCGTCCAAAGGCGTTATCCACAAAGCGACTGCCAGCCGCAAAATTGGCCGTCTGACCAAACTGGTCAACACCCTGCGCTGACCAATCGTCACACAGGATTCGATCCCGGACGGGAAGGCCGAGGCCTTCCCGTTTTTTATTGTCCCGCCTTCTGACGATATCCGGCCAGATCGTACAACAGCCTCTCCATCAGAGCTTCCGGATGGGCGCCACTGGACTTCAGAGCCAGATCGGTTGCCAGACAAGCCTCCATCACATTCTTGTAACGAACCGGGTTTTCACGCGCCTGCTTGACCAGACCGTCCAGGAAATAGGGATTAATCCCGACATGCCGAGCCATTTCCTTTTTCGGGAGCCCCTGCTTGAGAGCGTCGGCAGTTTTCCGCAACTGGCGGTAATGCCGCACAATCATCGTCAGAATCCGTAAAGGGGGCTCTCCTTCGTCGAGCATCCGCCTGAGAAGAGCCAGAGCTCTGGCGGTGTTTCCTGTCCCAAGAGCATTGGTCAAATCGAAGATACTGTCCTGACGCGAGTCGGACACAAGAGCCAGGACCTCCTGACTGTCAACGATTCCGGCCCCACCCAGGTAGTTCTGTAACTTGAGCAGCTCACCGACGATTTCCTGCAAACCGGTCCCTACCCTGCGGCAGAAAGTCCGCATACCGTCCTCTGTGAACTCCAGATCAAGTCGTTGGGCTTCCTGGCGGATGAAACCGGGCAACTGGTTTTCGTAGAGCGGTTTGAACTCAACCACCATGCCTTTCTTCCGCAGGTGTTGGAAGAATTTTCGACGACCGTCGATCTTCTCACCGATCAACAGAAGAAGGGTCTCCGGTGCAGGGTCTTGAAGGTAAGGCAGGAAGGCTTCCTGGGTCGAAGCGGAAAGTTTGTGGGCGTTATGGACAACGATCATCCGTCGCGGGGCAAAGACCGGAAGGGTTTGGGCCTCATCCAGCAGACGCCCCGGATCGACCTCTTTTCCGTCAAACTGCTGATAGTTGAAGTCGCGTGCGTCCTCCGGGACTGTGGCCTCACGAACCTGTTCGAAAGCCCGCTGCAACAGATAGGTTTCACTGCCGTGTAGGCAGACCAGAGGTGGAAGTTGATGTTCTCGCGCTGCGCGAGCCAGGTCCGCAGGAGTCATGGCGAAAGAGCCTAGAAATCTTCCGCAAGTCGGACATAGAGTTTTTCGGCTAGGCGATCGCAGACAATGGCCTGCGTCCTGTTTTCCGCGTCCTCCTGCAGCAATTTGTCGGTGTTGGCGAGATATTCTTCCTCTTCAGAAGCCCCGCCTCGCCACAACAGTTTCCCGTCTACCAGGCGACGGAGTTCTGCTTCGATGTGAATCGTTACCCGATATTCCGCCTCTTCATCTTTTGGATTATAAGCAACGACGCCATTGGAGTAGGCGATAATTCTACTTTTGAAAACCGCCTGGGCCAGTGAAGGGCCCGAAACAACCTGAACACCCTGCCTGCGTCCAAACTCTTTGACCAGGGCGTTGGTCATCAGATCCTCTACAAACGGTTCCAGAGTCCTGTTTTTAACCGTCTCCACATACAGTCGGGCCACTCCCTGAGGGAGTTCCCGCGCCGAATCGGCCACACGGTAGCCGCACCCAGAAACGAGCAGGCAAAGAGAGAGAAGGACGAGTAGGATACGCATCAGTTCGCCACAATATTCAGTAAGCGGCCCGGAACATAGATCATCTTCCGAACAGTTTTTCCTTCGATAAAGCGAGCCACATTCGTGTCCGCCAGAGCGACCTCTTTCACCTGCTCTTCCGAGGCATCTGCCGCCACGGTGATCTTGGCGCGAACCTTACCCATCACCTGCACGACGATCATCTGTTCATCCTTGACCAGTGCGGCCGGGTCAACCTCGGGCCATCCGGCAGCGATCACGCCACCTTCGTGGCCCAGGAGCTCCCAGAGCTCTTCGGCCATATGGGGCACAAAGGGGGACAGCAGACGAACAATCGCCTCTACGGCTTCACGGATCACGGCGGGATGCTCACTGTTCTGTTTAAAACCGTTCACCGCATTCAGGAGTTCCATGACCGCTGCAATAGCGGTATTAAAGTGGAAACGCCCGTCAATATCGGAGGTGACTTTCTGGATGGTTTCGTGCACCTGGCGACGCAGGGCTTTGGCGCTGCCCTCCGCCGCCGTGGCCACGGGGACCTGGCTGATCAGATCCAGGTTGTCATAAACCAGTCGCCAGACACGGTTCAGGAAACGGGAGCACCCTTCTACCCCTTGCTCGTTCCATTCCAGATCTTTCTCGGGGGGAGCGGCAAAGAGGGCAAAAAGTCGGGCTGTATCGGCCCCAAATAGACGAATCAACGCGTCCGGGTCGACCACGTTCTTCTTGGACTTACTCATCTTCTCCGTCCGGCCACCGATCACCGGCTTACCGCACTTGGTGCACCGCCCGTTTTCCACCTCTTCGGGATACAACCAACCGTGTTCCGGGCACGATTGGGTTTCCATACAGACCATCCCCTGGGTCAGCAGGTTGGTAAACGGCTCATCGACACTGAGCAGCCCGAGATCGCGAAGGATCTTGGTCCAGAAGCGGGCATACAGCAGATGCATGACGGCGTGTTCGATACCGCCGATATACTGATCGACCGGCAGCCAGTAGTCGGCAGCCTTCTTATCAAGCACGTCCTGATCGTAATCTGGGCAGGCATAGCGGGCAAAGTACCAGGACGATTCGACAAAAGTATCGAAGGTATCGGTTTCACGGCGTGCTGTTGCACCACAAATGGGGCAATCGACCTTCAGAAAGGCCTCGTGTCGTGCCAAGGGACTGCCCCCTTCGGCGCTTAAAACCACATCTTCGGGCAGAACGACCGGAAGGTCCTTTTCCGGAACGGGAACCACACCACAGCTGTCACAATAGATCACCGGAATCGGCGTTCCCCAGTACCGTTGGCGGGACACACCCCAGTCGCGAAGGCGAAAGTTGATGGTGGCCTTCCCCTCCCCTTTTCCGTCCAGGTACTCGGCAATGGCCTGTTTGGCATCTTCGTTGGGTTGGCCGTCAAAGTCCCCTGAATTCACCAGCAAACCGGGACCGGTCCAGGCCTCTTCCAGAGTCGCCCCATTTAAGGCTTCGCCCTCCGGCTGGATAACCACCTCAATGGGAAGATCGTACTTTTTAGCGAATTCGAAATCACGCTGATCGTGGGCCGGGACAGCCATGACCGCTCCGGTGCCGTACCCCATCAATACAAAGTTGGCCAGGAAAACAGGCATCTTTCGCCCGTTGAGAGGGTTGATACAATAGGAGCCGGTGAAGATACCTTCTTTCTCCATCGTCTCGGTCGAACGCTCGGTGGTATCCTGCTTCTTCACCTTTTCGATAAAGGCTTCGGCCTCAGCCCGCTGCGCGTCCGTGATCAACTGTTCCGCCAGGGGGTGCTCTGCCGCCAGAGACATGAAGGTCGCCCCAAAGAGGGTATCGGGCCGGGTGGTGAAAACGCGAACAGTCTCATCGTTTCCGTCCACCGCAAAATCAATTTCGCAACCGTGGCTTTTGCCGATCCAGTTGCGCTGCATGGTAAGAACCTGTTCGGGCCAACCGCCCAATTGGTCCATATCGTCCAGCAGTTCATCGGCGTAGGCGGTGGTCTTGAAGAACCACTGCTCCAGCTCTTTCTGGACAACCTCGCGGCCACAGCGCCAGCAGCAACCGTCCTCGACCTGCTCGTTGGCCAGCACCGTAAAACAGTCATCACACCAGTTGACGGCTGAGCTCTTTTTGTAGGCGAGCCCCTTTTCCAGCATCCGAAGAAAGACCAATTGCTCCCATCGGTAGTAGTCCGGAGAACAGGTGGCGAACTCGCGATCCCAGTCGTACGACAGTCCGATCTTCTTCAGCTGCTTGCGCATGCTGTCGATATTTTCCCACGTCCATTTGGCGGGATGAACCCCGTGCTGGATAGCGGCATTCTCGGCAGGCATCCCAAAGGCGTCCCACCCCATGGGGTGGAGAACGTTATAGCCCTGCATTCCTTTAAAGCGGGCAACAAC
This sequence comes from Thermodesulfobacteriota bacterium, assembly GCA_028282145.1. Classification (GTDB taxonomy): domain Bacteria; phylum Desulfobacterota; class Desulfuromonadia; order Desulfuromonadales; family Geopsychrobacteraceae; genus JANQIN01. Next base: position 13,186 of record JANQIN010000084.1, on the reverse strand, counting down.
ATCCCCGATAGCGTAATTACGAACATGCCCCATATGAATCCGCCCGGAAGGGTACGGAAACATCTCCAGCAAGTAGTATTTCTCCTTGCCGGGGTCCTCTGAAACCTGGAAAGTTTTCTTTTCTTCCCAGACTTTTTGCCATTTGGCTTCAATGGCAGAGGGTGAATAGCGTTCTTCCATGGGGCCTCCAAAACACAGAATCGGTCAGACGCAAAAACCGGCTCAAGCCGGTCGGTGTATGCAAAAGGGATTTCCTAAAAACGACGCCGCCGCTGCGCACTGCGTCAGCGGCGGGTACAGTCAGCCCTTTTATTTGGCGCGATAGGTGATACGACCTCGCGTCAAATCGTATGGCGACAGTTCAACCGTCACTTTATCGCCAGGCAGGATCCGGATGTAGTATTTTCTCATTTTTCCGGAAATATGCGCCAGAACGATATGTCCGTTTTCCAGTTCCACCCGGAACATGGCGTTCGGCAAGGGCTCAACAACTGTACCTTCTACCTCAATCGCTTCTTCTTTTGACAAATCAACCTCCTGTTGATCAATTGCTCTCTAAGTCACTGATAGAACCGGGGTTCTCCAGCCAGGACTCGGCAATTTATCCCATAACCCTAGTAGGCTGTCAAGCCCGCTCTGCTGCGGCTTTTCTCTCTTTCAAAAATTGCTCACAAATCTCGATCAAACGTCCGGTCTGAACAGGTTTGGTCATATAGGCATTGGCTCCCAGAGCCATGGCCCTGTCCCTGTCCTCTTCTGCCCCTTCAGTCGTGACAACCAGTATAGGGACATCGACATAAGCCGGGTCTTTTCGAATCATGGCAACCAGCTTGATCCCGTCCATGATCGGCATATTGATATCTGTAATCACGAGGTCGAACGTATCCGCAGCCAACCTTTTCAGACCATCGACGCCGTCGGTAGCCTCCACCACTTCGGCATTCTGTACGCGTTTCAGTGCAAAGGTAATCAACTGGCGCATGGTGGGGGAATCCTCTACAACCAGTATCTTTTGACATTCCATCACCGTCTCCGTTTTACCCATAAGGGGCTAGCATCGACAATTCAGAAGGTCTGCCTCAAAGGGCAGGCTTCATCGTTTCAACTCATTTATACGTCATTTCTGGGTCAAAAGGTCAATAAAACCCTGCATTGTGGAGAGTTTTCGTGCTGACAACGTATGGAGCCGTGCCGCGGACAGAGCTGTCGCCGCATGCCCGCCCAGGAGCCGAAAGAGTTCAAAGTCGACCTTGCTGAAGTTCTCCTTTTGGGCCAGCAGACCATAGACCGCGATGCCTCCGACAGGTCTGTCTCCAAGGCAAAGAGGGATCACAACCATAGGACGTTCCAGATTGAGGGTATAGGAAGGGACGTCTTTCTCAAGATACAGATCCTGTCGCTGAACCGCTTTCCCTAAAAACCCTTCGCCCAGCGGAACTACGGGCAGGTTTTCCAAATCGAGGCCTTCCGCCGAGATGGGTGACAGGGCCCCGGATTTTTCCTCCAGAAGATAAACGGCAAACGCTTCCGCGCCCACAAGATTGATGATGATTTCGGAGATGGTCCGTACAACTTCAGAGAACTCCAAGGTTGCATGAAGCTGAAAGCTGGCGATATAGAGATTGGCCAGCATATTGTTTTCCGCCTCGATTTCGACGTAGCGGGTTGCAAAGGAGAGATTCTCCTCCTCAACATCGCGCAAACGGCGCTCGAACTCGCGCTTTTCATTCTCAAGCAAATCGATTCGTGCCTGAAGAGGGCGAAGATGTTTCGCCAGAGTGTCTTCTCGGTCTCCAGAAGTGGCTTCTTTCTCAATCTCTAAAAGGCGGTACCGAAGCCGCTCGTTTTCTTTGAGAAGCTCCTGGGTGAATTCGGCACCTTTATGGAAGATTTGAAGAAATTCTTCCGCACGCTGGGAAGGGTCCTGAGGATCGGACGGGCTCATGAAAAAAGGTTCCTTTCATCCCACCATCGGAACTGTTCGATTGAACGGGAGGCCCCAAAAAAATGAGATGGCGAGCAAGTAGTCAGGTATCAATCCCGGGATAGTAGGCGCCCGCGCGCTCCAGTCGCCGTTGCCGTACATAGTCTCCAAAAGCCTGTTTGATATAATCGGTCTTATGACTTCGAACACCAGGCACAAGCTGGCTCAAGACCTGTCGCCCCATGCCCAGCTCAAGGGTGAGTCGGTCCATGCAGTCCATGTCGTGCCAGGGATCGTCGATACATCTCTGGCAACAGCGACCGATGTTGCTGACAATTAAACGAGCCAGCGCTGCGATGTCTTCGAGCGAATCTTCATGAATTCCCGCTCCCAACCGTTCAACTTCCTCAAGAATCCGCCGTTTGATCTTCTGATCATCGGCCTCAAAATTGTCGGTTTCCAGATCTTCCGGTTCAGGGTCCTGAAGAACTTTTGTGAGGGTGGCAATAAGATTCTCCAACTTGGGCAGTTCGACAAATTCCTCCGCCCCATAAAGACTCTCAGGAGTGTTGCGGAAGGTATCTTTTTTATAGGGGGATGTCAGTAGAACAATCGGGAAAGGCTGACTGCCTTCCCGCGAATGAATGCGGTCGACCAACTCAAAAGAAAGCATCCCGGGAAGGGTGACATCCAGAAGCAGAACATCCGGAGCATCCATCCCCACAAGGGCAAGAACCGTCTGACCGTTATGGGCCGTTTCCATGTTCAGAAAGGTTCCCTGAAGGGCTCGCTGCACCTGTTCACAAACAGCAGGGTCCTCATGGGCGATAAGAATGGATTTGCCGAGAACCGAAGGGACATCCGCCTGAAAAGGCTGGTGGCACTTGGGGCACTTGAGGGAAACCCTTTGCCCGCCATACTTTTCGCTGGAGAGCTCCATCTTGGAGGCACATCCGGGGCATTCAACAACCATTCAACGAACCTCTTGAGGATGATGCCCCCGTGAGGGCACGGGGTGAAGTGTCTAGGAGAGCAGTTGCTCCATGGTTTCGATCACCATCACCGACTTGAATGGCTTGGTGATGTAACGGTCGGCACCGACTTCATCCCCTTTCGCCATATCCTCAGCCGTTTTTTTGGCTGTCAGCATCACAACAGGAATCGCTGCCGTTTTGGGATCGTTCTTGATCCGCCGGCAAACCTCAAATCCATCCATTTCCGGCAACATAACATCCAGCAGCACCAGATCGGGGAGCTCAGCCTCAAGGGCTTCCAGTGCAGCACGACCATTCGCCACCCCCCGCACTTCGTACCCCTTGGTGGTCAACAGGATGCTCTCCAGCTTGAGCAAGCTCTCCTCATCTTCAACGATCAGAACTTTTTTCTTTGCCACTATGCCCTCCTAAGGCAAATCGTCGACATCAAGCGCTCGCGATATCTTTGAACATTCTAACAGATAAATAGGGCCATTGGCGGACATTATTTTCCCACTCAACAGACCTTCAAGGCTAGACCCGCCAAACTCGGCATCACAGGAGACAATCTTCGCTTCCAGCGATGCGATTTGTGACACTTTATCAATCCAAAATCCAACGTACAACGATTTCGAACGATTAACAATAATACGTTCTTGCGATTTGTCTACATCGGAAGGCTGCCCCAACCAACGCCCCAGGTGGGCAACGGGGATGATCTGACCGCGATACAGGAATATTCCGGCCAACCATGGGGGCGTTTTGGGTACGGAGGTCAGCTCGCGGGGTTTGACAACCTCCTCAACCTCCTCGGCAAGAAACGCAAACTGGTAGCCTCCGGCTTCGACAACGACCCAGGCTTCCACGGCGGCGCCTCCCACCAACCCTTCTTCAGTGAGGATCTCGCGCGCGAGTATCTCTTCAGGGGTTACCTGGCTCATACGTTCCCTCTAAAAGGTTCGGGTTTGCTGATCAAGCGCCCGACATCGATGAGAAGAGCCAAACGGTCATTCCCGAGGACAACAGCCCCGGAGAGCCCGGGGAGTGCGTCCAAGAGAGGACCAAGGGGTCTTACCAGGGCATCCTGTTGACCGATAATACGATCGACACCCAACGCCATCTTCCGATCTCCAAGGGCCGCTATCGTTACAAACCCACCCTGAAAAGTGGTGCTGTCGCTGTTTTCGCCAAAGAACTCCGCAAGGAGGATATACGGCAACTTCTGCCCACGATGCTCAAAGATGGTGTGTTCACTGTCTTCGGGTTGATCCGGCAACGCTTTGAGGGACAGGGTTTCCTTGACCGCGCTGACGGGAAGAGCGAACTGATGTCCACCCGCCTCAACAACAAGCACGGTGGTCAACGACAGGGTGGCGGGCAGGGATATGAGAAAGCGAAGCCCTTGTCCCGGCTGGTTCACCGCCTGAACCCGGCCGGACATTCGGGAAATCTGCTCCTTCACGGCATCCAGCCCGACCCCTCTGCCTGAGAATTTCGAGGTCTCTTCCCGGGTCGTGATGCCAGGTTGAAAGATCAGGTCAAGCGCCTCCGTGCTCCCTTCGGAGGCGCTTTTCCCCTTCTGTAACCGGTGGCCGGCTATTCGTTCCAATCGCTCGAGATCGACTCCCGCACCATCATCAGCCACCTCAACTGCCAACTGTTGTCCAACCCGTCGTACACTAACCCGAATCTCTCCCGTGGGGTCTTTCCCAGCTTTTATCCTGTCCTCCGGAGATTCAACACCATGATCCACCGCATTCCGGACCAGATGCATCAGAGGATTGGCCAATTCCTCCATCATAAACTTGTCAATGCGGGTGTCCTCACCCTCTAATTTGAATCGGACCTGTTTGCCCAGAGTATCTCCGGCATGGCGAACAACATGCCACAATCGGTCAAGGAGTTGTCTGACCGGGACAGTACGCAGAGCCAGGGAAGTTCGCCGAAGGTTTTCAAGGGATTTCTCAAACCGACGAAGTATTTGCACCACCCCCTGCTTCTGGCCGGAAATCGCCTGAACGGGCATCTGGGCCAACCATTGTTCCAGGTCGGCTTTCACAAGAAACAGCTCTCCAACATCATGGACAAGATGATCCAATTGACCGATATCAATCCTGACACTGGGACTGAAGGAACGCAGGTCATCCTCGACGGGACGAGCTTCGCTCTCACTCTGCTCCACACCCTCAGGGGGCCAGAGGGGAGCTGTTTGCAAGAGGAAGTTGTAGGGATTGTCGTCTTGAAAATTGGCAATTCTTTGGGTCGATGCAACGAGGAGTTGCAGGCAAAGCGATCCAGATGGACACGTCTCTTCCCAGGGTAAGGTCCCCAGAACCTCTCCTTGTTCCGACATCTGTTCCATAATCGCATGGAGGTCGGTGTCGAGACTTTCAAGGGGGAAAACACCTTGGACAAGACTGAGGTGTTTCCCCTCTTTGACCGATTGGGCAAGTCGATGTTCCTCATATTCCGAGAGTTGTGTAAGAAGGGATGCCGGCAGAATGGATTCCAGCCCGGGACCGTCCTGCAGTTTCAGACTGGATTCAATATGACGCGAGACTCTTTCTGAAAATGCGATGACCTGGGTCTCTCCTCCGGTTTCCGGAGAATGAAACAGACGATGAAACAGATTCAGCCCTTCAAGCAGGACGGCCTGTGTCTCGGCATCAAAAGGAAGTCTGGAAAGGCGAAGAGCGTTCAGCAGGTCTTCAAGGTCATGAGCAACCTGTGAGGGGTCATGTCGACCATCAAGGTTACAGACCCCTTTAAGGGAGTGGGCTGTTCGGAAACACTGGTTAAGATGTTCCAGGTCCGGCGTTTTTGCGTCGGGGCGACAGAGATCTCTTAAATCCTGCCCCAGTCGCTCAACGAGGGTTTCAATTTCACTGAGGTAATCCTGGTCCCGCGTCATGACTCACACCGAGCTCTGGAGTTCAGGTGCCGTTCTGCAGGCGCCTTTCAAGGAGAACTTTTTCCATCGCCAAGCCAGCCTGGCTGAGGAATATCTCAAGGGGGGCCGTATCACCGAGGGGGTCGCCCTCATGGGCGTTATCGCCATAGAGGATTGCCACAACCCTTCCTGCAGAAATCAAAGGCGCCATATACACCTCGGAGGGCTGGGGCCCTGAAAACCGTTCAAGCCAAAACAGGCCGTCTGCCGAATCGCACCGTAAAGGCTGTGGCGACTGAAGTATCTGCTCCACAGGTGTCCCTGCAATCTGGCTCCGGGGAATACGTAACCCACCAGGGACAGACGACATGTCAAATCCGAACTGTCCCATATCGGCGAGATGATCTTCCCGTACACGTAATACCATTGCCCGACTCATCAGTTCGCTCGCAAAACGTAGAATCAGAAGGACGATCTCCCCACCGGGCCCGGGATGGGCCAGTTCTTCGAGGAGGTTTTTCAGCAAAGCCAGCCCTGGGGGCTTGGGTGCTCCTCCGGAGCGTGGGTGGGGCATGGGTTCACCGATCTCATGCATGATCTCACCGGCGATATCAATACGACCTGCCGGCCTTTTCCCACGCGACTCGATCTCACACCAGGCATCCCCGATCTGATGAACCAGCTTGGCCATAATCGTCTGGTAACGCTGCTCCAGGATTTCCTGCTTTTTGGGTTTAATGAAGACTTTTGGAACGCCGCATTCCTTCAATTGGCGACCACTGGCCGCATTGGGATGGTCACTGATCATCAGAAACGGAAGTGCAGGACAACTTTCCGAAAGGCGTTGAGCGACCTCCAGACCTCCCAACACCCCTCCCCCATCTTCACGGGGGATGACCAGATCGACCAGAGCCAGCACCTTATGCCCCGGTTTCTGGGCAACGACACAGGCCTCCAGAAAGGGGCCGGGAGTACCGAAGGCCTTCACTTCAACACCTTCCGTGACACATTCTTTCTGAATGGCAGTTCGTGTGGTCGGATCGTCATCCAACAGGAGGATCAGATCAATGGATTCCAGGCTGGGGTGAGAAGGTGCCGGGGCCGAAGTCTGAGGAAGGGGCTCCTCTGGCACGGCTTCCAGGATTTTAGACCAGTCCGCCACGGGAAGTTGCTCTGAACACTCTTCGGCCTCAGTTTCCAACGCACCTTCGTCCAGTCTCCGTGTTCCCTCCATGGCGAGCCATTGGGTATTCAGACCTTTGGCATAAAGGAATGACAAAGGGTTCAGAGTGGCTTCTCCAAGGACTTTCTGGTCCCCGAGTTCGAAGGCAAAGGTGCCGTCTTCCCAGGAGAAAAAACTGAAGACGATGGCCTCTATCTGGCCTTTGACCTCGTTTTCGATATCCGTTTTTGATATGCCGTAATCTTCGGACAGAATCGTCCCGATACAACGGTAAGGACCTTCATCCTGCTGCCTGCAGAGCGCTTCTTTAACGGTGTCCAGAGGAACCACACCCCGGCGGACCAGAAGATCACCAAGGTTCAGGCGAAGTTTGCTGCTGGTGGCACGAATGACCTCCCCATTGGAAAAGAAGACCTTTCCGGCACGGTCTTTCTGATCGAGACTGAGGACGCCTGATTTTTGACTCAGACTGACGATCTGTAAAATGTCGCCAAGTCCCAGATCCTCCAGATTTCCAACAAGACTCATGGTCCACCGCTCAGGTTAAAGGATGATTCTGTAGGGAGAAACCAGATTTTAAATTTAGCCTAACCTCTCGAAACAGTAAAGCTTTTTCAACAGCTGATCGCTCAGTCCAGGGCTCTCTTTTCACCTCTTTGCCGGTATTGAATTCGCAGGGGGATCCCTTTAAATCCGAAAGCCTCCCGGAACTTGTTGGTAAGAAATCGTTCGTAGGAAAAATGCACATCCTCCGGCCTGTTCGTGAAGATCACAATGGTGGGAGGACGGACACTGACCTGGGTGGCATAGAAAAACTTCAATCGCCGCCCCCGGACATAGGGCGGCTGATGGGCTTGTACCGCCTGTTCCAGGACCCGGTTCAGATCGCCGGTACTGACACGTCGGTTGAAGATCTCCATCACCTTTTCCACCTCGCCCATGATCCGGGATACACGTTGCCCGGTTTTGGCCGAGACAAAAACAATCGGGACATCAGGCAGGAATCCAAATCGATGACGCAGATCCTTGACAAAGGTTCCCATCGTGCCGTCATCCTTCTCTACCGTATCCCACTTATTGACGACAAGAACAACCGCTCGACCTTTTTCAACCGCATAACCGGCGACGGACATGTCCTGATCCGTAATTCCTTCGTTGGCATCAATGACCATCAGAACCACATGAGCACGATCCATCGCTTTCAGGGCCTGGATGACACTGAACTTTTCGAGCTTCTGGCTCACCTTGCCCTTACGACGAATTCCGGCCGTATCGATCAGGGTGTAAGACTTTTGGTTATACCGGAAAGGGCTGTCGACCGAATCCCGTGTCGTTCCTGCCATGGGGTTTGCCACGACCCGTTCATACCCGACCAGACGATTCACCAGAGAGGATTTACCGACATTGGGGCGACCGATGATCGCCATTCGGGTTTCACCTTCGACATCTCCATCTTCCGGCGACGGAGGCAATTGGTCCATCACGTCCAGGATCAGATCAGATATACCCCGACCATGTTCGGCGCTGATGGAGTAGACCTTTTCTATACCCAGGGCATAAAATTCAGCGGCACCAAGCTCCTGTTTCTCACCGTCGATCTTGTTGACCACATAAAGGACCGGTTTCTCGACCTGCCGCAGCATGGCGGCGACTTCCTCATCGGAAGAGGTCAACCCGTGACGCCCATCCATCAGAAAAAGGATCAGGTCAGCCTCTTCAATCGCCAGTTGGGACTGCTCTCTCATCTGGATCAGCAGTTTTTCCTCACTGACAGGCTCAAACCCACCGGTATCGATCAGGGTAAACGACCGTTCGTAGCGGGTCACCTCTCCGTAGTTCCGGTCCCGGGTCACACCGGGGATATCTTCGACAATCGCCCTGCGTTCACCCAACAGGCGGTTGAAAAGGGTGGATTTCCCGACATTGGGGCGACCCACGATGGCAACAACGGGTGGCATCTCAGCTCCTACTCGTATCCCATTTCACGCATAAGGCGCGTGCTGCGGGTCCAGTCTTTTTGAACTTTAACAAATAGCTCCAGAAAAACCCGGGTCCCGAGGAACCGTTCCAGTTCCCGCCGTGCATCCTGACCAATAGCGCGGATCATCTGTCCCTGCTTCCCGACAATAATCCGCTTGTGGCTGTCACGTTCGACATGAATCGTTGCATGAAGAACAATCAGGTTCTTTTCCGGTTTTTCTTCAAATTTTTCAGCAGTCACTGCGACGCCATAGGGGATTTCATCACGGGTGCGTCGCATGACCTTCTCACGTACCATCTCTGCTGCGATAAATCGCTCGGGAAGGTCTGTCACCATGTCCTCAGGATAATATTGAGGTCCTTCGGGCATCGCCTGTTCCATCTCTTTGAGGAGATCGGGGACCCCGTCCCCCTTCAGGGCCGACACGGGAAAAATCTGCTCGTAATCAAACTGATCGGAGTACGCCTGGATCAGCGACAACAGGTTTTCTTTCTTAATCAGATCAATCTTGTTAAGCACCAGACTGACCGACGTACGAAGCGATCGTATCAGGCGCAACAACGGATCATCCGGAGAAAAGACCGGGCCGTTGGCGTCTACAAGAACCAGGACACCGTCGACACCGTTACAGGCACCGATGGCCTGATCAACCATGTAGCGATTCAGTCCGCCCTTGGCATCGTGGATCCCCGGTGTGTCCAGAAACAGAACCTGGGACTCCGGACGGGTATGGATACCCAGGATTCGATTTCGCGTGGTTTGAGGCTTGCTCGACGTAATGGCAACTTTCTGCCCCAGAATCCGATTCAGCAATGTCGACTTGCCGACGTTGGGCCGACCTATGATGGTGACAAAGCCGGATCGAAACCGTTCAGGTTGGTCTGAAATGACGCTCATGGCAACTCTCCAAGTGCCTGCAAAGCTTCTTTAGCGGCGTTCTGTTCGGCCATCTTCTTACTTCGTCCCTGCCCTCTCCCCATAACCTCACCATTTAACCGAACTTCGACGGTATAGGTGCGCCGATGATCGGGCCCAACGAAACCACAAGGCTGATACAGGGGCAATCGACCGTACTGGGCCTGCGAGATTTCCTGCAGACGGGTTTTATGGTCCGAGCCGACATGACGCACTTCAGTACGACGGGGGATCATGGCCAACAGAGGCAGAATCAGTTGTTTGACCGGTTCATAACCGCCATCCAGGTAGATCGCACCGAACAGAGCCTCCATAGCGTCGGCCAGGATGCTGTCTTTTTCACGCCCACCACTTTGATTTTCGCCTTTCCCCAGCTGGAGCGCTTCTCCCAGATGGAGGCGGCGCGCCATAATTGTCAAAGCTCCTTCGCTGACCAGGTCGGCGCGCGATCGGGTCATCTCTCCTTCAGGTGCAGAGGGGTGCTGAAGAAAGAGGTGATGCGTAACGATAAGCTGGAGCACGGCATCTCCAAGAAACTCAAGTCGCTCATTGTCTTTCGGTCGGGAACCGGACTGTTCGTTGCAAAAAGAGGCATGAGTCAGCGCTTCTTCCAACAATCCGCTGTCGGTGAAGTCGTAACCCAACTTCTGCTCCAGCTTGCGATGTATTTCGTGCCGCTCCATAGGCTCCTCGGGAAGGCAAAGAGACGGGAGTATACAAAAGATAGCCTCCGGGTTCAATCCATCGGTCTTTCTTTCTTGATATACCCCTATCCCCTTCCTATAATGCTCTGATTCTCCTGCGAATGGTCCGCTATGTCCATCTTTATTACATTGGAAGGCACCGAAGGGTGCGGAAAAACCACCCAGATCCCTGCACTGGCACGATTGCTGGAAACTCAGGGGTACAGGGTGACCTGCACCCGCGAACCTGGGGGTTGCAACATCGCCGACGCTATTCGGGCCATATTACTGGACCCGCTCTCTCACGGTATGGCGGCCCGAACGGAACTTCTCTTGTACGCTGCAGCAAGAGCTCAGCATATTGACGATGTCATCCGTCCTGCACTTGACCGGGGCGAGGTTGTCCTTTGCGATCGTTTTGCCGATGCCACCAGAGCCTACCAGGGGGCGGGGCGAGGGCTTGATCCCGGTCTGATTGAAACTCTCAACGACATTGCCACCCAGAAGCTGGAACCTGATCTGACCCTGTTGTTCGACCTTCCGGTAGAGGTCGGCCTGTCCCGGGCCCGTCAGCGTCAGGCCGCAAGCGACGGTCCCGCAGAAGATCGTTTCGAGCAGGAAGCTCTGGACTTTCACCACCGTATTCGTGAGGGCTACCTTCGATTGGCCAGGGAAAATGACCAACGGATCCGAATTGTAGATGCCTCCGGAACGATCGCCCAAGTGGCCCAAAGGGTTGAATCCACCGTCCTTGGTCAGCTCGGGATAACCCGATGACCTTTGATCAGATACTGGGTCACGATGCCCAGAAAGATCTTCTTCGACGTGCTCTGAATTCCGGGCGCCTAGCGCATGCCTATCTTTTCGAGGGCCCGGAAGGTGTGGGTAAACGGTTGATGGCTCTCGCCCTGGTTCGCGCTGTTTTCTGTGAAAACGGATCGGGTTGCGGAAACTGTACGGCCTGCCGGAAGATTGATCACAACAACCATCCGGACCTTCATATCGTGGAACCCGAAGGAAGCTTCATCAAAATCGAACAGGTCCGGGACCTGCAAAAGGAATTATCCTATCGTCCCCTCGAGGCCCGGCAGAAAATCTGCCTCATCGATGGTGCCGACCTGATGAATCCTGCAGCCGGCAACGCCCTCCTGAAGACACTGGAAGAACCCCAGGGGCACACTCTGATGGTTCTATTGTCCTGCAGACCGGAAGCACTGTTGACGACCATCCGCTCAAGGTGCCAGCGTATCCCTTTCTCCCGCCTTCCGTACAGACTGCTGCTGAATGTCTTACGGGACCGCCTCGAAATCGACGACCGGGAAGCGCACCTTTTGGCGGCTCTGTCTGAAGGGAGTCTGAACAAGGCCCTTGGAAAGGATCGGGATTTTTACACTCAGAAACGCCCGGTTCTGCTCAAACGCCTGCTGGGGTTGTCGCTGGGGAATATGGCACCGCTGATGGAGCTGGCACAGGAGATTGCTGAAGACAAAGAGTCTTGCCCCGATTTCCTGGAAATCCTTCTCGCGTTTTATCGGGATGCCCTCCTGGCACAACAGGGACGACCGGAAAATGAATGGGTTAACCTTGACCTGAAGGACGGTATCCGGCATCTTGCAACACAAACCACCGACATGCTGCTGGTTCAAATTGAGTCGATTGAGGCCTGCCGGCAACAGATTCAGCGTAACGTGAATCGACAACTGGCGATTGAGGTTCTGCTCGAACGACTCGTCGCTTGAATAAAAAAGGTCCGGTCTTGCACCGGGAAAAATAAATATGAAACGACTGGTACGGATCGCCTTTCGGCGAGCCGGGAAAATCTATGACTTTCTGGCGGGAGAGCTGGAACTCCAGGCCGGCGACCAGGTGATCGTCGAAACCGATCGCGGAAAATCAATGGGACGCGTGGTGCACCCACCCGATGAGGTTGAGGAAGACAGTCTTCCCGAGGGTGTCAAATCGGTGCTTAGACCAGCCACCGAAGAAGATCTGGCCATGGCTGAGCGCCATGCAGGCCAGGAAGATGACGCTTACCGTTATTGCCTGGAACGTATTCAGCAACGGCAGATGGAAATGAAGCTGGTCCGTGCGGAATACCTTTTCGACGGTTCAAAAATCGTCTTCTATTTTACGGCGGACGGTCGGGTTGATTTCCGTGATCTGGTCCGGGACTTGGCCCATCATTTCAGGACCCGGATCGAAATGCGTCAGATCGGTGTCCGCGATGAGGCCAAACAGGTTGGCGGTCTCGGCGTATGCGGCCGTGAGCTTTGCTGCAGCAGTTTTCTCCGCGGGTTTGCCCCGATTTCGGTAAAGATGGCAAAAGAGCAGGGTCTGGCACTGAATCCAACCAAAATCTCCGGTCAGTGCGGTCGATTACTCTGCTGCCTGGAGTACGAATACGAAACCTATTGCGGTCTTCGCAAAGGGTTGCCCAAAGTCGGGAAAAAGATCCCTTATCAGGGAGAAACGGTCGAGGTCGTCGCTATCGATATCATCGGCCAGAAACTGACCATCCGCCAGCCTGACGGCAGCCGTTCCGAACTGACTGTTGAACAGTTGAAAGGGGACCAGGAATCTCCCTGCTGCGGCAAGGCCGAAGGGGGCCACCCCTGTCACTCGAAGCAGGGAGGCGA
>JANQIN010000042.1 GCA_028282145.1 Thermodesulfobacteriota bacterium | reverse complement strand
GAGTGGTTGATGGCCGGTCAGGTGATGGCCCGGGAGCTGCGACTCAGTCAGAAAATGATGCTTCAGACCTGGGTGGAGGAATACCAGGGTCGCTTGGGGATCGCCCTCAGCGACATTGTGGGGCTGGAGGCGTTTCTGAACGATTTTGACCGAGATCTGGCGTTGCGATTTGATGGTGTGCGACAGGATTCGGGAGATCCGTATCTCTGGGCGGACAAGGTGATAAAACACTACCGATCCCTCGGGATCGATCCCAAAGAGAAGACTCTCGTCTTCAGTGACGGTCTGGATGTCCCCCGGTCTCTGGCCATTTACAGAGCCTATAGAGAACAGGCCCGTTTGGCGTTCGGGATCGGCACCAATTTGACCAACGATTTGGGGTATACTCCGCTGCAGATTGTGATCAAACCAGTGGCCTTTGCCCGGCGCCCTGTCGCCAAAATCAGCGACAGCCCGGGCAAGTGTATGTGTCGGGACGAAGAATGGATTCGGCAACTGGCCGAAACCTTCCAGATTGATATCGGCAACGCCGCCTGATTTTACACCACAGGAGATGGTATGAATTGCCCCAGTGACAACGTTGTCCTGAAAAATACTCAGACTGTTCACAACGGTTTTCTCAAACTCAAAAAGGTTCAGCTTCAGCATCGACTTTTCAGTGGAGAGATGAGTCCCGAATTCCAACGGGAACTGGTACAGCGGGCGGCTGCGGTAGCGGTTCTGTTGTACGATCCCGAAAACGACCGGGTGGTGTTGCTGGAGCAGTTCCGTGTCGGCTGCCTCGCCGAGGAGAATCCCTGGTGTATCGAAGTCTGTGCGGGCCTGGTCGATGCGGGGGAAACAGAGGAAGAGGCTGCGCGGAGGGAGGTTCTGGAAGAGGCCGATTGTGAGGTTGAGGAGTTGATCCTCGTCTCTCGCTTCTACCCCAGCCCTGGGGCCTGCGATGAAGTGATCACCCTCTATTGCGGCCTGTTGAAAGATGCACCCACAGAGTCGAGGATCCATGGTGTGGATGGTGAAAACGAAGATATCCGGACTCTCCCGCTCTCCGGAGAGGAGGCGGAAGCGCTTCTGCTGGAGGGAAAGGTGAACAACGCGACCGCGTTGATTGCATTGCAGTGGTTGTGGCGCTACCGGCGCGAAATCGGAAAATAAAAAAGGCGGCCGTCTGGCCGCCTTTTCTTTTCCCGTATCGCAGGCCATGGACGGTCTGCGGTATCGAAGGGTCCAAGTCCAGGGAAGGACAAGCCAAAGGCCGGAAGGTGAAGACCTCCGGCCTTTGTAAGTGAAGCAAAACCACGCTTTTGCGGAACGGTTATGCCGCAGGCCATGGACGGTCTGCGGTATCCAACAGTACTAGTCCCGGCTCATAAAAAGCCGCAGAACATACCAGAACATCATGGCGACTGAGGCGAACAGCTCCAATGACGCCGCAACATGTCGATCTGTCGGATAATGACGCATGATATTACTGGTATCGTACAGGATGGCTCCGCCGGCAAAGACAATCATCACGACGGAAAACCAGGTTCCCAGCTGCAGGCCAAAAATGACGGCACACAGAATCAGCCCCATAGCGGCAAAACCGCCGATGGTAAGAATGCCTCTCAAAAAAGAGAAATCTGTGCCCATGGTAAAGGCGGTAAAGGTCAGCCCGGCAAAAAGAACACCGGTCATAATGGCTGCGGTTGGCAGAACGCTGGGATCCGAATAAAAGACCGCAATGTAGATCATCGGTACAAAGATGACCGCTTCTGCGATAATCAACAGCAACAGACCTAGGTACTGTATTCCTGCAGATGTCTGCTTATGCGCAAGGTGTGTTGCCATCCAGCTTGCTGCAATAAAGCCCCCAAGAAGCAGCAGCCAACCGTATCTGGAGCTGCCAATCAGGTTAAACATCATCTCTGCAACCGGGGAATGAATCAGGAAATACTCAATGACAGCAAAAAGAAGCACCGCGCCTGCCAAATGCAGATAGGTCTTGCGAATAAATTCCGCTCGTGCTTCAGGGGCCGCTTGTGCGGCGGGGACAGAATAGTCCTGCGAATAAGAATCCATAGTTACCCCTCCCGGGAATGTGGTTGTCGTGGTTATTGTCCTATTTTCAAACCGGGCTGTCAAAGTCACTGGATTAGTGACCTCTTCCGAGCATCTCTGACGCTTCCATCACCACCATAAAGGCGTCCGGGTCGTTTTGATGGATCAGATCTCGCAGTAAAGTAATGCGGCGAGCTTCCACCACAACGAAGATCATGGTTTTGGTTTGCCCTTTCTGCAGCCCACTGCCACTGAGAATGGTGCCGTGCGGACCCAGGTGTTCAGTCAGAAGTGGTGCCAGGCTGTCCACCCGATTGGAGGCGATGTGGACCACCTTCTCCGAGGGCGCACCGGTCAGTACCATATCGATACAGCGGCTGGTGACGTAGATACTGATCAGCGACCAAAGGGACGGTTCAATACCGTTAAAAACCAGCGCTGAAGAGACGATGATCAGCATGTCAACCGCCAGAATCGTCTGGCCCGGTTTGATGCCGAAGCGGTCGGCTGCAAGACGGGCAATGATCGTAGAGCCGCCGGCGGAACTGTTGCCCCGAAGGACCAGGCCGACCCCGATGCCGATAACCACCCCGCCAAAAAGGGATGCCAGAAGCAACTCGTTACTGGCAGGCTTAAGTCGAAGAACCAAATTAAATAAATCGACGAATCCGGATGTCAGGAAAATACTGATAACAGTACGGATTCCAAACCGTTTGCCGAGGTATTTCATCCCGATCAACAGCAGGGGGATATTGACCGCCAACATCAGGGTGCCGATCGAAAGGCCGGTCAGGTAATGTAGCAGGATGGCCATCCCGGGGGTGCCGCCAGTGGCTACCTTGTTGGGTGCCAGAAAAAGCACGACCCCAAACCCGATCAGGGCGGTGCCGACGGTAATGTACAGTCCGTTTTTCAGTTCACCTTTCCAGGTGACGCTTTCGGTCATGGAAGTCATTACCCCTCGTGGCTGTGTTGATGGTCGCCGTAGGTATGAATGTGGGTATGGGTGTGGGGATGGGCCCCCTGAACCTTCAGTACCTGCCCGTCTTCAATAGTCCAGAACTCTTCAGCG
>JANQIN010000009.1 GCA_028282145.1 Thermodesulfobacteriota bacterium | reverse complement strand
AATATGGAGCCAGGCATGGCAGGTGCGGAAATGGCCGACCACGAAACGAACCCTGAACCCCATCTGATGCAGATGACGCCAGGCCCAGATCGCGTGGTCCTCGCAGTCGCCGGTGCGGCGCTTTTCGAAGACCTCGGGGCGTTCCCAGTAGTCGATCTCCCTGCGCGTCTCCTGGTCGCTGAGGTAGGTACATCCGGAGAGAAAGTCTTCGATACAGGCCAGTGTTTCCGGTGCGGTCGCCAGATCTTCCTCAAAAAACGCCTGCCAGGGATACTTTTGGGCCAGACGGGTCCTGGGATAACGGGTTCCGTGCCACTGTTTCTCGTCCCCGGGCAACTGGGCCAGAATGCGGCTCCAATTGCCCTGGAAATCCCGCGCAAAATGCGGCAGACGGTGCAGATCTGTGAGGTGCAGTCTGTTCATTGGCGTATAAGTTGGAGAAAGGGGATGAAACGGTCAGCATTTCATGGAACAGACCTATCCTAGTCGGTCACGCAAGGGACGGCAAGAAGAAAGACTTTCGCCGAAAGGCCGCTTGCCATTCCCGAGGCCACTGCTAGTCTCCTTCTGAACCGTTTGTTTTTCCATCGCAATGGAAACCGTGCTCAGCTTTCAACGCACACAGGGAGGGGACATGATCACACAGGACGATCTGATTTATTTTGTGGTGACCGACCGATTCCGGGACGGTGACAGCAACAACAATACGGGAGTGGATCGGCAGAATCCGCGCAAATTTCATGGCGGCGACTTCGCCGGTCTGGAGGAGAAGATTCCCTATTTCAAAAAACTGGGGATCACCGCGCTCTGGATCACCCCGGTCTATCTCAACATCACCGATTTCTTCGACAGTGCCGGCTACCATGGGTACTGGGCGATCGATTTCGAACGGGTCGATCCCCATCTCTATACCGCCGATCCGGCTCTGGCCGAGCATAGCCGAACCTATCTCAAAAAGTTTGTCGATACGATGCACGGCGCCGGGATCAAGGTGATCCTCGATATGGTGGTCAACCATACCGGATATCACAGTCCCGATTACGACGCCTGGCCCCACAAGCGGTTTGAATCGCATCATTTCAATCGGGGCGAGGGAACGGTGGAAGGGGAGCTCTCCGGTCTGCCGGATCTGGACCACGACCAGCCCGATGTGGCCGATTACTTTGTACAGAACATTCTGGACTGGATCGAAGACACCGGGATCGACGCGATCCGAATGGACACGGTCAAGCATGTGGAGGATGCCTTCTGGTACCTCTTCAAGTCCCAGGTCAAGACCCGTCATCCCAACATCACCCTGATCGGCGAGGTCCTGGACTGGCATCCGGAGACTATCGCCCGTTACCAGCAGCAGCACGATTTCGATACCCTCTTTGACTTTCCCCTCTGCGGCACCCTGAAAGGTTGTCTGGTGTGGGACCAGCCGATGACCAACCTGGCGCGACCGCGTCTCCACCCGGACGAGCCCAAAGGACGTCTGGATCAGGACAAGGTCTATACCAACGCCAACCGGCTGGTGACCTTGCTGGACAACCACGATCTGGACCGGCGGATCTACACCGAGATCCTCGACCGGGTCGGGCACTGGGACCGGGATCTGGCCGTTCGTATTCTGCAGCTTTGCCTGACGGTACTGTTGACCACCCGGGGGATCCCCCAGATCTACTACGGGACCGAGATCGGACTGGAGGGCGGCAGGGACCCGGACAACCGGCGCGATATGCCCTGGGATATCTTTACCGCCAGCCACCGGCCGGCAGCGGCTCACAAAGAGGCCCGGGCCCTTTTCGACCATTTCTGTGCCCTTGCCCGGATTCGCAAAGAAAACCCGGCCATCCGTTACGGGTACCTGCTGACCTTGTACGTGGATCGTTTCATCTACGTCTATCTGCGGGAGTTCCGCGGGAATCTGGTGCTGGTGGCGCTCAACAACGGCGGAGGGCCGATGCAATGGCCGCTGCCGATTGAGTTGGCCGGCAACGGCAATATCCCGTCGCGGATCAAGGCGATGCTGACGGAGGGGGCCGTCCTCACGGCACTGATCGGTTCCGAATCGAACTTGCAGGTGAGTGGTGGGAAGGTGGATATCCAGTTGGCAGGGAAAACCGCTGCCGTTTATGGCCTGGGTCATTAAAAAACGGGCAGCCTTAACCGGGCTGCCCGTTTCGTTTCCACTTTGATCAAAAATCAGATGGCGGCTTTGCGCCCTTCCTCCACATAGAGCTCGCGGAGACGTTTCACCATCGGCCCGGGCTTGCCGCCGGAGAGCGGTACTCCGTCGATCTCCACCACCGGGCAGACAAAGGTGGTGGCGGCGGTGACGAACGCTTCGGCCGCCTGCTGGGCCTCTTCGATGGAGAAGGGGCGTTCTTCCACGTTCATTCCGGCTTCGGCCGCGACTTTGAGCACCGCCTTGCGGGTAATGCCGTGCAGGATCGAGTTGGACAGATGACGGGTGACGATGGTGCCCTCTTTGGTGATGATGTAGGCGTTGTTGGAGGTCCCTTCGTTGACCAGGCCGTCTTCCACCATCCAGGCGTCGTCCTTGCCCTGGGCCTTGGCTTCCATCTTCGCCAGGCAGGGGCCGAGCAGTTGAACCGTCTTGATGTCGCGGCGGGACCAGCGCATATCTTCCACCGACAGCACCTTCAGGCCGTTGCGGGCCATGGGGGTATCGACCAGCGGCTTGTTCTGGGTGAACAGCACCAGGGTCTGGGGGGTGTCCTTCGGGAAGGCGAAGTCGCGATCGGCCGCACCACGGGTGACCTGCAGATAGACCAGACCTTCGGTCAGGTTGTTTTTGCGGATCAGTTCGCGGTGGATCTCCAGCAACTCCTCGGCGGTGACCGGCATCGGCATCTTCAGTTCGCCCAAAGACCGCTCCAGGCGGACACAGTGGCCTTCAAAATCGACCAGCTTGCCGTCGAGAATGGCGGTCACTTCGTACACGCCGTCGGCAAAGATAAAGCCCCGGTCAAAGATCGAGATAGTGGCTTCTTCTTCGGGGACGTAAGCTCCGTTGACATAGACGATTCGGCTCATAGTTCTCCTCGTTCTCCAGCGCTGTCAAAAGCGGCAAATGGGCCTGTCAGCCCCATAAAGCAGATGGTGGCGGATGGACACCCTGTTCATCGAAACGAAGACCGTGTTCCCGGTCGCTTGCCAGCAGCAGCGGACCGTCAAGATCGGTAATCTCCGCTCCCTGGGCCACCAGCACCGCCGGTGCCATCGCCAGCGACGACCCGACCATACAGCCGACCATGATCCGATAGCCTTCAGCCCGGGCCTGTTTCTTCAGGGCCAATGCCTCGGTCAGCCCGCCGGTCTTGTCGAGCTTGATGTTGATCATATCGTATTTCCCCTCCAGATCGGGAAGAGAGGTTCGGTCATGGCAGGATTCGTCGGCACAGACCGGCAGCACCCGCTCCAACTCCCGCAGGGCGTCGTCCTCACCGGCGGGAAAGGGTTGTTCCACCATCTCCACCCCCAGGCGGACCAGGACCGGCGCCAGTTCCTTGTAGGCCTCGACGGTCCATCCCTCGTTGGCGTCAACGATGATGCGTGAGTCGGGAGCGCCCCGGCGGACCGCTTCGATCCGGGCGACATCCCCTTCGCCGCCGAGCTTGATCTTCAACAGGGGGCGGTGGGATTGACGCGCCGCCTCCTGCTGCATCCTCTCGGGATCGTCCAGGGAGAGAGTGAACGCGGTCAGCTCCGGTCGCAGATGATGGAGCCCGGCCCGTTGCCAGGCCGGGATACCGGTCTGGCGGGCTTCCAGATCCCACAGGGCACAGTCGACCGCATTTCGTGCGGCCCCCGGAGGGAGGGCAACCTGCAGGGTCTCCCGGGTGATTCGGGAGGGCAGCTGGTCGATCTCGCGGGTGACCGACTCCACCGTTTCGCCGTATCGGGCATAGGGAACGCACTCGCCCCGTCCGATCGCTCCGTCCCGTTCGATCTCCACCCGCACCACCACCGCTTCGGTGCGGGACCCCCGGGCGATGGTAAAGACCTGCGCCAGGGGGAAGACGTCGCGATAAACTCTCAGGCTCATGGCAGGGCGTCGATCAGACGGGCGGCACTCTGACGGAAGGGGTCGACCGTCGGCAGTCCCATTTCCTCCTCGACCTTGGCCAGATACGCCAGGGCCTCTTCCTCATTCAGATGTTGGGTGTTGATGGAAATTCCAACCACTTCACAGGCCGGGTTGACGACCCGGGCCAGTCGCAGGGCAACCTCCCTCAGATCCTGCAGGCTGGGAAGCTGATAGTCGGGAAGCCCCCGCATATGGGGACGGGTCGGCTCATGGCACAGAATCAGGGCATCGGGCTGGCCTCCATGAACCAGAGCCATGGTGACGCCGGAGTACGAGGCGTGAAAGAGGCTTCCCTGGCCTTCGATCATATCCCAGTGGTCCGCGTCGTTGTCCGGTGTCAGATATTCGACCGCACCGGCCATAAAATCGGCCACGACCGCATCCAGGGGCACGCCTTTGCCTTCGATGAGAATGCCGCATTGTCCGGTAGCGCGGAAGGTCGATTTGCGGCCCTGTTTCTTCATCTCGCGATCCATCGCCAGGGCGGTGTACATCTTCCCTACCGAGCAGTCGGTTCCCACAGCGAGGCAGCGCTTGCCGGTGCGTTTCTTGCCGTTGGCGATGGGGTAATTCATCGTCGGAACACGAACATCGTACAGGGAGCAGCCGTTGGCTTCGGCGGCAGCCACCAGCTCCGCATCATCACAGAGATGGTTGTGCAGGCCCGAGGCGATGTCGAGACCGGCTTCCAGAGCCTCGATCAAAACCGACTTCCAGGCATCGGAGATGATCCCTCCCCGGTTGACCACCCCGATCACCAGGGTTTTGACGCCGGCCTGGACCGCTTCGGGAACGGTCATATCCCGAATGCCCATATCGGCCTGGCATCCGGCCATGCGGTATTGACCGGCGGCCACTTCCGGGCGCCAGGATATGATCCCCTGGGCCATCTTGGCCGCGAGCTGATCGGGGGCATCTCCAAGGAAAAGCAGATAGGGTGCGTCAAACATGGTGGGTGGTCTCCTTTCTCTCACTCATCAAAACCCCGGGGTCGGCAGGGCGACCTTCGACAGGGTGGCATTGTGCACAGAACGTCCAGTGGTGCCTTAAAAGAAGGCTGTCGCCGTCATACGGTCGTACCTGGTTCCCTGGAGGGGTAGAGAAAGGTCCAGGGGGAACAGGTGAACAACCCTGGGACAACAGAACGGATTTTTCCATAAAAACAGATGGATTTTCAAATGATTAATTCCGAACATCTGTTCTTTGGACCGTTACAGGTTGTCAGGACAATGCCTGCGACCCGATTCGGTCGGCCCCTGGAGCGCTCTGTGCCGGTTATTTTGGGATGATTTGAGCAAAGATCGCGCCAATGAAAGAGCAAAAAAAGAGGGCAACCCTTTTCGGGGCTGCCCTCCTTTATCCAAGTGATTCAGACAGCTTAGGCCAGATCTTGTGCCGCTTTCAACGCGGCTGCATAATCGGGCTCTTCGGTGATTTCCTTCACCAGCTCGACGTACTGAATTGTATCGTTCTGATCGATGACCAGGACGGCACGGGCCAGCAGTTGCAGCTCCTTGATCAGCAAGCCGTAGTTGGTACCGAAATCACGGGACTGATAGTCGGACAGGGTCACGACCTTTTCGATGCCGGCGTTACCGCACCAGCGGGCCTGGGCGAAGGGCAGGTCGACACTGATGGTGCAGACGGCGACGCTGTCGGGCAGCTCGGACGCCTGCTGGTTGAACTGACGGGTCATGGTGTCGCAGACGGGGGTGTCCAGCGAGGGGACCACCGTCACCAGGCGGACCTTACCGGACGAGTCGGCCAGGCTGACCGGCTCCAGGCCGTTGTTGACGACGGTAAAGGCAGGGGCCTTGTCGCCGACTTTCAGTTCAGGACCGACCAGGGTCAGGGGGTTGCCTTGAAAAGTCACTGCTGCTGCGCGTTCTTGAGCCATGTAGATTTCTCCTCAATTCTGTTTATTTCGTGTGGTTGTTTTTAAATGTGACCAAAACGGTCATTATTCTAAACTTCCTGACGACGTTGTCAAGAAAAACCGAAAAAATCAGGGAGGGCCCGGGCGGCCCTCCCTGAGGATGTGACGGGTCAGTTGGGCAGGGTTGTCAGCAGGAGTTCAACCCGGCGGTTACGTTGGCGTCCTTCGGCGGTATTGTTGGTGTCGATCGGATAGCCTTCGCCGTACCCTTTGGCTTCCAGCTTGTCGGGGGCAACCCCGTATCCGTCGATCAGGGCCTGGCGCACAGAAGCGGCACGACGTTCGGAAAGCGCCTGGTTGTAGGCATCCTTGCCCCGGCTGTCCGTGTGTCCTGCCACCTGAATCTTGATGGTGGGATACTTGCGGACAAACGCGGCGGCCTTTTCGATATCGTCCTTTTCCGATGCGCGGATGGCCGAGCTGTTTGTGTCGAATTCGATCAACAGGGTTTCCTTGATCGCGCAACCGTTCTCGTCCACAGCCACACCGGGAAGGGTGTTGGGGCACTTGTCGAGATAGTCGAGGACGCCGTCACCGTCGGTATCCAACGGGCAACCCAGAGAGTTGACCTTCACGCCTTTGGGGGTGTCGGGACATTTATCCTGGTAGTCAGGAATGCCGTCACCGTCGCTGTCCAACGGGCAACCTTTGGCATCGACCTTCACA
This sequence comes from Thermodesulfobacteriota bacterium, assembly GCA_028282145.1. Classification (GTDB taxonomy): domain Bacteria; phylum Desulfobacterota; class Desulfuromonadia; order Desulfuromonadales; family Geopsychrobacteraceae; genus JANQIN01. The sequence continues at coordinate 1,383 of JANQIN010000009.1, read as the reverse complement.
CCTTGCGGGGTGTTGGGGCACTTGTCCAGGTAGTCGGCGACTCCGTCACCGTCGCTGTCCAGGGGACAACCGACCTCGTTGACCGCAACCCCTTTGGGGGTGTTGGGACATTGGTCTTTAAAGTCATACACACCGTCGCCGTCGGTGTCCTTCGGCGGAGCACCGGTGTAGACTTTCTCTTCTTTGCCGCCGAAGGCCATTTCCAGCCCCAGGCTGACCAGCAGGTGGTGGTCGGTGTCGCTACCAAATTGCGCCAGATGGCGTACATCGCCGCGCAGTGCGAGCTGATCGGTAAGAAAGGTCTTTATACCACCGCCCCAGTTGGCGATCAGATCGGTGTCATCGTTGTCGCCATCAATCGTGATGCCGCCAACACCGGCCGCCAGATAGGGGACAAAGGTATTGTCCGGCAGGAAGTGGTAGAGCACGTCCGCTTTATAGAGCAGAACGTCCGCGTCGTTTCCGCTGGATTCGTTTTTTGTGTCGGTGTAGCCGGCAACCAGCTCAACGGCCCAGTTTTTGGTGTAGTTGTAGCCGAAGCCGAGGCTGGGAAGGATGTCGTCGTTCAGATCGGCATCGTTGTCAAAGATGAAATAGCTGAGTTGAGGGGTCAGAGTGAAGGAGCCCGGGCGGATTTCCGCCAGAGCCTGGGTGGTTGTGAAGACACATAAAAGCACCAGACCAAGAATGATTCTTTTCATTGAATGTTTTCCTCCCTGTACAGGCCCGATAGTGAGCCAAAATGTTTAATGAGGAAAAAGATTACCAATTAAATCCTCGTTGGCAAGTTGAGGGTAAAAAAACAAGTTGAATAATATGAATATTTGAATTATATATTTTTGCATGAAAACAATTGCGTTTGACAGACAGATCCCGGGAACCGGTTCCCAACTCCATCGTTCACCCCGGAGAGGGGAGTGGATGAAGTATCTTTTGGCGCTGGTGATGATTCTGGTGCTGGCAGTCGGGTGGCGTTACCCCCTGTTGGGGTACGTGGTCCCTCTGGTCATGACAGCGGGTATCGTTGGCGGTTTTCTTCGCGGGCGTTATGTCTGCGGCAATCTCTGTCCACGGGGAGCCTTCTGGGACAGCTGGTTTTTCCCCCTGGGCGGGAAACGCCTTATCCCGAACTGGCTCCGAACAATGGTTTTTCGCTGGTCGTTGGCGGTCGTTCTGATGGGCTTTATGCTTTGGCGAGGCCTGCAGAATCCGACCAGCCTGGAACACTGGGGGGCTGTGTTCTGGTTGATGTGTGCCGTGACCACGGCCGTTGGAGTGATCCTGGGGATGGTCTACGATTCCCGAATTTCAACGCTTCCCTCTCTCTCTCTCTCTCTCTCTCGCTCGTTTTCACGTGTCTGTTACAAGTGGCGCCAGTCGGTT
>JANQIN010000273.1 GCA_028282145.1 Thermodesulfobacteriota bacterium | reverse complement strand
TAACGCGTCATTTCCGGCCACACCGACCAGGGTATCGTTACCGTCACCTCCGGACAAATAGTCGTCACCGGAAATCTCAAGGGGTGTTCCGCCAGACTCTCCAAAGAGCTGGTCATCGTCCTCGCCCCCCCAAAGGGTGTCCGCCCCTCCGTTTCCGATGAGGGTATCGTTCCCGGCGCCCCCATGGAGAGTGTCATCCCCGTGGAGTTCCTGTTTGGTCTCTTCCGAGTCCCCATCGAGCTGGTCGTCCCCTTCGCCGCCGTATAATTCATCGGCACCGCCAGCGCCAAGCAGATAGTCGTTGCCTTTTCCACCGTCCAGGAAGTCGGCACCATGGTTGGCGTCAACCGTATTGCCGGCGTCACCGAAGAGCGAATCCTCCCCTTCACCACCTAAAAGAGTGTCCGCGCCACCCTCACCATGTAATTCATCGTCTCCCGCTCCTCCGGAAAGGTAGTCATCTCCTTCAGCATCAGCGGCTGTATTATTATCGCCATGCAGCTGATCGTTCCCTTCCCCGCCAAAAAGAACGTCCGCCCCGCCTCGCCCCAGAAGCGTATCGGCCCCACTTCCTCCATAGAGCTCGTCGTCCCCGTACCCATCTTCGTTCTGGGTATAGTCGGCATCAAGCCAGTCGTCATTGTCGCCGCCGAGGAGAGTATCGTTTCCTTTCCCGCCTTGAAGCTCGTCATTGCCGGCTCCCCCACTGAGGTAGTCTCTCCCCCCCTCGGCCTGATCCACATGATCACCGAGGAGTGTGTCGTTATCTTCACCGCCGATCAGGGTGTCCGAGCCTCCACTGCCATAGAGTTTGTCGTCCCCGGTTCCACCATCGAGATAGTCATTCCCCTGTTCGGAGACCTCGTCCGTGTGGAAATCTCCGATGAGGGTATCCTTACCACTGCCACCAAACAGGGTATCGGACCCTTCATCACCCGAGGCTAAATCGTCACCGGCTTCAAGGTGAACAAGGTCGTCCCCGCGTTCTGCCCGGACATGGTCGTTACCGGCTCCGGCATAGATGACGTCGTTCCCTATGCCGTCCGCGGACTCGACTTCGAAATTTGTCGTTTCGAGGCGCCATGTACCATTCTCGACCCAGGACGCCATACCCCAACCGAATCCGGCAATTTGAAACCCGTCTGAGGTCACATCGGAGTCAGCGAAGAAAAAGTCATTCCCACCGCCACCGATCAGCGTGTCGTCTCCATCGCCCCCGGAAATCATGTCATTCCCGGCATCGGTGATGACAAGGTCATCGCCAAAAGAGGCATCGACATAATCGCCCTGGACCCCGGATCCTTCTTGCACGGCACCGGCAGCGATAGCATCCTCAGTATCAATTTCAACATTGCCATAGACACGATCGTTCCCGTGCCCGCTTTGCAGGATGTCCGCCCCTCCCCAATTCAACACGAATTCGGCATCCGCTCCGCCTTCCAACACATCATCGCCATCGCGGCTGGTCAGGATATCCCGACCATCTCCCCCTCGAAAAACGACATTGCCGGTCGCGTTCTCGTCCATCCAAACACGGTCATTCCCCGACCCTGTTTCGACAATGTCGTTTCCGCCGTGATCTATATCTACATAATCGTTCATTGCGCCGGTGGCGATATAGTCATTACTGCCTGTATCATCCAACCAGTCAATTCGCTCTTCCATAAATGGTTCAGTAGCTGTACCGTTTTCATCAACGATGTAATAGTTCACCGCCTGGTGATCCCAAGTACCATCGTTATCGATATCTATCTTTTGTAGATGACCTACCCAGTTCGAAGGGAGTGAGGCTCCCAGAGGCAATGTGGCGAAGTGCCTTTTGGCATCTCCAAATATTTTATGGTAGCCATCGGTGTTTTGAGGTGTTTCTGCGGTGGGCTTGTCCAAAATCTCGAGGAGATATTGATTTTCTGCGGGGATTTCCAGGAAGTTGCCGCTCTCGTCTTTTCTTTTCAGGGTGACATTCAGTGCGACGGTTTCATCTTTGGAGAGATTCCCTTGATGAGACAAACCAAAGGTATAGAGGGTTTGTTTTTCAGAGGCATCTATTGTGATTGCACCATCTTCCAGAGAGAACTCTTGTCCGAGGTAATGCAAAGTAAGTTGACTGTAGTCCACCGAGCCACTCACTTCTATGAAAATCTGATCCCCTGCGTAAAGGGATTTATTCAGCATCAAATTAAAGGCTTCGGAACTGTATTCATCCATCGAAAGAGACAGGTCCTCTGCCTCATAAACAAGATTGGAATAGGGGTTGGATGATTCGTGGACAAACGCCGCCTTGTAGTCCAGACCAAGATCGATACCAAAGCGGTCCTCCAAAGTCTCTAAATCGACGATATCTGTCAGAGTGATACTGTTACCTGCCCCCCCTAACGCAGCCCCGGTGACCGTCAGCTGCTCTATGCTGCTGTACCAGTCGTATCGAAGACCATTGGTGCTGTCTTCCCAGGTATAGTCACCACGAACAAGATCGTTCCTTGTCAGTTCAGTATCCAGACCGTCGAGTTTGATTCCCGACACCCAGATATCGTTGGCTTCTCCCGAATCCTCCGTATCAATGATGGAATCGTGCCCATCACCCGCTTGATAAAAATAACTGTCCTTGTCACCTCCACCATACAGCCAGTCACTCCCTTTGCCGCCTTCAATATGATCCTTCCCACCCTCGCCATAAATAAAATCGACCCCTTGCATCCCATAAAGATGGTCGTCATGTTCTGAACCGCGGAGCCTATCCGTATCACTGCTCCCAAATGCGATTTCCATGAAAGGAGAACCGCTTGAGGGTGGATTACCCGAAAACAACCTTTGGAAATCGATGTTATTTTCCAGGTCCACAAAATGAGTCGTAGGACCATTTTCAATTTGGGTTCCGGGCCGGGTAAGATAATAAACCAGCTTGGCCTTATCAGATCGAAAACTAAAACTATAGTCGGCGGGATCTATCGCGGCATAGTCACTCTGATGCTTATCCGTAACATAAGGTCGGCTTTGCAATAGAGCATACATTCCGTAATTTGATTCGGAGATGGTAGTAAGCTCATCAACATCATAGTTAATAAAGTTATACAGATGTTCGTCGGATCCACCGTAGAAGGAAACATCCATATTGGAGTCAACAGAGCGCAAGAACTGATAAAAATCACCTTGGGAAATCTTGTCGGTATATTGACCTGAATTGACTCTATAGAAGCTTCCACTTTGAGTGATCTCATGAGAGATGGATGCACTGGAACCGTCTTTAAAAATCGACCAATTTTTATCTACACCTAAATAATCGCTATAAAATTGGCGAAAACCGAGTTCCAACCCATCATTGGATTGAAGATAATAAATATTGCTCTCTCTATCGTAGAGGTATTTGTAGCTAGCACCAAATACATTGGCAAAAACACTGTTGGCAACATCCTGAGAGAGATTTTCGGCAGCGGTTCCCACCAAAAAGGCCCCGTTGGGGCCACCAGCCACTAAACCACAAGCACCACCAAGATACCCGCCTGCAACACCGGCAATCCAGGTAAAAACCCCTCTAAACAAATCACGGAACTGGGAATCATCCAGAGTCTCAATATTGAGTCCTGAGGCATGCGGGGTCATCAAATCAACGGTATCAACAACAGAAGAAACCGTCACACCGCCGACGTCATAGACAAACTCAAGTTTATCGATCTGATTCCCAATAGCTTCGGGGAGTTTTGATCTTCCATACTGTTTAACAAGAGAGAAGAATAACCCGCCCCAATCACCTGCGGAATTGGGCAAAATACTCATTGCCTCCTCTTCTGCAAGTCCATAAAGATGTTCTTCCCTCGCACTAAGGTCGTAATCAGACATGTCACCCTCCGCTCAAAAAAGAAAAACCGCACGCATCGGCAGCAGCCGACGGGTACGGTTGGTGTGTGAACTTACTTTGATGATGTACTAAGGCCGTTTTTAGCACGGCACCCCTCCCCATTCAGTCCCATGTCTTACATAGCATTGCAATTCTGATTAGGCCTTTTCTCATACCAAAGCCTTGGGAGTCAACAGTGAAGAGACGCTTTTACATTTGTTTAACCTGCTGTTTTCACACTGCTTTTTACTGTAACAAATGAGATACCTCTCATCTTCCGATATGGTAACGGCAGCAAAAGCCTTCGTTTCGGGGTTGCGGCACGTTTATGACCCAACGACGAAAGGGATCGATATCCGGAAAGGGAAAAAGAAAATTGATTTGCGCATGTAATGGCGTTCTGTCGGAAAAATGTACAATTCTTAATGCGGTTCACGAGGGAGCCCTTCTAAACCGATAAAAAGGATAGGTTTAGTCTCCTTTATTGTACGAAAACAGGCACTTCCGGCGTTAAGAAAGGCCGGCCGAAGACTCGTTCGCCAACCCTGTGAACCCGCTTGACAGCAGGGCCTTCTTCAGGAGTGGCAGACATGGCACACAGGATTCTATTGTAGGGATTCGGGATCCTGTTTCTTGTGACTTTTTCGCCGCAACAGACAGCCGACCCCCCGCCACTGCACAGAGTTTTTTGCAGTGTCCATCCTCATAACTCCCTAAAACTGCTGTCGAAAAAGCTTACACTAGGACAATCCTATTAGATTCAAAAGTCAATAAGCCCCCTTTCTGAGGCGTTAACCCGCCTTGGTATAAAATCTGCAGAAACTACGCTCTCCAAACGGGGGATTTAAGATTTTTCATGATTGCTGACGACAGGAGAAAAAACAATGCGCATTTTAGCAGGACTTTGCCTTATGGTGAGTCTCATGTGGGGGGGGGCGTCCGCAGTATTCGCTTTACCTATGGTCGATGTTCAGGAATACGGTACCGGCTTTTTTGTACCGGATGATACGTCCAAGTACGACAGCCCTTACTACAGGTATTTCGATCAGGACTGGGAATGGCAGCACACGGCTATCACCGATCCCTTCTTTAATGCCCAACTGAGCATCTCATCTTTTGATGTCGATGACTTTCTTGCACCGCCGCCACACTTTCCGGAGACGAATGTGGTGTACGCCTTCAGCATCCTGCTGAACGACTGGATGCCGCTTGGCACCTTGCAAGGGACTCCGGATGCATGGTCTTACACGACGTTTGATGTGTCCCACCTGATGCTTGAAATCATGACGGGCCTGAGAATCAAAATCGACATCGATGTGAACAATGTCGAAAGTGTCTGGGCCGTTTCTTTGGCGAAATCAGTCTTAGCCACCGACTTTGCGTCGCCCCCCACTCCAGAACCGAATCCGACAGTGCCGCCGTCGGCTCCGGTTCCGGAACCGGGAACGATTCTTCTTCTGGGTGCCGGCTTAGCGGCATTGACTCTTCGGAAGAAATTTAAGTGAAAATTTAAGTGATTTTAAGCCGCCCCTTCCGGGGCGGCTTTTTTATTGGCGGAATCCGGACGTCGAGAGAAGGAAGGCTGTTACAATCCAACCGGCAGAAAGGCCGCCGAAGCGACATTATGGACCACAAAGTTGATCCGACGTTTGGACTTGTCGGCTGCGATACGGGCGATCATGTCCTGAATGGCGATCAGTTTGCCGAATAATCTTTCGTAACTGAGGTTGTTCACCTCATCCGACCGACTGTTGGTCAGAAGAAACGGCTCGCCTTTTTCATTGAGCCGGTGTTTCAATCGCCAGACGAGAATTTCGATATTCCGGGCCGAGTTGTACAGCGACTGCCCATCGAGTTCCGACAACATAAAGAACTCTTCCTTGTTACCGTACGCCGTGTGGAGCATCCCCACCAGGCCCGACATCAGGGCAAAGACCCGGTCCCCGGAGAAATCCGGCTCAAAGGTCAGCAACAGCGCCTCCGCATCGACGGCTCCCTCCAACTCTCCGGTCTGGGCAGGACGTACTGCGTCAAAGAGCTGCTGCAGCCGGCTTTCGATGGTCGCTCCCCCCGCCTTCTTCAGTTCTCTGGGATTTCTCTTGTAGAGCTTGATCGTCAGTTCCTTCAAATGCTGATCCGCCTGTTGAAGGTGAAGATCGGTGACCAGATCGATATCGGTTTTGGCGAGGTTCTTCAACCGGAACTCGGACGAAGAACATCCTGTGAGGCCAAGAAGCAGGAGAAAAAAGAGACTTTGTCCGATCCGTCGGGCAACCGATTTCATCATCTATCCACCCTGAAAAACAAAAGCCATCTCCTTCGAGATGGCTTTCAGGTTAACTCGCAGCGCCGCTGGCTTTTGGCAACCGATCGTGCAGGAAGTCGCCGACCTTCTCCACAATCGCTGTGGCGTCGATACCGCTGATCTGTCGAAGCTCGTTCTGGGTGCCCTGTTCGACAAAGTTGTCCGGCAAAGCCACCAGCAGAGTGCGAGGCTGCAGACCTTCCTGACTGAGGAACTCCAGGACCGCACTGCCGAACCCTCCCTGGGCGGCGTTCTCTTCCACCATGATCAGAGCGCCGGTCTTGAGAGCCTCTTCGCGAAGCATCTCTGCGTCCAGAGGTTTGACAAAGGTCGCGTCGACCACCGCCAGTTGCAGGCCTTTGGCAGCGAGCTCTTCTGCGGCAACAAGAGCTTCCTGTACCGCCGTACCCACAGCGATCAGAGTGCCGTCCCGGCCCTCCCGAAGCTTTTCGGCCTTGCCGATCTCCAGGGGGAGAACCGGGTCCTCCAGAGGAACACCCACAGCCGCTCCCCGTGGATAGCGATACATAAACGGGCCGTCAAACTGAGAGGCTGTCACCATAAGACGGCGCAGCATCTGTTCGTCGCGGGGGACAGAAACCACCATATTGGGGATATGGCGCAGAAAACTGAGATCGAACACTCCATGATGGGTCGGTCCGTCGGCTCCGACCAGACCGGCCCGATC
>JANQIN010000267.1 GCA_028282145.1 Thermodesulfobacteriota bacterium | reverse complement strand
CATCCTCGGTTTTACCGAAAGCCACTCCCGGATCTCTTTCTTGCGATGCCCTATCAGTTCCTCCGACTGAAAATACCCCTCGATCTTTGTGTGATCCTCAATATGACGAACCTCCTTATCGAAGCCCCGAATGTCACAGTTGAAATGAGGATTCCAGGTGTCCTTTTCGACATAGTAGTGATCTATGCCCTCGGGCAAGCTGACCGGTGGCCCACCTTCGGGGCCCTCCCCACCGACAACATCCTGGCCGAAATCAAGATCCAGGAACTCGCCACCCTTGAATTTTTCCGGGGACTGAATCCCGAAAGGGACTCCTCTATCGAACGCTAAAACACGGGTAACAACATAGCTCCATAATTGATTCCCGAGCCCCTGGCCATTGTATAGTTCGGTGATTATCATCGTTTTTAAAACCTGGGATAGATCCTGTTTGACCCTGCCCACTTGTGGAAAGCAAAGGGCTTTATCCCCTTAATTTCCGGGATCATATTTTCATGGGATAAATATTTGGCGACATCGAGAGGGGCGAATTTCATACCTGCGTCCTCAAAGATGTGTCTGTTTTTGACACAGATAAAGCCATCTTCGTTGTAGAACCCATGCAAGGGTTCCCATAGGAGCCCGGCTTCCCGCGGGAAATCCAGAAGCTTCTTGCTCCTCAACCCCACACTGTTCCCCTGCCGGACAATGTTCCCATGAATGTCTCTGTAGGAAAAATCATCCTCCGGCAGCGGCCAGGGGGCGCCGATATAGTCATACTCCAGAAAGTCGTCCCTCCAGGAACTCGGGTTCACAACGAAGCCATCCGCATGGACCAGCAGCGCGAAGTCCGTTTCAACATAATCGCCCAGGTCGTAGACAACGGTTTTGCACCAGTCATCAATAGTGGCCATCGGTTCAATGGCTTCATACTTGACCTTGTTGTCGTCAAACCCCTCCGGTTTATAGTGGGAAATTAACTTGACGTCGCCAAAGTCAACACCCCGGCAACTGTATAGCAGTCCCTGATAGGTCGCTTCCACATCCTTTGTGGCAAGGGCGATCAGTGTTACCTGAGGAAGTTGCAGCTTATCCCCCGGCGGGATCGTCCCAGCACCATACGCCTTCGAAGATAACCGATAATACAACGTTCCAACGGTCTCTTTGAATTTACGCCATCTCTGCCGGAAGGTCCGTTTGACAGGTTGCATCAGCAGGAAACAGACCTTTGGTAAAAAGAGTGTGTAAATCCCCAGGACCTCAACAGGATGTTGCGTATTTTCAAGGAACCGTTTTCGGTCGATCTGATGATGCTGATAGAAATCCCGAATCTTCCGCCAGAGTCCTCTCTTGGCGTCACCCTTTCCACTCACACCATCGTCATAGTGTTTTACGTTGCCACAGGTCAGGGTGCACATCGTTTCGGAAACAAGAGCCAGATGACTTCTCTTTAAAAGATTGAAGACAATCAGCCCGTCCATATTCAAATAGCTGAAATTGCCACTGATCTTGGAAAGGCTCAAATCATCTAAGGCCGTTTTTCGGATTAACGAATAGAAAAGATTACTTTTCCCGTTGGCAGCATCCTGCCAATAATAAAGCAAGCGTCGCCACAGGCGATTTTTATGCGTGAACGGTTTAAAGATGGGAAGATGGCTGACCGGATAACCAGAAGCTCGTGCTCCATCCTCTTTCACTTCGTAGTAGTCACAAAAAGCGAGATCGCACTCCGGATGTTTTTCAAGCTGGGAAACCAAGGTCTCGATAAATTGAGGGGCACGCCAATCATCATCGGAGAACCACATGAAATACTTCCCGTTGGCTTCCCGCAGAGCGGCTTCGGCATTAAAAAGCACCCCAGTATTACGGTCCTGTCGGAAATATTTGATACGCGTGTCTTGCTTCAATCGCTCCAAGGCTACAACCTTCACCCTGTCGTCGGGTGAGGCATTATCCGACACGAGGATTTCAATATTCTTATAGGTCTGCTCACAAAGGATATCCAAAGCCCGGTCAAGCGCTTCGGGCCGGTTATACGTGGGGAGCCCGACACTGACCAACGGCTCCTCAGGGCGGTGCTTTTTATCCATCGGAAATATCGTCCTTACCCCAGAAAGCCATGGGTTCATAATCCGGGTAAGGGTAATATCCCAGATTCAGACGCATGACGGCCCCACGTTCTTGGATATGTTCTTCAACCAGACGACGCACGGAAACAGGTCTGCCACTACAACAATTCCAAATCCCGTTCAGCGGTCCCTTTTCAAGGACGTGCACGATCCGGAGCGCACTCTCCTCGACAGGAAGGTAATCCCGCAACTGTTCTCCACCCGACATATTGAAAACAGCCTCGCCTTTGTCTATGGCCTGGTCCAAAAGCGCGAGGAGGCTCTTGGAGTTCTGTCCCTCACCGAACATGTAAAAGAGGCGAACCCACTGCAGCGTGAAAGGCAGAGACTTTTGCAAAAGGGAAAGATGCCGGCGCAACGAATCTTTGGCTTCTCCATAGGGCGTTGTCGGTTGAGGGACCGTTTCGGAGGTTAATTCTCCATTCATCATCCCGTATTCAAAACAGGTCCCACTTACCAGAACATGAGTGACTCCGGCTTCAACGACTTTTTTTATAAACTGGTAATCGTTGGGGAGGTTCTCCTCCAGGTGGAACATGTCCTTATAGTTGGGCAGCCCAGGCCAGGCCAGGTGAATCAACGCATCGACATCTTTCAACAAGCCCATATCGTCGGAGCTCAGCGCATAAATATCTTTGGCAAAGTAACTGACCCTGTCATACCAACTCAGGGCACGGGCTTTCTTCTCATCCCTGGATATGGCAACGACCTGGTGATCTCGATCGACCAGGCAGGAGACAATATGGCGACCGACGAATCCCGTAGCTCCGGTAACGGCTATCTTCATAGGAAAGGTGTCTCAAATTGGCTGAGAGGAACAAAACCCTGGTCCCTTTGGGAAACGACAGGGTTCTCTACCGGCCAGTCGAAAGGGAGAGAACTCCAGAGCACACCGGTGTCGCTCTCGGGTGCGTAAACCGTTGAGACGTTGTAGAGCATGACCGTCTCATCAGAAAGGGATAAAAAACCATGCCCGATCCCTGCGGGAAGATAAAATGCATTGCCCTTTTCAGGCGAAAGCACCAGGGAGTGGCATCTCCCAAATGTCGGTGATTTTTTTCGCAAATCCACTGCGACATCGAGGACATCTCCAACGAGACTGGTAACAATTTTGGCGTGGTCGTGAGGGGGCGTTTGAAAATGCATCCCACGAATCACATCTTTTCTGGAAACAGAATAGTAGCTTTCACGCCAATCGGTCTCCAGACCCATCTCCTTGAACTGCTGCTCATGGAAGGTTTTTACAAAGGTCCCCCGACGATCTTCCATCACCTGGAACCGGACCTCAAAGCATCCCGCCAGAGACGTCTCGATGATCTGCATAATCTTCCCTATCGGTTCTGCTCAATAAAGGCGCCGATGGAGTCGGCGGTAAAATCGAGCATTTCCTGAGTCACCCCAGGATAAATCCCAATCCAGAACGTGTTTTCCATGATCTGATCCGTATTTTTCAACTCCCCGACAACACGATGTTCAACACCCTCCATATAGGGCTGCTTGGTCAGATTCCCTGCGAAGAGGAGTCGGCTGCCGATTTTATTTTGATCAAGGTTCTGAAGGAGCTGGACCCTGGAGAAGGAGGCACCCTCTTTCAATGTCAAAGGGAACCCGAACCAGGAGGGGTCTGAATTCTCAGTGGCCTCAGGGAGGATCAGATAGTCTGCCAGCGGTTGAAGTTTCTTTTTCAGGTAGTCAAAATTCGCCTTGCGCTGGGAAACAAACTGTTCCAGGCGTTCAAGCTGAGCAACCCCGAGAGCAGCCTGCATGTCGGTAATCTTCAAATTGTAGCCAACATGAGAATAGACATATTTGTGGTCATAACCCTGCGGCAGACTGCCAAACTGTTGCCGGAATCTTTTCCTGCAGGTGTTGTCCTGCCCTGGGGGGCAGTTGCAATCGCGGCCCCAATCACGGAAGGATTCAATCAGCACTGCCAGTTCGTCGTCGTCTGTCAGAACGGCACCGCCCTCCCCCATAGTGATATGGTGTGCAGGATAGAAACTGAGAGTCGCCACATCGCCAAAGGTCCCCACCTTCTGCCCCCCGTAGGTTGAACCCAGGGCATCACAGCAGTCCTCAACCAACCATAAGCCATGTTTTTCGGTAAACGCCTTCACCTGATCCAGGTTAAAGGGGTTACCAAGTGTGTGGGCGATCATGATGGCCCGGGTTTTCCCGGTAAGCGCTTTCTCAAGCATCTCTACCTGAATGTTGTAGTCCGGGATTCCAACATCAACAAACACCGGAATCAGCCCATTCTGGAGTATCGGGTTGACCGTTGTGGGGAAACCGGCAGCGACAGTGATAACCTCATCGCCAGGAGTCAGTTGTCTTTTACCGAGTTTGGGCGAGGTCAGTGCCGTGAGTGCCAGCAGGTTCGCGGAGGAGCCTGAATTCACCGTCAGGGCATGTTGCACACCGACATAGTCAGCAAGCTGTCCCTCAAACGAATCGTTGAAACGGCCGGTCGTCAGCCAGCCATCCAGTACGGCCTCAGCGGCATATCTGAGCTCTGTCCCTCCAATGACTTTCCCTGAAGGAGGGACGGTTGAAACACCGGGTTCAAACCCACTTTTCTGGTTTGCGGCATCTCCATACCGTTGAACCAGTGCTAAGATTTCTTTGCGTAATTCAGCTTGACTCATAGGTGTCATCCTTCACGGAAAGGTAGTCGTTGATTTGGTTGAGGCATTCATCCTTGAGGTCGCCCCCCTGTGCCTCCAGAGTATGCCAACGGACGATCATCTTGAGCGCCTTGGAAAGGTTCCAGCGGGGCTCCCACTGAAGTCGTTGTTTGGCTTTTGAGCAATCCAACTTCAGATAGGTTGCCTCATGAGGGTGCTCCCCGGCATCCACCTTCCATTTAACGTCCTGGGGCCATTCTGCCGCCATCTGGCGGACGATCCATTCGACAGGTTTGGCATCGGCGTCATGGGGCCCGAAATTCCAGCCATCGGTGTAAGGGATGCCATTTTCAAACAACTTTTCTGCCAGCTGAAGATATCCCATAAGCGGTTCCAGGACATGCTGCCAGGGACGGATTGCGTTCGGGTTCCGAATGTACACCTCTTCCTGAGCCTGGAACCCCCTGATAATGTCAGGGATCAGGCGGTCCATTGCCCAGTCACCGCCCCCGATAACATTCCCGGCCCGACCGCTTGCAATGGCCGTACGATGGGTTGAATAAGAGTCCTCAGGAAAGAACGAGTTCCGGTACGAAGAGATCAGGAGTTCTGCGCAACCCTTGCTGCTGCTGTAGGGATCGTACCCACCCATCGGCTCATTCTCCCGGTAACCCCATTCCCATTCCTTGTTTTCATAGCACTTGTCGGTGGTCACCATAACGGCCGCCCGGACGCTACCGACCTCTTTGATGGCCTCAAGAATGTGTAGTGTCCCCATAACATTGGTGCCATAGGTTTCAACAGGGTCCTGATAGGAATAACGCACAAGGGGCTGAGCGGCCAGATGAAAAACAACCTCAGGTTCCGTTTTAGAAAACACGTCCCTTACGATTTCCTGGTCGCGGATATCCCCGATAAACGAAGTCATCCCATCGGCAACCGATGCCTCTTCAAAGAGGCTGGGCTGGGTGGGTGGCGATAAAGCGATTCCGGAAACCTCTGCACCCATAGCCTGGAGCCAGAGTGAAAGCCAGCTGCCCTTAAAACCGGTATGGCCCGTTACAAGGACCTTCTTCCCCTTCCAGAATTCGCTTTTTGCTACCAGATCTTCCAAGGCGCTTTCCCTCCATCCCACATCTCTTCCAAACCCATCTTGTCCCGCAACGTATCCATCGGCTGCCAGAATCCGTCATGCATATAGGCGGACATTTCACCTTTCTCAGCAAGCTTTTCCATCGGCTCGCGTTCCCAAATGGTCTGATCGCCCTCAATAAGGTCCAGAATCTTCGGGGACAGGACAAAAAACCCGCCATTGATCCGTCCGCCATCACCTTTGGGCTTTTCCTGGAAGTTAGACACCTTGTTATCATCAATACCAAGGGCCCCGAACCGTCCCGGGGGGGTAACCGCAGTCAGTGTCGCTTGTGTTCCCTGAGCCTTGTGAAACGCTATAAGCTCTGAGATATTGACGTCACTGACACCGTCTCCGTAGGTAAGACAAAAGGCCTCATCCTCTTCAACGTAGGAACCTATCCGCTTGATTCTGCCGCCGGTCATTGTTGCTTCGCCGGTGTCTACAAGAGTGATCGTCCAGGGCTCGACCCGTTTTTGATGGACCTCCATACGGTTTTCCTTCATACAAAAGGTCACATCGGACATGTGGAGGAAATAATTGGCGAAGTACTCTTTGATAATATAACCTTTATACCCACAACAGATAATGAAGTCGTTGATACCGTGAGTCGAGTACCCTTTCATAATGTGCCATAAAATGGGGCGTCCACCGATTTCAACCATTGGCTTGGGCTTTATGGTTGTTTCTTCAGCGATTCGGGTACCTAGACCACCAGCCAGGATTACTGCTTTCATTCGTTCCTCCCTCATACTTAAAATCCATTCGCACAAAACGAACTTTTTCTTTAAAGTTGCGCCATTTCTCGGAATTTCTGGTTGTGGGCCAGCAAATAATCATAGCTGCCACTTTGGGTGATTACACCTTTTTCGATGAGATGGATCTCATCGCACTGTTTCACAGTCCCCAGTCTGTGGGCAATAATGATAATAGTCATCTTATGGGTCAGGTTGTGAATGGCGTCCATGACTGCAGATTCGGTGACCCCATCCAGCGCGCTGGTCGCCTCATCCAAAACAAGGACCTCAGGATTATGGTAGAGAGCACGAGCGATCCCTATCCTCTGCCGTTGGCCACCGCTCAATCGAACTCCGCGCTCTCCCACGGGCGTATCGAATCCCTCCGGCAGGGATTGGATAAACTCATCCAGTTCAGCAAGTTTGGAAGCACGCCTGACTTGGTCCTCGCATATCCGATCCCTGGGGACACCAAAAGCGATATTGCATTCGATCGTATCGTCTGTGAGGTATATGGTTTGGGGAACATATCCCAGGTTTTTTTGCCAGGCGGCCCTGTTTTTATCGTCAATGGGAGTGCCATCAACGGAGAGCTCCCCGTGCTGAGGGACTAAAAGCCCCAGGATGACATCCACAAGGGTCGTCTTTCCTCCCCCGCTCCCGCCAACAAATCCAACCGTTGTGTTGTTTCGGATCTCGAGATTGAGCTTGTTCAGTACGGGAGCGGATGAGCCCGAATAGGAGAACTCGATGTCTCGCAAGCGCAAGGCTTCCTGTATCTGCAATGGGTTGTCTGCCACGGGGTTATCCCTGACACCTTCAACCTCCAACTGCAAATCACGCCCAAGAACCTGAAGCACGGGGAAGTGATACCGTGCTGAACTGATCCCCTGATAAATCTGTTGAAAGGCGGGCATCAATCTGTAACCGGCCAATGCATATAGGGCCAGTAAGGGCACAATTTGCTCGCTGTTCAGCTCCCTTGAGATCAAAAAAACGACAATGCTCAGAATTCCGCCAAAAGCAATGGTCTCAAGAGCGTACCTTGGGAGTTGTGAGATCAGAAGTGCCTGTGCCTGATAACGGGCACTGGCCATGGACGGGATGGAAAAGCGCCCCTGGAACTCGCCTTCCTGGTGCCGAAGCTTTATGTCCTTGATGCCTGAAAATGCTTCATCGGAGGTTTTGAACCTTCTGAAAACAGCTTCCGTCGATTTTTCGCCCAAAGAATGCAGGCGTTTTCGAGCGAGACTGAAAATAAGCAGGTATCCACTTGAAAACAGACCGGCAGCACAAAGAGAAAGAACCGGATCGATCACAATAAGAAAGATAAAAATGAAACAGGCCGTAATCAACTTGGAGATAGCCTGCATGCCTGGGGTAAGGATTCCATTGATAATGCGGTCAACCTCCGTAAGGATATTTTTCCCCAGTTCGGCCGAATTTCGATTTAGAAAAAAAAGGTAAGGCTGATATAAGTAGTTCTTCAGAATCCGGTTGGCAAGCCGGTGCCCCTGCATATTGGCAAAGGTGGTCATTCGCCAAATCATAAAGGCACTGAAACTGTTGGAAACGGTCAGCACAACAAGAGCGGAGAGACCGACAAAAATCAGGAACTGGTTATCGTTGGAAAAATAAAAAAACTGATAGACCGTCTGAAGGTAAGGGTTGGTATGAATCATCTTGGGGTTGGTGACGACAGCCATAAAGGGTGCTATGGATGCGACACCAGCCGTCTCGAGAAGGCTCATCACAAGCACGCCAAGAAAGAGCCAACATACCGTGAGGCGCTCCTTTGGTAATAAAAAGAGTTGGAATAATGCTTTAATCGACATATCTGTCCTGAGTCATCCGGAAAACAATGCGTGAAAGACGTTCGCCTAACCTTCGGCCGATCGGTCAATAAAATTGGTTTTCATCCACACTACTGTCTTCTGAAGCCCTTCTTCAAGCGTCACTTTGGGAGCCCAGTTAAGTTCTTTTCGCGCGCGCTCAATATTCAATACATTCCGTGGGACATCAAAGGCCCGCCCCTGATGGAAGGTCACTTCGCCTTGAGTTCCGGCAACTTCTTCGATCTTGTTTAAAAGCTGCTTGAGGTTGATTCCGCTCCCAGACCCAAGATTGAACATCGTTTCTTCTCCCGAATAGTTGGAAGCGGCAATCATTCCGCTCACGACATCCTGGACGTAGATGTAATCTCTGATGACCTCACCATCGCCCCAGATTTCAATGGGTTGATTCCGCAGGATTCTTCCAAGAAAAACGGCAATCACCCCTTGGACGGCATCCGGACTTTGCCATTCCCCGTAAGGATTCGCAATCCTAAGGATGATTCCATCGGTCTGATAGAGGTGACGATAAAGCTGAAAATATTTTTCTATGGCAAGCTTACAGATGCCATAGGAACACAGAGGATCGGTGGGATGCGTTTCGTCGACAAGGCGTGTCTGAACCTTCCCGTACACCGTTCCACCAGAGGAGACAAAAACAAACTTAACCTGTGCCCCTCTTGCTGCTTCGAGCAGCCGGATGGTACCTACAAGGTTTTGAGAGACATCCAAAGCAGGATCGTCCGTCGATGTTTTGGGCACTGTGGTAGATATGAGATGAAAGCATACATCGACTTCAGACAGGATCGTTTGCCAATCATCTTCCTGGCAAAAATCGCCTTGAACCCATCGTAATTGCTCATCGGCGAAACCGCTTGAAGGACCCTCATGCTGATCGTAGGCAACAACCTGGTGCCCAGATTCAATAAGGGTCTTCAATAAATGGCTTCCTAGAAAGCCGTTTGCTCCGAGCACCAGATACCGCAATATTCCCCCAGATTCACGCATTACCCCTGTTATTCAGCCACAGGGCCCTCAATAAGAAAAACTCGAGCCAGTCCGGCACGTCCTAAAAGCTCATCAGTCTGAACGATGATACTGTCCACGCACCATTTTCCCCCTTACAAGATCCCATCAGTCGACAAGCTCTGCACCCTCAAAGGAAGAACCGCGGGCATCCTTCCCGGATACAATGGGTGTCACGTTATCGGGCCAGGAGACATTCAGTTCGGGGTCATCCCACCGAATGGTTCTTTCAGCATCCGGGGCATAATAGTTGGTTGTTTTGTACAGGAATTCTGCTTTTTCCGAAAGTGTTATAAAACCGTGAGCAAAACCTTCGGGAATCCACAGTTGCCGTTTGTTCTCAGCCGACAGGGTAACCCCGACCCACTGACCAAAGGTCTCAGAGGATCTTCTTAAATCAACAGCAACATCCCAGACCTCCCCATAGGTACATCGAACGAGTTTTCCCTGTGCCCACGGGGACAGTTGATAGTGCAGCCCTCTTAACACCCCCTTTTGAGAGGAAGAATGATTATCCTGGACAAAATCTCCGGGAAGACCTGTCTGGTTCTCCCATCGTTCTTTATTGAAGCTTTCGAAGAAGAAGCCACGATGATCCCCAAAGACCTTTGGTTCAATAATCAAAACCTCGGGAATCGCTGTTTTTATGATGTTCATCAGATGCCATCTCCCAAAACCAATTCAAGATGATTGGCATAGCTGGACCGGGGCATATCCGCAACGATCGTCTCAAGGGCGCTTTTCGAGATAAACCCTTTTCGGTAGGCAATCTCTTCCAGACAGGCGATCTTCAATCCCTGGCGGGCCTCAATGGTACCGATAAAATGGCTCGCTTCCAGCAAACTCATATGAGTTCCGGTGTCGAGCCAGGCAATACCGCGGCCGAGCTTTTCAACATTCAGTTCACCCAAACGGAGGTAGGCCAGGTTAAGATCGGTTATTTCAAGTTCTCCCCGGGCGGAAGGAGTGAGCTGTTTGGTCAAATCCACAACACGATGGTCATAGAGGTACAACCCCGGGACCGCATAATGGGATTTCGGCTTTGCCGGTTTCTCCTCAATACCTATCGCCCGACCCTCGGAATCAAATTCCACGACGCCGTAGCGTTCAGGGTCCTGTACCGGATAACCGAAAACCTTGGCCCCGGATTGAAAACCTTCACAAATCCTGTCCAGCTCCATTTTTCCGTAAAACAGGTTGTCACCAAGGATAAGGGCGACCGAATCCTCCCCGATAAACTCCTCACCGATCAAAAAGGCTTGTGCAATCCCCTTAGGCTCAGGTTGTACCTTGTAACAGAGAGAGATCCCGAAACGGCTGCCATCACCCAGAAGGTCCTCAAATCGCGGTGTGTCCTCGGGGGTGGAAATGATCAGGATTTCATTGATGCCGGCCATCATTAAGGTCGCAAGCGGATAATAGATCATCGGTTTGTCATAAACCGGCTGCAGTTGCTTGCTTGCAATGAGCGTCAATGGATAGAGGCGTGTACCGGCCCCACCCGCCAAAACAATTCCCTTCTTTATTGGCTGCATTTTTCCCCCGAATTTAAATTCTCATTTTTTCGGCACTCAAAAAAACGTGCGAGTCCATCTCTCCAGTGTGGCACCACCGCGCCTGTCACCTCCTGGTACCTCTCCTTGGAGAGAACGGAATACGCAGGTCGTGTTGCGGGAAGCGGATAGCCGCCGGTGTCAATCGGTTGGATCGATTCGATAGTCAGGTCGCCCCCTGCACATTTCTCCCCTTCGATCAATGCACAAGCAAAACCGTACCAACTGCAACTGCCGTCACTGGAGAAATGGAACATCCCTTTGGCATCGGTTTCCAATAAACAAAAGATGGCATCGGCAAGATCGCCGGTGAATGTCGGTGAACCAACTTGATCGTCCACAACCGAAAGAGCCGTTCTCTCCTTTGCCAATTTGAGAATGGTGTCGGCAAAGTTCTTCCCACAGGGCCCGTAAAGCCAACTGGTTCTTATGATCAGCCAATCGTCCAAACCACTGTTCTCGATTTGCTGTTCCCCTTCCAGCTTGGATCTTCCGTAAACAGATAAAGGCCCAACCGGATCTTCTTCACAGTAGGGAACAGTCCCTTTCCCATCAAAGACATAGTCGGTTGAGATATGAACCAACCGCGCTCCGATGGATTTGGCAACAGCGGCGAGGGTTCCGGGGAGTTGTGCGTTGAGAAGAAAAGCGTCCTCTTCAGCCTCCTCACAACGATCGACAGCTGTGTAGGCGGCACAATTCAGGATGATGTCGGGGGACAAGCTTTTTAGAAAGGGGGCAATCTCGTCCAACCGGGCGAGATTCAGCTGGGAGCGATCCAACGGAACGATATTGTAATTGGACGGGGCCAAAGTCAGGACCATCTGCCCCAACATCCCCTGACTTCCCAAAAGGACAAGCTTCTTCCCTTCCGCCCCAGACATTAACGGCCTTCGTACATCTTGGAGTAGTAGTCTCTGTAGGAACCATCCAGAACAGCCTTGGTCCACTCGTCCTGATCCAAATACCATTGGATGGTGTTTCTTATGCCTTGAGCAAAGTCAACCGAGGGGTCCCATCCCAGTTCATTTTTGATTTTGGTGGCATCGATTGCATAACGGCGATCATGCCCGGGCCGGTCTTTGACAAATTGGATAAGATCTCTTCGGTTACCTCCTGCCTCTAAAGGCTCAGTCATCTCATCCAGTAAGTCGCAGATGGTATGAACAACATCGAGGTTGGTGCGTTCGTTATTGCCACCGATATTGTAGGTTTCTCCGAACTCACCTGCCTCCAGGACTCTCAGCAGCGCCTTGGCATGGTCCTCGACGTACAACCAGTCACGGATATTCATTCCATCCCCATAAACGGGGAGAGCTTTCCCTGAAAGCGCATTCTGGATAATAAGGGGAATCAGTTTTTCAGGGAATTGATAAGGGCCGTAGTTATTGGAACAGTTGGTGATGATCACCTGCAAACCATAGGTATGAAAGTAGGCGCTGGCAAGATGGTCGGAGGAAGCCTTGCTTGCTGAGTAGGGCGAACGGGGGTCGTAGGCGGTTGCCTCGGAAAACAGGCCGATTTCCCCAAGAGAACCATACACCTCATCTGTACTGATGTGGATAAAGCGGCCCTTTCCTTCAGGCCACATTTGTCTCGCTGCTTCCAGCAGAGTAAACGTCCCTACAACGTTGGTCTGAATAAACTCCCCCGGGCCCATAATAGAGCGATCAACATGGGATTCGGCAGCAAAATGAACAACAGTATCGATCTCCTGGCTCTGAAAGATCTCCGTCACAAGTTTCTGATCACAGATGTCCCCCTCAATGAAGCGGTACCGGGGGTCGTCCTCTACGCTGCAGAGGTTCAGCAGATTCCCTGCGTAAGTCAGCCGATCCAGATTGAAGACCTGAAAATCCCCTTCCCCCTGAAGAAGCAAATGCAGGAAATTGGACCCAATAAAGCCGGCGCCTCCTGTGACTAAGATTCTCTTCATCTCTCCCACCATAAATTAAAAGGATTGGTTCAAAACACCGGAATCGAGCCAATCACCCGTTAAACTCAGATAAGAACCAACGATAGGTTTTTTCAATGCCCTCTTTCAGGGGCACCTTGGGCTCCCATCCCATCTTCTTCAATTGAGAGACGTCCAATAGCTTTCGAGGTGTCCCATCCGGCTTGCTGGTATCAAATACCAGTTCGCCGGTGAAACCGACCACCTGAGCAACAGTCTCTGCAAGCTCGCGGATGGACACATCCTCCCCGCACCCAACATTGACAAAGCCACGACCGGCCGTTTCCGCCATCAACTGATCCATGGCTGCATCCGTCTGTTCCATCAGGAAAACACAGGCCGCAGCCATATCATCTACAAAGAGAAACTCACGACGTGGGGCCCCCGTCCCCCAAACAATCACCTCTGAATCGCCATTCACACGAGCGTCATGGAAACGCCGGATCAAGGCAGGCAGCACATGGGAGTTCTGAAGATCAAAGTTATCATTTGGGCCATAAAGGTTGGTTGGCATGGCCGCAAAGTAACGGGTCCCATATTGTCTGTTATAGCTGCTGCACATGGAAAGGCCGGCAATCTTTGCCAATGCATACGGCTCGTTCGTCGGCTCCAACGGTCCCGTCAGCAACGCCTCTTCCGAAATGGGCTGGGACGCCAGTTTCGGATAGATACAGGAGCTGCCGAGAAAAAGGAGACGCTTCACTCCAGCCAGGTAGGCCGAGTGAATCACATTTGTCTGGATTGCGAGATTGTCCCGAATAAACTCTGCCGGGTAGGTATTGTTGGCATGAATGCCACCCACCTTTGCAGCGGCCAGGACGACAAGATCGGGTTTTTCGGAATTGAGGAAATTGTCCGTGTCATCCTGCCGGGTAAGATCCAGTTCCTGCCGGGTCTTGACCAGCAGATTCGTGTACCCTAGGTCTTCCAATCTTCGAAAGATGGCGGACCCCACCAATCCCTGATGCCCGGCGATAAAAATTTTGGCATCTTTACGCATGTCGGAATCACTCATGGTAGTCGTACGCATCAAAGCCGTGCTTTTTGACCAATTCGTCTCTCTCAGCAGACTTCAGGTCTTCACGCACCATCTCCGCGACGAGCTCATCAAAGCTGGTCGTCGGTTCCCAGCCGAGTTTTTCCTTGGCCTTCGAAGGATCGCCGAGCAAGGTTTCGACTTCCGTGGGTCTGAAATACCGGGGATCCACCTGGACAATACATTTGCCCTGGGCATCATAGCCTTTCTCATCAACACCCTCTCCTTCCCACCGGATGTCGATCCCAAGCTCTTTACAGGCAGCATTGACAAAGTCACGCACACTGTATTGAACACCGGTCGCAATGACAAAATCCTCGGGTTCATCCTGCTGGAGCATCAGCCACTGCATCTCGACATAATCTCTTGCATGTCCCCAGTCCCGCTTTGCGTCCATATTGCCCAGGTAGAGACAATCCTGGAGGCCAAGCTTGATCCGAGCCATCGCCCGGGTAATTTTCCGGGTGACAAAGGTTTCTCCGCGAATCGGGCTTTCGTGATTAAACAGAATACCGTTGCAGGCATAGATACCATAAGCCTCACGGTAGTTGACTGTAATCCAGTAGCCGTAAAGCTTGGCCACAGCATAGGGGCTGCGGGGATAGAACGGTGTCGTTTCTTTCTGGGGGATTTCCTGAACCAGACCGTAGAGCTCCGAGGTCGAGGCCTGATAGAACCTGGTCTTCTTTTCGAGCCCCAGAAGACGGATGGCCTCAAGGATGCGGAGGGTGCCGATGCCATCAGCATTGGCCGTATACTCAGGGGTTTCAAAGCTGACGGCCACATGGCTCATCGCAGCCAGGTTATAGATTTCGTCAGGCTGGACCTGCTGAATAATCCGAATCAGATTGGTAGAGTCGGTCAGATCTCCATGGTGAAGAATAAAATTCCGGTTTGAAACATGCGGATCCTGGTAGAGATGGTCAATTCGATCTGTATTGAACAAGGACGCACGACGTTTTATCCCGTGCACCTCGTATCCTTTTTTGAGCAGGAACTCGGAAAGATAGGCTCCATCCTGCCCGGTTATTCCAGTGATCAATGCTTTTTTCATAACGATTCCACCACCCGGTAATTGAGAGGTCCAGCGCTTTTAGACGTTGTAAAAAGAGCGGTACCATTGAACAAAATTACGGATACCGTCTTGCAACGGGGTCGCAGGTTTGAATCCTACATCCTTCACAAGAGCGTCGACATTAGCATAAGTCGCAGGGACATCTCCATCCTGCATCGGAAGGAGATTCTTCTCTGCCGTTTTCCCAAGACATTCTTCCAGAATCCCAATCATATCCATCAGTTGAACAGGGTTGTTATTGCCGATATTGTAAATTCTATAGGGGGCCTTGCTGGTACCCGGGTCAGGAGCGTCACCAGACCAGTCCGCGTTGGGAGCAGCGGTACTAAAGGTGACCCGGGACACCCCTTCCACAATGTCGTCAATGTACGTAAAGTCCCGCTTCATATTCCCGTGGTTAAAGACATCGATCGGACATCCTTCCAGGATGGCTTTAGTAAACAGGAAAAGAGCCATGTCCGGTCGTCCCCAGGGGCCATAAACGGTAAAGAAACGGAGACCTGTGGTTGGGAGGCCGTAAAGGTGGGAATAAGTATGCGCCATCAGTTCATTGGCCTTTTTGCTGGCGGCATACAGCGACAGAGGGTGATCAACATTATCGTGGACACTGAAAGGCATCGCGGTGTTGGCTCCGTAGACGGAGCTGGATGAAGCATATGTCAGGTGCTCCACCTGATGATGACGGCACCCTTCCAGGATATTCACAAACCCCTGAAGATTACTGTCCACATAGGCATGGGGATTGGTCAGGGAATAACGAACACCGGCCTGGGCCGCCAGATGAACGACCCGCTGAACGCCCTGGGCTCGAAAGACCCCTTCCATCCCTTCCCGATCCGCAAGATCACAGCGGATAAAGGAGAATTTGTCTTCCGAGTTCAAGATATCCAGCCGGGCTTCTTTCAGGCGAACATCGTAATAGTCGTTGACATTGTCGAGGCCAACAATCTCATGGCCCATCCCCAACAGTTTCTTGCTGAGGTGAAATCCAATAAAACCGGCCGCGCCGGTAACGAGAATTTTCATTCAGTTCTCCTCCTTCTGACAAAATCAACACACAACAACGAGCAGATCACCCTTTCATCCGTACCAGGGCGTGTCGACCAAAAATTCGCCACTTTTCTACCACATCCGCCAGGAGAATCTGGAGGCTTTTTTTCCTCAAAGTTCGGCGGGCCAGGATTTGCCCTCCTCGGGCCCCTTCCTGATGCCGTTCCTTGATGAGGGTCGAAAGCACAGCAAACAGATTGTACTTCTCAAGCACCAACCTTCGTGCTTCCTGGATGGCCGGAATTCGCTTTTCATATTCGCCATCCC
>JANQIN010000203.1 GCA_028282145.1 Thermodesulfobacteriota bacterium | reverse complement strand
CCTGGGCAGCATTTTTCAGCAGGTTGAGAAGAACTTGTTGTATCTGTCCGGCTTCGCAATGGACTTCAGGTTCCTTGGAAGGGAGCATCTTGTGAATGGTGATTTTTCGAAAATCGTATTGTTTCTTCAGATCGTAATCGTTCGCCGCCAGCTCCAGTGTTGTGTCGAGCAGTGCAGAAAGTCGGTGAGGTGAAAATCGGACGCCCTGTTTTCGGCTGAAGCTCAGCATGTTGTCGATGATCCGGGCGGCCCGTTGCGCTGAGCTCAGGATCGAATCCAGCATGCTGCGCAGGCCTCGTTGATCCAGATATCGGTCCAGAGCTTCAAAGTCGAGGCTGCAATCGTCGGCAATCGATCGGTTCTTCTCCATGGAGGGAGAAAGTCGGTTAGAGATGACCTGGGCCGTTTGCAGGATGCCGGCCAGGGGGTTGTTGATTTCATGGGCCATCCCGGCAGCAAGGCCGGCGATCGACATCATTTTTTCCGACTGAACCATCATCTCTTCCAGTTTGACTCGTTCGCTGACATCGTCCATGCGGACGACAGCCCCCGAAATACCATTGGAAACCAGCGGATAGATGGTCAGGTCGGTGAACTGAACCGCGCCTCCCTGCTGGACCGGAATGGAACGAATGGTCGCTGTCTGGCGTTTTTCGATGACTTCTTCAATCTTCTTCAGGGAATGAGCAAGGTTCGGAAAGAGTTGCTGAAGTTGTTGCCCTTCGGCCTGGGGTGATTCAAGGCCGGTGGCTTTCATCGCCTGGGTATTCCAGTGAATAACCCGCCCGGTGGTATCGACACAGGCCAGAACCGACGGCATGCTGTTGATGATGTTGGCCAGTAGAGCGCGAAGCTGCTGAATCTCATGTTTGCTGGTTTCGGCCGAGCTGATGTCCCGCATGATCCCCAGCATGTGGGTTTCACCGTCCACGGTTTCCTGGGTGAAAAGGCCCAGGTCCTCCACGTGAATGTAGTGCCCGTCCCGGTGCCGAAAGCGGTAAGTGCAACGATAAGGTTCCCGGGTTTTGACGACTCTCTCCAACAGGCTCAGGGTCGTTTCCCGATCCTCGGGATGGATCGCTGACTCCCATTGCCGAAGATCCACATTGGCGAAATGCGAGGCGGGGTAACCGGTGACACCCATGAGATCGCCGGACCATTGAATACTGTTGTCACTAAGGCGGCAATCATAGACGAACTGTCCCGGTTGACTGGCGACAATGCGGTAGCGGGCTTCGTTCTCTCGCAGTTTGCTTCGTTCGATCTCCACCTCACTGCGAAGGAAGAGGTAAAGCCAGGCGCCGATGTTGGAAAGGCCCAGCAGAAGAGCGGTCAAAAGGCCGAAAGTCCAATAGCTCCTCTGTCGATGCGTTGCCAGTCGTTCTTCTAAGGCATCGGTGGAAAACGCCACGACCAACTGGCCGAGCAGTAACCCTTCCACACGGATCCGTTGCTGAGAGGTACGCGTATTGGCCGGAGCGGTTTCGGGGGAGAAGGTACGAATAGTGACCTGACCACCTTTCTTGCGCTGGAAGCCCCAACCCTGTCCCAGGGTTTCCTCTTCCAGAAAAACCGTGTCCAACTCCGGTTCGTCAAAACTGGCAATCAGTATCTGGCGCAACGTCGAGTCGTCCATATTGTATAACGGACGGCTGACCGATTTGGCCAGGCTTCGTGTGGTGTTATTCAGGTCGAGAGAAAATGTGGACCAAGCAGCCTTCTGTTCCTGGTGATATTGCGACAAAGCGAGAGAGCCAAAGCCCAGAACCAGGGCAGGGATCACCACCAGGTTCCAGCGAATCCAGAACTGCCGCGTTCGATAGCGAGGTGTCCGGTCCATAATGATGGCCTTGAGGAAGGGTCATGAGCCCGAGAGAGGGAAAGACAGGAAAACGGTGGTACCCAGGCCGAGTGCACTTTCCACCCAGACTCGTCCCTTATGAGCCTCAACAATGGTTTTGACGATCGCCATGCCCAGTCCCAGTCCACCGACAGCAGTGTTCGATACATCGGCCCGGAAAAAGTTATCAAACATCCGTTCCATCTCGGTGGTGGACATGCCGATCCCCTGGTCTGTGATATGGATCTGGTAGCTATTGTCGATAAGAGCCCCCTGGATTTTGATTGTTCCTCCTGCGGGGGAATACTTGATGGCATTGTTCAGTATGTTGTCCAGAACCTGATGCAGCTTGCCTTGATCAAAGGCAAGCTTCCGAGGTGGGGCTGCCGTCTCCAGTTCGAGAGTGTGGGAGACGGATACTCCCCGATAGTGGGTCACCACCTTTTGCAAGAGTTCCTGAATATCCCCGGGTTCCGGGTGAAGGCGGATATTCTGACCGTTCTGGATGCGGCTGAGATCCAAGAGTTCGTCGACCAATTGGGACAGGTGTTCGGTTTTCTGAAAGATATATTCCAGAAATTCCCGTTGCTGATCCGGGTCAATCTCTCCCATCTCCTCCTGGCGAAGCAGAAGCTCGGAGTAACCGAGTATAGAGGTGAGCGGTGTATTGAGCTCGTGTGCCGCTGTGGAGATAAACTCGTTTTTCATCCGGTCGCTTTCCCGCTCCCGAGTGACATCACGCAAGAGTGAAATCACTCCGATCGGGTTCCCATCCTCCGCTAGGGCCAGAAAGCTGGTGACCTGAAGGGTGTGCGGGGAAGGCCATTCAGGGCGTTCCAGAACCCAATCCCGAGGGATGGACTGGCGGTGCGCCAGTGCCTGGTCGATCGATTCGAGAAGGATCGAATCTGTCAGGACCTGGCTGATCGGACGACCAAACACTTGGTTGAAATCGACCTGAAGCAAGTGTTGGGCGGCACGGTTGAAGGCGATGATATGCCGGTCCATATCGGTAACGAATAATCCGTCGCTAACCGACTTAAGGATGGCGTCAAGCTGATTTCGGGACTCTCGGGCTGACTTGAGGGCGGTCTCAAGTTCACCCGTTCGTCGAGCCACTTCATTTTCCAGGTGTTTCTGATAAGCCAGGTTTTCTTGTTTGAGTCGTGCCCGATCCAAGGCCTGTTCAACGGCGTGGGTTAATACCGACAGGTCCTCAACCGGTTTGGTGAGATAATCCCATGCGCCAAGTCGCAGGGCATCCACCACATCGCGAATCATCCCGGTGCCCGAGATGACGATAATCGGTGTATCGGGGCTCTCCTGTTTGACCTGTTTCAGGAAGTCGAGCCCGCTCATTTCGGGCATGCGCAGATCAACCAGAACCAAGTCGGGGCTTTCCTCGCGAAAGACCTCCAGCCCATGGCGTCCATTGGCGGCTTCAACCACCCGAAAATCCAGGTCTTCCAAGTGGCAGCGAAAGCTGTCCCGAATGACCCGTTCATCATCGATGGTCAGAATCTTTGCAGGTGGGTGAGACTGATCCATTCCATTTCCTTGGAGGATTGTTTCCCTATATTATTTGTAGCATTTAATCTCGCAGAGGCAACCGTTTTGCTAGGGGAAACATCGTGGGATAAGAAGAAAAAAGAGGGCAAGGGGCGCAAGGTCCAAACCGATTGCCATTGGAGATCGCACAAAAAATGGGGGCGAAAATTCGCCCCCATAGTGTTGGAAAAGGAACGAGCTTACCCCAGCAGTGTTTTGGCTTTGGCAATAACATTCTCAGCCGTAAAACCAAAATGCTCAAAGAGTTGTCCTGCCGGTGCGGAGGCACCGAATCCGGTCATGCCGACAATAGCACCGCAACGACCGACATACCGTTCCCAACCGAAGGTGGAGCCGGCCTCAATCGCTACCCGTTTGGTGCAGCTGTTGGGCAGGACCTCTTCGCGGTAGGTGTCTGTCTGCTCTTCGAACAGTTCCCAGCAGGGCAGGCTGACCACACGAGTGCCGATACCCTCGGCCTGCAGAGCGTCCTGGGCTTTGAGGGCCAGCTCGATTTCGGAACCGCTGGCGATCAGAATCAGTTGCAGTTCGCCTTCTTCCTTCGACAGAATATAGCCACCCTGTTGCAGGCCGCTGGCCGCACCGTATTGGGTGCGGTCCAAGATGGGCAGACCCTGACGGGTCAGGGCCAGAGCAGTAGGGGCGGTACGACATTCGATGGCCGTTTTCCAGGCCTCAACCGTCTCGTTGGCGTCGCAGGGACGGATCACACGCAGGTTAGGTACGGCGCGCAGGTTCATCACCTGTTCTACCGGTTGATGGGTCGGTCCGTCTTCGCCCAGACCGATACTGTCGTGGGTCAGAACATAGATCGGTGCCAGTTCCATCATCGCCGCAAGACGCATCGGCGGACGCATGTAATCGGCAAAGATGAGGAAGGTACCGCCGAAGGGGATCAGTCCCGGGGTGTGCGACAGACCGTTCATGATCGACCCCATGGCGTGTTCACGGATACCGAAATGGATGTTGCGGCCGCTGGTGCACGGATTCCAGCTGTCCTCTCCCTTGAGGGTGGTGTTGTTGGACGGGCCGAGATCAGCCGAGCCGCCCAGTAGCAGAGGTAGCTTGGCGGCAATGGCGTTCAGAGTTTTACCGCTGGCTTGACGAGTAGCCATCTTGCCGTCTTCGGGAGTAAAGGCCGGCAGTGCCTCAGTCCAGTCGACCGGCAGCTTGCCTGCCGCCGCATCCTTCCAGGACGCCAGGGTCGAACCGGCTTCGGCCTTGGCGTCGCAGGTTCCCTGCCACTCGGCCTCCAGCGCAGCACCCTGGGTCGTTATATTCATATGCTCGATCACCTCGGAAGGAACGACAAAGGTCTCTTCCGGGTTGCGGCCGAAGAATTCCTTGGTCAGCTTCAATTCATCCATACCCAAAGGGGCACCGTGAGCACCGGCGGTGTCCTGCTTGTTGGGAGCGCCGTAGCCGATATGGGTTCGAGCGACAATCAGGGAGGGTCGAGGATCGTGCTTGGCGCGTTCGATGGCGGCGTTGATCTCAGTCAGGTTTTCCCCCTCAACCCGTTCCACATGCCAGCCGCAGGCGAGGTAGCGGGCGCCGACATCTTCGGAGAAGGCAAGGTTGGTCTCACCTTCGATCGTGATTTTGTTGTCCAGGTAGAAGTAGATCAGGTTCCCCAGATTCAGATGCCCGGCCAGGGAGGCGGTCTCGGCAGCCACCCCTTCCATCAGGTCTCCGTCGGAGCAGATACTGTAAACACGATAATCAAAGAGATCGCTGTCGACCTTTTCCCGCAGGAACTTGGCACCCATGGCCATTCCGGCTGCAACCGCTACACCCTGGCCCAAAGGGCCGGTGGTGGTTTCGACACCCGGAGTATGGCCGAACTCGGGATGCCCGGCGGTCTTGCTGCCCATCTGACGGAAATTTTTGATCTCGTCCAGTGGCAGATCGTAGCCCGAAAGATGCAGCATGCTGTAGATCAGGGCCGAAGCATGTCCGCAGGACAGGACAAAGCGGTCACGCCCGGCCCAATCGGGGTTGGCCGGGTTGAAACGCATATGATGGCGAAACAGCAGGTACGCGATCGGTGCCGCTTCCATCGGGGTGCCGGGGTGACCGGATTTGGCCGCTTCAACGGCGTCGGCCGCCAGCAGGCGGATGGTGTTAATCGATTCGCGGACCAGTGCCGGATCGGCATCGATCGCCCCGCGGACCGGCGCCGGGTCGGTTATGAGGCTCATGGGGACTCCTTGAGTTGAGTTTTGGGAGCGTCTTTTCTAACAGGAATGGCCCGTGAAATCAAGGGTCAAGCAGGGGAAAAGGCTTGATTTATCAGTGAATTTATCAGGCAGGAATTTGGCGGCAGGCGATCCTCCCTATCTGAGCGGTTTTTGAGCCCGGTCTAGAAGCTGCAGTGGCGCTCCAGAAGGGCCAGATTCGCTTTCCGATCCCCCGGGCTCCAGTCAGCCAGAAGCCGTTCGGCCAGGGTTACCCCGGTTTCCGCAATCTCCTGGACTTCGTTCAGATACGGACGCTCATCCTGGATAAAGGTGCGACGCTGCTGTCGGGCCAGGCCTTCCCGGGCCAGGTCGAGGATCTCGAGAGAAATGTCCTGCAGGGTTCGGTTTCCGACCGGAGTTTTGAGCCCCTGACGCCAGGAATTTCGGTAGACTCGGTCCCGTTCGGTTTTGTCGGGGAGCCAGAGTGCTTCACGTACCCCGGCCATGGCATCGTGATCGTATAGAATACCTTTGATCAGGGTGGCGACCGCTACGGTCATTTTGGCCGGAAGGGCATCGGCGCTGCGGATCTCGATCTGCGGACGCAATCGCACCTCGGGAAAGAGGGTTGACAGGTGCAGATCCCAGTCGGTCATCAGGGGACGGGTGTCTTCAAATCCTTCGGCCATAAATTGCCGGAAGGTAAAGCGTTGTTGCGTCAGGTCGAGCATTCGCCCTTTCCGGTAAATGAAATACATCGGAACATCCAGGGCATAGTCGACGTACGTGTGATAGCCGGCCCCTTCTTCAAAGAGGGCGTCGATGAGACCGGTTCGGTCAGGGTCGGTGTGGGTCCAGATTTCGCCACGGGTGCTCAAAAAACCGGTCGGTTTGTCCTCCATGATGGGGCTGTTGGCAAAAAGGGCGTAGAGAAGTGGCGCCAGCATCTGGGCAACCTGCAATTTGGCGATGCAGTCGGCTTCGTTGGAGAAGTCCAGATTGACCTGCAGGCCACTGGTCTGCTTCATCATCCGTTGCCCCATGGTACCGGCCCTGGCCATGTAAGGATACATCACACCGTATCGCTCCTTGGGGAGAAGCTCGATCTGATCCAAAGGGGTGAACGGTTGTACGCCGATACCCAGAAAGAGCAGGTTCAGCGGTTCACCGGCCTGCAGAATCTCCTGGGTGTGCAGTAACAGTTCCTTCTGACAACAGTGGATGGTCGGGCAGATTCTCCCGGAAAGCTCTAACTGACCACCGGGCTCCAAGGTGACGGAGGAGTCGATCCCTTTTAGCCCGACCAGAGCCTCGCCATCGTTCAACCTTTGCCATTCCGGTTCTTTCTCCAACGTCTGCAGCAGAGTCTGGAGGTTTTTATAAGAGGCGGCTTCACCTGTGTCCCGGATGACCACCTGCTTTTCGGATTCGGCTCCAATCCCCCACTGATGCTGGGGGCGTTCGCCGCCCGTCAAATAGGTAATCAGTGCATCGGTTGATTCAATCGGACGGTCGAGTTCGGTTTTCACGATGGTGGTCATTGGGCAACCTTATCACGAACGGTTGGGGGCGGAAAGTGACAGCCGGTCCGGCTTCATGAGCCGCGCCGGATCTAAAAACGGGTCAGGAGACCATATAGTCGCTGATATAGCTGGCCAAGTCGTTGAAAATTCGGGTGAACTCTTCCTCGTCCTGTTCCAGGAAGGTAATACGGAATCCCAGTTCCTCCGTGTGGAAGGACGACAGAGGCACCACGCAGATACCGGCAGCCCCCAGGAGGTAGTAGATAAACCGTTTGTCCAGTTGGACGTCCGGTTCAGAGACCAATTGTTCGACCAATTGGCGTACCTCAGGGTTTTCAATCGGCAGGGTCTGGGTGTTGGTCAGACGCCGTTTTTCAAAGACAACACTCATGTAAAAGGCCCCGTTGGTCCGGTTCACCTTGATGCCGGGAATTCGGCTCAAAACGTCAAAGGCGATATTGGAATACCTCTCGTAGCGGTCGCGTCTCTCTTCGAGATATTTCGGATATTCCGGGTGGCTCATCACCGAAGGGATGGCGGCCTGAGGCAGGGTGGTCGAGCAGACCTCGACCATCTTGGAGTTCAGGATACTTTGAACGTATTGGGCAAACATGGCATCTTTGTCGGCGTTGTAGACCTCAATCCAGCCACAGCGGGCACCAGGCCAGGGAAGCTCCTTGCTGATCCCCTTCATTGAGATGGCCGGAACATCTTCGACCAGATCGGAAATCGGCTTGGTCGCTTCCCCGTTGTAGACGATATTCTGGTAAATCTCATCGGCGATGATAAACAGATCGTAATCGCGGGCGATCTGGATCATCTCCCGCAGAATA
The DNA here is from genome assembly GCA_028282145.1 of Thermodesulfobacteriota bacterium. Taxonomy (GTDB): domain Bacteria; phylum Desulfobacterota; class Desulfuromonadia; order Desulfuromonadales; family Geopsychrobacteraceae; genus JANQIN01. The sequence continues at coordinate 7,896 of JANQIN010000203.1, read as the reverse complement.
CGTTCGGGGTAGACGGCACCCGTAGGGTTGTCGGGGTTGATGATCAGGATCGCAGCAATAGCCGGGTTGTATTTGACCGAAAGGCGAAGATCATCCAGGTCGGGGTACCAATTGTTGTCCGGATCGAGGCGGTAGGTAACCGGACTGGTACCGGCATGGGCAGCCTCACCGGAGGAGTGGGTCGAATAAGTCGGCGATGGACCGATCACGCGGGCTTCCCGGCGTAACAGGCCGTACACTTTCTGGATAGCGTCCCCCAGGCCGTTGAAGAAGATAATATCGTCTGCTGAAATTTGAGCTTTGTCACGTTGGTTGGTCAGGTTGGCGAGAAACTCACGGGTACTTTTGAGACCCTTGGTGTCGCAGTAACCGTAGGTATAGTCCTGCATCACTAGATCAGCGACAATCTCCTTCATCCAGAGCGGAATCTGTTCGCCTTTGGTGACCGGATCGCCGATATTCTCCATGTTGACCTTGAGGCCCAGCTCTTTCATCTTTTCCGCAATGGCGACAATGGCTCGGATCTCGTAGGTCCATTCACCAGCGCCGATATGAACGATATTGGTCCGCATTCTGGAACTCCTTGTTCCCCTTCAGGCTAAAAAAAAGGCCATGAGCTACATGCCCATGGCCTGGTTCGTTCATCAAGCGTTGTGCTTAATCGCAACGTACACCGAGCCGGGCACCATTCTGATTGATGGCCGCTGCTGCGTTCGGTGCTTGTGCCGCTGCAAAAAAAGTCACGTCGCTGTCCTTTTCAAAAATGAAGTGGTAATCCTATACCAGAGCGCCCGTTCAAAGTCAAACATAGGTAGTACAGAGCACTGGGTTAAAAGGTGCTGCGTTTTTTGCGCGAGACCTTGCCGGCGAGCCAGCCGACGAAAAAGACCCCCCCCCCGGCCAGGAACCAGTGGATCATCCCGGAACGGATCAGCTCGGCATTTTCTTCCTGTAGGGTCCCCAGACGTTCGGTCAGCGCCTGGTTCTTCTGCTTCAGGCGGTTGCGTTCCTCGGTGATCTGAACAACCTGGCCGGCGTCTCGCTGGAGTTGAGCGTACTTCTTTTCGATGGCCGTCTTTTCGTCCAGCAGGGCCTGTTGTTTGGTCATTTCTTCGTTCAGACGGTTCTGCTCGGCTTGCAGGTCGGCGTCTTTGGCCTTCATCGCCTGGGAGGATTTGACCTGACTTTCCTCCAGTTGGGCGATCTTGCGGCTCAAGTTGGCTTTGACCTTTTCCAGGCGGGCGATCTGAATCGCTTTGGGAATCTCCGAATTATAGTACTGCCTGAGGGTGTAGCCCTCAATCCCTTTGGCAGTCCGGACCTTCAGGTAATCGCCCGACTCCTCGAGGACTTCCACGGCCGAGCCGGATTTCAAACTGTCGAGAATCTTGTACTGGGTGCCGGGGCCCCGGCGAACGGTGACAATCAGTTGATCGACCACGTAAAGGGTCTCAGCCCAGAGGCTGGCGGCCGATAGGACGATCAGAAGACAAGACAGAACCACAGGTGCCACACGCATTCAAACCTCCTGAAATCAGGTAATCAGGAACAGCCAAATCGGATCAAGCGGCGGTCCGTCCGACCCTGAAATAGGGCAAGGCGGGTGCCCAAATGCTTAGCGCATCCCCGACCGGCCTGTCAATACCCCCTGGGCCCTTTGCCGTCTAGAGAGGAAGCGCCTTGTTGTCTTTAAGAATATCCTGCAGGGCTTCGAAGGGGACCGCCGGGCTGAAGAGAAACCCCTGAATCAGATCGCATTTACATTTTCGCAGTTTGGCCAGATGTCCTTCCTCCTCCACCCCTTCGGCCACAACTTTCAGATTGAGGCTGTGGGCCAGTGAGATCATGGTGGAAACGATCGTTTCGTTCTGGCTGTCGATCAGCATGTCATGAACAAAGGTTTTATCGATCTTCAGGCTGTCCAACGGGAAGGTTTTCAGATAATTCAGGGAGCTGTATCCCGTGCCGAAATCATCGATGCTGATCTTGACCCCCAGGCTTCGCAAACCGTTGAGGACCTCGATCGCCATTTTCATATCTTCCATCAGAGCACTTTCCGTCAGCTCCAGTTCAAGGGACAAGGGGGGCAGGCCGGTTTGGGTCAGGATGCTGTCGATCAACTCTTTCAGACGGCGCTCCTTGAATTGATAAGGAGACAGGTTGACAGCTACCTGGAGATGAGAAAACCCCTGCTTGTGGAGTTCGGCCATCTGACGGCAGGCTGTCTGCAAAACCCATTCTCCGATCGGTAAAATCAGGCCGGTCTCTTCCGCCAGAGGGATGAATTGCATCGGAGAAACCAGCCCGATCTCCGGCTGGGGCCATCGAAGAAGGGCTTCAACACCCACAATCTGCCCAGTACCGAGATCGACTTGAGGTTGATAATGGAGTTGGAACTCATTCCGGTCTAGAGCGTGTCTCAACTGATTTTCCAGGATCAGCCGCTCCAGAGCCTTACTGTTCATGTCAACACTGTAAAACTGGTAGTTATTCCGGCCGTGACGTTTGGCATGATACATGGCCGTTTCGGCGTTGCGCAGGATGGTCTCCGCATCGCTGCCGTCGTTGGGGCTGATGGCGACACCGATCGACAGGCTGAGAAAGATCTCGTGATCGCCGATATCGAAGGGGCGCGAGATTGTTTCGATCAGCCGGCGAATCATCTTCACGCTGTCCTGTTCTTGCTCCAGACCGGGAAGGAGTAGAACAAACTCATCACCGCCCAGGCGTGCCAGGACGCTTTTCTGACAGATATCGGTGGAAGGGAGTGCCCGCTGGCTGTCCTCCAACATATCGCTCAGGCGGCGGCTGACCATCTGTAGCAACTGGTCTCCGATCGCATGGCCCAGGGTGTCGTTGATCCGCTTGAACTGATCCAGGTCCAGGAGCAGAACCGCAGCCTTTTCCTGGCTTGTCCGGGCCTGTCGCAATGCCTGATCCAGGTGGCCGAGGAACATGAGCCGGTTGGCCAGACCGGTCAAGGCATCATGGCCGGCCTGGTAAGCCAGCTGTTTGGTCCGTTTGTCGACCAGACGCTCCAGAGTCTCGTTCTGCTGGCTGATCAGGTGGTACAGGGCGACCGATTCCAGCGCATGGGCGGTGTTGTTAAGGATGATCGACAGCAGGTCCAGAGCGGTGTTGGACATGCTGGGATAATGCCCCGGAACCAGGGCGACAAACATCCCGCGGATTCTCGCCCGGGTGGCGACGACATGGAGAATAATCGAATAGCCCGGTTTACTGGCGCGAACGATCACCGCATTGTTCTGGTTAAGCGCCCAGGCAAAGGTCCCGTTTTCGACCTGAAGATCGATTTCGCGCTGAATCTCCCCCTGTACGGTTTCGGGGTCGAAGGCGCTCAGATGAAAGCTGCTGTCCTCTTCGTTGACTGCCATAAACGCCATGGCTTCAAAGCGTTCCAGGCGTTTTAGATGTCGAATCGACATCTGCAGGATCGAATCGGGGGTTTGTCGTTTGGAAGTGCTGCCGTGAATATCCGTCACTGAGGTGAGAAGATCTAAGGCAAAGGCGTGCCAGCGGTTTGTCTCCTCCAGATAGGCGATCCGCTCTTCCAACTGCTCGATCAGTTTGCCATGTGACGAGATGGACTTCACAGGTCAATCTCCCAGAAAAACATCCACGGCGGTCCAGTATTGAAGGTCGATCTGATGAAACAGGGGTTCCAGTTGGAACGTCGGTATCTGGAGTTGCCGCCAAGCTTCGTCCTCCAGAGGCGGGACCAATTGTTCTCCCGCCGAACCGAGCCCCATGCCTGTAACAATAATATCGGCTAAATGAAGAACGGCAGCCTCTCTGGGGTAACAATTGGATTCACAGGGTGAATGATGGTCTCCGACCGGTTCAGAGAGGGAGCTTGGTAACTGCCAATGTTCCAGCAGTGCCTGACCTGTCTGGGCATGGTGGAACCCCATCAGCTTCTGCTCGGCCTCGTGTAGAGTGATCCGATGGTGCAGGCTGTGTTCCAGGGACTCTGCCGCTTGGTCAGGGGTAAGAACGTACTGCACCAGCCGACCGATATCATGCAAAAGACCGGCAACGTAGAAATGTTCCACATTGGTTTCTCGCATCTGAATCGCCAGCACCCGGGCAGCAACGCCGACGGCGATACTGTGTTGCCAGAAAGCCTTCATGTTGACTTGGGTGGAGGGTATCCGGCTAAAGGTCCGAATGACCGAGGTTGCCAGCACCAAATCCCGGAGCTGGCGCGTTCCCACCAGGGTCATGGCCCGGGTGATACTGTCGATGCGAGAGGGAAAATTGTAAAAAACACTGTTGGCCAGTCGCAGGAGGCGTCCGGTCAACCCGGCGTCTGAGCTGATAATTTCACTCAGATCGGCCAGGGAGCATCGTGGGTCATTAATCGCCTCATCCAGCCGCAGAAAGATTTCCGGCAGGGTCGGTACGGCAGGGTCTTTGGAAATGAGGTCCCGAGGGTGCTTGACGACCATCAGGAACTCCTGCGCTGCTGGCGCTCAAGCTGCTGTGCACAATAGTCGAGGCAAAAGTCGTACAGGACGCTCAGGGCTTCATGACTTTTCCCGGCCAGCTCAAACCGGCGCTGGAGCATCTCCTGAGCTTTCCTTCGGGTGCTGCTGCTTAAGGGGGCTGGTGTGGGGGTATCGCCCGGAGCGGAATCCCCTTCCGACTGAATCTGCACCTGTTGAATGCCCCAGGTCTTAAGGACGGTCAGCCGGTTTTCGGTAATGGGGGTCTGGGCCTTCAACAGCAGACGTCCGCTTTTATCGTGTACGTCGGCGGCTGTGACCATCCCTGGTCGAAGCTGATTGAGTTGAATCGTTGTCATTGATGATACTTTGGCCCGCAAGCCCCCTTCACATGGCCCTCCGATGTCGTTGAGAAGAACAAGAAGGGAACTCAAGAAAAGTTCCAAATTCTCCCAGTCGTGGGATTTAAAATTTTACTAATGGCCAATCATAAGTCGTTTAAGGCTTCTTTGCAATGTTATCTGCACAAAATGTTCTTTCTTCAAGGGGGTTTCAGTCGCAAAGCGGAGGAAGAATCTAACTTTTCAACCGCCGAAGTTCGATCATCCGTTGCCGGTCATCAAATCGAAGGCAAAAGCGACCGTGGATGCCTTGGGAAGAAAGAAAGGGACGAAGGTGATGGGCTGCGAAGCGAACTCTTTGCCCATTGTCGGCGACGACCTGTACAAAAGCTGCTTCCCCCCGATAGTAGCGCAACATCTCCTCGGGCGAGATTTGCAATGAAAAAACCACCTGTTTCATGTCACCTCATCCATCCCGGTCCTGCCAGAAGATTATATATAGCACGAACAGGAAGTGACGAAAAATGGACACTTTTGTGCGGTTTTTATTTTTTTTCGTGGGCTGTGACTAAATCTTGACATTTGGGCTCATTGTGATTAGTTTAATGTGAAAAATTTAGGAATTCGGCGAGAACGATCAAAACAGGAGGTCGGATGGCAGCGGTAGAGGCTCCGGAAAACCCTATAAACTCTCTAGCCGGAAGCGCCGAAGGATACTCGGGGATGATCGGACGGTCTCCGAATATACTGCAGCTTTTCGAACAGATATCCCTGGTGGCGGAAGATGGCGACAGCACTGTCCTGATCCAGGGTGAGAGTGGTACGGGCAAAGAACTTGTGGCTCATGCCGTTCATCAGAACAGCCCTCGCCGGGTCAATAATTTTGTCCCGGTCAATTGTGCAGCGATCCCGGGGGAGTTGCTGGAGAGTGAACTCTTCGGTTACGTCAAAGGGGCATTTACCGGCGCAACCAAGGCCAAGATCGGTCGTATCCGTTATGCCGATGGGGGAACGCTCTTTCTGGATGAGATCGGAGATATGAATCCGAACCTGCAGGCCAAGCTTCTGCGGGTTCTGCAACAGAAGGAGATCGAACCGGTTGGCGGGGTGGAACCCTTGCCGGTCGACGTACGGGTTGTCGCTGCGACCCATCAGAATCTGGAGAAACTGGTGGAGGAGGGGCGGTTTCGCGAAGACCTCTATTATCGCCTTAGCGTCATACCGCTGATTCTCCCTCCCTTACGAGAACGGGCCGATGATATTTCTCTCCTGATTGATCATTTTATCCATAAGCGAAGCCGAAGACGCAGTGAAGGGCCGATGCGACTGCTGCCGGATGCCATGGAGGCGCTCAAGGCCTATGGTTGGCCCGGAAATATCCGGGAGTTGGAAAACCTGGTGCAACGCCTGGTGATTCTGAAGCGGGGGCAACAGGTGGGCCTCATGGATTTACCGGAAAAGTACCGGGAAGGCTTCGAACCCTCGGAAGCTCCGATGGAGGCGGTTGAAACCCTTGCCGCGACAGCGGCACCGATTGCGATGCCGTCCCTTCCTCAAGTCAATGAAGTGGTCGATTTTAACGCCGTGATCAGTGCTTACGAGGATCAACTGATCTTGCAGGCCCTGCGCCGTGCCAGCGGCAACAAGAAAGAGGCCGCCCGTCTATTGACCCTGAAGAGGACCACACTGTTGGAAAAAATCAAAAAGAAAGGTTTGTCGGTCGATTAAACCGACCCTCACCGGAAAAGAAAAAACAGGACCGCTAGAGGTCCTGTTTTTTCTTTTGGTCAGTTTCAGAGGGTGGAGGCGAATCAACCGGCGGCTTTTTGTTGCAGTTGGCCCTGGGCCTTTTCCAGAACCTCTTCCGCAGCAGCCGGGGTAATCAAAATGTCCTGAACACCATAGCGTACGGCCCTCAGTACGGTCGAGCGCGTCCATTCGGGGCCTCCGGCGACCATGGGAGGCATTGGGCTGGCAGCGGATTGAATCTTGATTGCTGCCGCAAAGCCCTGTTCATTGACCTGCGACATCAACAGATAGATCAGGACCACTTGATACTGGCTGAGAAGGGCCTTCAGGTCATCCTGGAAGCCGCAGACGACCGTTTCATAGCCCAGGGTTCCCAGGCTGTCTTTGAAAAAGGTTCCCTGGTCGCCGGCATCGGAGACGATCAGGATCGCTGGTGTTTTGGGCTTCACATCCGTTGAAGCTGAGCCGCCGGCCGCGGCATCGACGGTATCCACACCGGCTCCGCTTCCGGAACCTGCAGAGGCATCGACGGCATCGGCTCCACCAGTAGCACGTGTCGCTGTGGCATCGACCTGTGCGGCGCCGGGACCGGTGCTCGCCTTAGGTTTAGGTGTTTCCAGCGAAGCCGGAGAGATCCCGAGAACCTCGGCCGGAAAGACGAAGTCCATCTGTCCCAGCTCTTTTTCACCGACAGTAAGCCCGAAGCTGCACACATAATAATCGCCCGGGGGAAAGGGTTCGTCCCCGTTGGGATCCACCATCGTCGGTTGAACCGACTCGGTCTCCTTACGGACAAAATGATATTTTTTGGGATGCTTCGATTCGAAGGTGGTGGAGACGACACCTGCCAGAATATTGGCAATTTCCCCATAGGCATCGGCCGCTTCTCCGTCGAACTCACCGGCATCGATCGATGCTTGAATCTCGTCTTCGGGCAGCATGATCAGGGTACCGCCCAAATAGGTGGCGTCCTTGGCCTCAGTGATCAGATACGCCTTACCCTCCTGATCACCAGAAACATCCATGTGCGATAGAATCAGGGTATCTCTGGGCTGATCAAAGAAAAATTTCTCCTTTGTCAGCATCTGCAGACGACAGTCAGCGGTCGCCACAAATTCGCCCATCAAGGCACCCAGCTCGGCGTCCACTTTCTGCACTGCAGATTTCAGGACCAGATCGACAACGGACTTGTTTCGTTTAACCTCTTCCGGCGAGGGACCGCTCGTTTCCGCTTCGGCAGCGGGGGTGGCTTCCTCCTCCACTGCAGGAGTGGTCTCGGTAACGGGAGCCGCAGCCTCTTCAGACTCCTCTTCCGGTGTTGTCGATGGAGACGCATCTAC
>JANQIN010000141.1 GCA_028282145.1 Thermodesulfobacteriota bacterium | reverse complement strand
GGAGGCGCTGGGCGCTATCGTGGAGCCGGTTGCTATAGGCTGGAATGGTCCAAAGGTTAAAGAAGCCTGGGTCAAGGGAGTATTGGGTGGATCCGCCGGAGGCGGTCTGATCAAGCTGGCCAAGCGGGGGCGGGATCAGATGACCACTTATGCCCGCTCTATCGTGGAGACGGCTGAGCGGCTGGGACCTTTGCAGCAGGCCGAGGCCGATCTGCTTACCGGTAAGCTCAATACCCAGTTCCAACAGGCGGTATTTCTGAAGGGATTCGATGCCTTTGTCGCACCCACCTGGGCCAGCATGAATGTACGGGCGGACTATGACAAGACCGCCCATACGCCCATGATCGAAGGGAAAGAAGTCGATACCCTGGTGGGACCAATCATGACCTATCCATTTAATGTATTGAACCGCTACCCGGTGGTGAACGCCCCCACCGGAAGGGCGCGCAATAACATCCCCACCGGCATGCAGATCATCGCCAACACTTATGATGATTTAACCTCGTTCAGGATCGCCGCGGCCTACGCAGGCGCGGCCCAGCCCATGTTCGCGGGAGAGGCCATGCCGGATTATCGGAATCAGAAAGTAGATTAGACTGGCGTGACGCTAAGGTGATTAAAAAAAACCGCCTCTCCCCAAATCGGGAGAGACGGTTTTAATGTAACTTTTCTATCTGCGGGCTAATCAAGCACGGGCCGGGGCAGGAGGCCAGCGCCCTCGATGATCTCCTTGGCCCGGTGCTCCCATTCGATGGCCATGACGTGCACTCCGGCCACGCCCTCCATCTCCTGAAGCTCTTGAATAGTCTCAATACAGATCTTGATGCCCTCGGCGGCGGCGTTTTTCTTGCCCGCGCCTTGCAGGCGTTTGATGAGCTCGTTGGGCACATCCATGCCGGGCACGAACTTGGACATGTACCGCGCCATACCCACGCTCTTCATAGGGGTGACCCCGCCCATGATGTAGCATTTCTCATGCAGGCCCATGTCCACCGCGCGTTTCATATACTCGCGCATGGTTTCCATGTTGTAGATGCACTGGGTCTGGATGAAATCACAGCCCGCGTCCACCTTCTTGGCCAGGCGCATGGGGCGGAAGGAGATGGGGTCGCCAAAGGGGTTGGCCGCCGCGCCGATGAATATCTCCGGGGCTCCATCCAGTTCCTTGTCATTGAGGAATTTCTTGTCATCGCGCATTTTTTTCATGGTGGCGATGAGCTGCATGGAGTCCAGGTCGAAAACGTTTTTGCCCTCGGGGTGGTTGCCGAAGCGGACCTTGTACAGACCCGACTCATGGCGGAAGTAGTAGGCGTCGATGCCACTGGCCTTGAGCTTTCGCTCCAGCCGCACCGCGTTGTCCAGCACCTGAAAGGCCCCGACCTGGGTGCCGTAGCCCATGGAGTCGAGCACCGATCCGGGTAGCGCCTTCTTGCCGATCATATCGCCGATGGGATCGGCCGATGGCGGTGGCGCGTTCTTAACCGGAGGCGGGGTCCAGGTCGGCCGTGACGGCGCCGGTGACGAACAGGCGGTCAGCACCAGAACGACCAAAAGACCCAGCAGTGTGAGGCTTCTGAATTTGAAACAATTAGTTTTGGTGTTTGATTCAGATTTGGTCATCGAACTGGTGCCAGACAGACTTTCGCGACCAAGTCTCACAGGAAATTGAACTTCTTCATCCGGTATCTAAAGGCGTCAATGCCCAGGTTCAGTTTCTTCGCGGCCTGGGACTGGTTGCCTTCGGCCAGTTCCAGCGCCTGCCGGATCAGCTCCCGTTCCACATCCTCGATATCGATCCCTTCAGGAGGAATCATGAAGTTGACCGGGTTACTGCTACTGGCACGGGAAACCAGTTCCTGCGGCAGGTGTTCTAGCAAGAGCATATCCTCGTTTTCCAGGATAATGGCCCGTTCGATGATGTTCTTCAGTTCGCGGATATTACCGGGCCAGCCGTATTCCAGCAGGAACTTTTCGGCCAGTTTGGACAGACCGTCGACGTTCTTGCCGAACTCCTTGTTGAAGTTCTGGATAAAGTGCTCCGCGATCAGCAGGATATCTTCCTTCCGTTCCCGTAGCGGGGGAAGGAAGAGGGGGATAACCTGCAGGCGGTAGTAGAGGTCGGCACGGAACGATTTGTCGTCGATCGCTTCCAGCAGGTCCTTGTTGGTGGCGGAAATAATCCGCACATCGACCTTGATATCCTTGGTGCCGCCGACCCGGCGGAAGGAACGGTCCTCCAGCACCCGTAGCAGCTTGGCCTGCATGCCGGGCTCCATATCGCCGATCTCATCAAGAAAGACGGTGCCACCGTTGGCCAGCTCGAACAGACCTTTCTTCTGCGCTTTGGCGTCAGTAAAGGCCCCCTTTTCGTGGCCCATCAGCTCCGATTCCAGCAAGGTCGCCGGAACCGCGGCGCAGTTGATCGCCATAAAGGGCATATCGGCCCGGTTGGACTCCTGGTGGATCGCTTTGGCGACGACCTCCTTACCGGTCCCGGATTCTCCCTGGATCAGAACAGTGGTCGCATCGCTTTGAGCGATCTTGCCGATCATCTCCTTGATGTTCTGCATGTGTTTGCTTTCGCCGATCAGGCCTTCCACCCCGACGGGACGGCCCTGGGACACACGCAGCTGGGCGACCTCGCGCTTGAGAGCCCGGGTTTCCAGCGCCTTGCGGATATTGATCGACAGCTCGTCCAGATTGAACGGCTTTTTGACGTAATCGAAGGCGCCTTTTTTCATCGCCTCGATGGCGGTGGTCAGCTCGGTCATGGCCGAGATCATCAGCACCACCACCTCTTCGTCCATCTCCTTGACCCGCTCCAGCAGTTCCAGACCGTTGATTCCGGGAAGCTGGATATCGACCAGCATCAGATCCGGCGTTTCGTCCTTCATATACTGGAGGGCGTCCTCCGCCGAACCGGCGGTAAGAACCTCATAGCCCTGTTTGGTCAGACTCTGCTCAAGGGACCAGCGAATCAGATGTTCATCGTCGACAACGAGTATTTTGGCTTGTTTCACGAATTATCCTTTTCCTCGGAAAGGGTCGGCTCCAGGGGGAGGCTCAAGACCATGGTCGTGCCGCCGCCCGGAGTATCCTGTACCTCTATGGCCCCACCCTGTTGCTCCACCAGCCGTCGACAGATCGATAGCCCCAGGCCGGTTCCCCGTGCTTTGGTGGTGAAGAAGGGTGTAAAGATCTTTTCGCGCTCTTTCTCCGGGATCCCGGAACCGCTGTCGCTGATAGCGACGCGGATATGGCCCTCCGCCTGTTCGGTGCCGACCCTCAGGGTTCCGCCTTTCGGCATCGCCTGAATGGCGTTCAGCAACAAGTTCAACAGAATCTGTTGAACTTGGGTTGAATCCACCTCGACCGCAGGCAGATCACGAGTCAACTCTTCCGTCCGGTGGACATTCCTCGCCTCCGGATGCTGGCTGACGAAGAACAACGTTTTGCTGATAAGCTCATTAATATCACATTTCGTGAATTCCGGGTCCCCTGGTCGTGCATAGTAGAGGAGGTCAGTCACCGTCTTGTCCAGACGCCGAATCTGCTGCAGAACTTCCCGCAGAATCGGCTGGCGGGCGTCATCTGACGGCAGGTCGTCCGCCATCACAGTGATCGCACCGCTGATCCCCGCCAGAGGGTTCCGAATTTCATGGGCAATCCCCGCCGCCATCTCCCCCACACTGGCGAGACGATCCATCCGCTCCATCTGCTTGAAGTGAGCCTGCCTGACTTCTTGCTGCAGCAGCTGCAGGTCGGCGACCATCGCGTTAAAGTGCTCCACCAACCGGGCCACTTCTTTCGGATAGGGCCCCTGAATGCGAACACTGAAATCCCCTTCGGCCACCCGCCCCATCTGATCGACCAGATGTTCCAATGGACGTCGGATAAACAGGTGCAATACCACCAGAGCGGCACAGACGCCGACTCCAAGCATCAACAGAATCTGGATTGCCCACCAGACCAGAGGTGACATCACAGGAACAGGCGGGTCTTCCACCATCAGTCGAACCCGACCGGAACCGACGTCATCCCCCAGGTGACACTCCAGACAGGCTTTCGGAGTTCGCAGAGCTCCTTCAACCGCTATCCACGCCTCCCCCCGCAGGGTCAGGCCTTCGGGGATAACGGTTCCCCGGGGGTTGAAAGCGGCAAGCAAAGTTCCATCGCCGCGAATGACTTCCACCCTGGCTGTTCCCGGGGGCAGGGAAAGCCGCTGCAGTAATTCTCCCCAGCGGATTCCATGGTTTTCCAGCACCGGTTCGAGGATTTGGGAAGCAAGCTCTTCCACAGCCGCTTGTGCTTTCTGAGGGGTCGTGGTTGAGGGCTCGACCGGTGTGGTCTGGTGTTGAAAGAGCGCAAAAACCCCAAAACTCAGAGCCATCAGCCCCAAAGCCATGAGAACCGCGCGACGGGTTAGGGTTGTCAGCGACACAGTCGTATTCGCCCTAATATTCAAGAATTCGGTAACCGAGCTTGCACCTCTGAAGGCAGCTAGTCTTTGTCGGCACCGGTCAGATAGGAAAAGATCAGCGAATCCAGATCAGGGTCATTGGTTTCCGGCACCGGCGCATCCACCGTCGGTGGTGCCTGGGACGCGGCTAACGGTTCCGGCGTGTCTTTGAAGGCCGCAATTTTACTGTCGAATTCTCCAGCAGACAGACGCCGCAACATCTCTTTATGCTGCACCTTCATCAACTCTTCCACCACAATTTCGACTTCCTCACTGTCCAGAACATCGGCGTAGGAGGTCTTTTTGGAATTCAGAATGGTGCCGCCACGGTACAGCAGGGTCACGATGCAGGCCTTTTTCAGGCCGCAATCTTCCGTCTGCACATGGTACAGTTGCCCTCTGTAACGAATATTGTGGTTAAATCCGACATGCATAGCGGGTGGCACTCCCCTCCGGTTGCCAAGTTTGTTTCAAACTGATTCTAATTAGCATAAGCGCCCCGGGGACGCAAGAACTACGACGACTTTCGTAGAAGTTACTCACCCGGTGCGACGACTTCGGGGGTGACCTCTCCCAGAGGCGGATCGCTGAACCGAAAATCGGCCACCACCGGCAATTTCAAACTGACGTGGCCCTTCAAAGTGTCCTGCGGTTCCCCTTCCTGCAGAAGGCGGATCTGGCGCAGGTGGGGAAAGTTCTCTGCCAGGGTGTTGACGAGGCTGTACACCGTTAACAGCTCCGACAGGGTGCCTCCCGGGTGCCGGGTAAAGAACTCCTTCGACATATCGACCAGGACCACCCCCGCTTCCTGCTGAACCTGAACAACCTGTGCCTCGGCCGGAAGAACCGGCAACAAATCGGGATTGTCCGGGCCGGCGATCAACTCGTTGAAAACGCGGGTAACACAGGTATTTTCCGCTTCGCAGGCCGGCAGGGACCGTGATTCAGCCACCAGATGGGTGCCTTTGGAAGAGCCGAAATAAAGCTGGAACTCCTGCATCGCGACCTCTTGTTCCATCACTACCGGTGCAGCCTCCTGTTCCACCGGTTGAAAGGTCGTTCGTACCAGGAACACCCCCCCGATCGCCCCGGCAACCAGGACAAGGGTCATCAGCCCCCATTTCAGCTTGGTGCTTTGCTTCATGCCATATCCTCCGTCCTTCTCAGAGCTCGCGGCCCGGAAAGGATCAATCGAGTCGAACACGCTGGACTTGGGTCAGGGCGCTCCCGAGAAAGCCCCCCCCGACCCGCTCGAACCGGTCCGGCACGTCGGTCACAAAGAATTGTACACCGCCCGGGCCCTCGGCACGCTGCAGCTCCTGATTCTGTAGCATACCAGCAAGTGCTCGCGCCGTCTCCTCAGCCGAATCGACCAGACAGACCTCCTCACCGACGAGGGCCCGAAGGGCCGGCTTCAGCAGAGGGTAATGGGTACACCCCAGAACCAGGGTATCGATCTTCTGTTCCAGCAAGGGGGCCAGATATTCCTCGGCCACCATCCGTGTCACGGGATGATTGACCCAGCCTTCTTCGGCCAGCGGGACAAACAGAGGGCAGATGGCACTGAACACCCGTGCATCCGGTCGAAGACGGTGGATCGCCTGGGTATAGGCCCCGCTGGTCACGGTAGCCTCTGTGCCTATCACTCCGATGCGGCCACTACGGCTCAAGGTGACGGCCCGTAAAGCGCCGGGCTCTATCACTCCGATGACCGGGACCTGGAACCGGTCCTCCAGGGCGGGAACAGCCACCGAGGAAGCGGTATTGCAGGCAACCACCAGGGCTTTGGCCCCATGCCGGCAGAGAAATTCGGCCGCCTCAAGAGAATAACGGATAACGGTAGAAGGGCTTTTGGTCCCATAGGGGACACGGGCCGTGTCACCGAGGTAATTCAGTTCTTCGTCGGGCAGCGTCTGAAGTACCTCCTGCAGGACGGTCAATCCGCCCACGCCCGAATCGAAGATACCGATGGCTCTATGACTCACAAAAACTCACTTCTCCAAAGGTTAAATCTGCGGCATACCGTAAGAATTTCGCCTTTAAAAGTCAAGAAAAACACGGCGTTTTCCACCTTTAAATGCGCCCTGGAATCTGCTATGGTCAATGGGTGGCCAACGCCCTTTCAGGAGAAATGAAATGTCTTGGGAAGAGATTCAGGACCATCTGGCTCCGTTTACCACCGACAACATTATCGACACGCTGGTGGAATGGGACCTGTTGCATAACTGGTGGTTTATCATCGGTGTTATTCTGCTTGCGGTGATCTGCCACTTTCTGCGGCAACGACTGCTCACCGCCATCATCGTTATGCTGTCCGGTATCGCCGTCATGATCTCCTACACCTTTTC
>JANQIN010000079.1 GCA_028282145.1 Thermodesulfobacteriota bacterium | reverse complement strand
TTCTTAGGTTTCTAGCTTGTGGCTAGTATATTTCTGGAAATGGTCGGCTTTCCCAAAAGCGGCAAACTGGCCATTGTCTGTGGATCAAACCTGCTGATTCAATCCGACTCCACCTTGTTTGCCGCCGTCTGCGATGAGGCCGGGTTCCAGGTCCGTCATTTTCGACACCGGGACGATGCTCTGTTCTGGCTCGATCCTGACCCGACCCTGTTTGCCTCGATCCCTGTGGTGGACAACGGCTGAATCGCCAGCCCCAGTTCACTCAATAAACCAGCCGTGTTTTTTCGTAGGCCGAGTACCAGCCGAACCAGAAGGCGTTGTGGGACGGCAAACGGGTCAGTCGTGCCCCGTCCGGGGATGTCAGGGCATCCTCGGTCAGGGTCCAGCGGCGCCCCCGGGAATCTTTCACCGTCGACTTGCGATCCCAATTCACGAACTGCTCGCCGCTGGTTTCATAGACCCGATGCGCCCCGGAATTATCCGTCAGGACCACGAAAGCAGTGGAACCGATCCGGTCCGCGTACAGGGGATTCTTCCGAAGGTAGGCACTGGAAATCGCTAACGGCTGGTCGAGCGCCCGCGGGAAGACCAACCCCAGGACTTCGTCCTTGTTCTTCAACCGGTTATCCAACTTAGGAACCGAAAACATCAACTCATCGGTGGCAAAATACTCCCGGTAGGCCGCGCCCTCACTGTAGTCCCTTACAAAACCGGTATTGAGGGAGAGGACCTGTGTTTGTGGATGCCGCTTGCGCCATTCCCCCCAAGTCGTCGTCACCACACTCAAGCGCTCCAGCCGGATTCCCTTGCCGACAAGGGGGCCGATGACCGGTTCGCCAAACAGGGTGTTCCACAACGACTGGGTGGCTCGGTCGTACATCAGTTTGTTGGATCGATAGAGGAAACCGCTGGTTCCCAAGGCGTGGTCCATCCCCTTGTGCATGGTTTTGTAAAGGATCATTGTACCGCAGAGGGTGCAGTAAACCCCGGCCACCGACTCTCCCCCAACCCGGTCGACGAACATTTCGTGCCAAGCCAGAATCCTTTTGGGATAAGCCCGCACATCCCCGTTGACCTCCAGACCGAAGACGATGTTGTCGTCATCCAGGTAATCGGCCTTTTTCGCGGGAATCATCTCCGGCGATCGCAGAGGCGGGATCCCGTCCTGGTAGACCCCGCCCCATCGAACTTCGTCCAGACGGACCCTGGCCTTCCGTTCTGCGCTGAAATATCCGGCAAATCGAGGATCAATCAGGCGATACAGACGCGATTTAAAGGTCGCATATTCCGGATGGGCGGAGAAACCCTGCCGCCAGAGCCACAGGTACCACTGGTCCAGATCGAATCCGAGCTCCTGTCCGGTTTTACGCTGGAGGAGTTTGAACAGGTTCCGTCGTACCGAGGAATCCCGCCCCAGATAGATCGCCTCCAAGGCCATCGGCACAAAATTGTCGTTCCATCGATCCTCTAACAGATGGAAGGAAACCGCTTGCTGTGATGGGTCTCCGATAACCATCTGGAGGAAAGCGTCAGCGACGGGAGCAGGCTCAGCAGGATTCTGTTCCGCCACAGAAACGGAACTCAGTGCCAGACAAAGGACCAGCGCCCCCATGGCAATCAGGTTGTACGATTTCATACAAAAGGACTCCTTGGCTAAGGGGTGTTGAGTCCTCAAGAGCAATACCAATGCATATCACGACTGAAACAGTTCGGTTCACACTGAGTTCAGTATAGCCCAGCAAACCGATCACCCCCGCCCCTTTACCAACTCTTTACGGGCTGTTGACAACTTGACTCTGGTGCTCCAGCACCTAATCTTAAAGTGAAAGCGATAACGCACAAGAGACGAGGAGTATTACAATGAACCCCTATGAATTCGCGATGAAAATGGAAGAAGACGGTAAAACCATGTACCTCCAACTGGCCGAAAAAGCCAACCTGGCCGGTGTACAGGCGATTTTTAAAATGCTGGCCTACGACGAACAAAAACATTACGAAACCTTCGAACGGATGAAGGGAACCGCCGCCGGTGAGGCGATGGAGAACTCCACCGCCCTGGACGGTGCCAAGAGTGCCTTTGCCGACCTGAAAAATCAGCGAGACGAGATCGCCAATCTTGAATCCGACATTCCGGTCTACACCAAGGCGATGGAAATCGAAGCCGAATCGGCCAAAATCTACCGTGAAGCGGCTCAGAAGGAATCCGACCCGGCGGTCCGGGAGGTTCTTGAACAGATCGCTCAGGAAGAGGAAAAGCACTACAACATCCTGGAAAACCTCTATCTGTTCGCCAACGCGCCGACTCAATACCAGGAGTGGCAGGAGTTCGGACACACCCGAAATCTGGACCAGTTCGGTCGCCGAGTGGAAGAGTGATGTTTGATGAAAAAGTGCGATTTTGCTTCACTCGCAAAGGCAAGGGGGGCAACCCCCTTGCCTTTGGCTCACCTCGACGGGCTTTCGATAGATCTTTCGGGAAACTCCCTTAATTACTCTTTTCAAAACCCATTTTGAGAGCCTGTTCGACAAAGACAGGGGCCAAAGAAGCCCGGAGATTGTTGGCCTGTCCTTTCCGTTTCTCGACCAGATAAATCTCCCGTTCTTTTGTCAACTGGCGAATCTGCTGCTGGATCGCCTCGCGTTCCTTGGCCTTTTTCTTCACTTCCTGTTCCACCTGTTTTGCCGACAGACCATGGAACTCCCTGGGAAGCGCACTGGGACTGATATTCTTCACCGCCTCCGGATTTTCCTTCATAGCATCCACCAGGTCCCAGCTTTCATTGCGGTAGGCTTTGCCGGCTTTGGTCCGGCTCCGCTGTACCAAGGCCTCGGCCGACGCACTGGCCACGGCCTCATCTTGAGCGACCTGACGTTTTTTTGCCTGTTCCCCCACTTCACCATAGGCAAGATAGGTGGCGTTCAGCTTCCGATTCAAATCGCGAATACGGCTGTCCTGCGGGGCTTCAATATAGACATCCTGCTCGTGAAGGCTGATATGTCGGTACTCTCCTCCGGCAAGCCGGGCCATCTTCTTCCAGCCCAGTTGAATCCCCTGACTGTAGTTTCCGCAGAAGATCGTGTTGACAAAGATCCCTTGTTGACGAGCCTGAGCCGCCACCGGCTCCAGGCGTACAGGTCCTTGACGGAAGGTTTCGTTACCGGCAACAACGATAGCGCGATAGGACCGGCGGTTATGGGACCAACGCAGATAATTCAGCGCTTCCTGGGTCACCTGGGGCGCGTATTCGGCACCACCATTGGTGCGGAGGTCAAAAAGAAGCTCACTTACCCGATCCAGATCGGAGGTTAACGGCGACACGAGCCGGATATAACCGGCTGATTCCGGCAGCCGACTGTTACCGTACTCAAACAGGGCGATCTCCAGCCGGGGACGGTGCCCTTCGAGGGAAAGCTCCTCCAGGCGGTTGACGATCTCCCACAACTGGGTGCGCGCCTGATGAATCAGATTGTCCATGCTGTTACTGGTATCGAGAAGGATCGCCAGCTGCAGACTGGGGCCGCGCTGCGGTATCGGGGGCGGAGTCATGATTTCTTTATTGATCTGACGCGGCGGGGCAGCCCAAGCGGCCACGGCCAGGCAGAGCACCAGGCCAGACAGGGTCAAAATGATGCGCATAAGAGCCTCCTTCAAAGGTTGGAATGCTCTTTGGACGGTTTAACCGGGAAAAGGTTGACGTCAAATGGAGATAGCTCGATGGTTTATGGCGAGGGGTGTCCGAGAATCCGGCACACCTCATAGTGTGCCGGCATTCCGGGACCTTTCTCCGGTCCGGTCTGGACGACCTTCAGCCGGACCTGCTGTCCTTGATAGTTTTTCCGGAGATCGTCGGCCAGAGGGCCAGTGAGACGCACATGCCGACCCTGCAAGGTGTCCATGCCGACATAAGCTGTCGGGGACGGGCCGAAAAGATTGACCCGCCCCTCCAGAGTCTGGCTCGTAACGCAGCCCAATAGAATCACCACCACGAGAATGATCGTAAAGCGGACCAGACCCACCACGTCTCTCCCGAACGATAACACTGATCTGGGTTCCTTTTCGCAGGGTGATCTGAGTTGTCTTTTCTCCGGTGAGCCCCGTCCCCAGACGGACAGGAACGTTGGAAGAGGGGTAACTCCCCGGAGTTCC
>JANQIN010000020.1 GCA_028282145.1 Thermodesulfobacteriota bacterium | reverse complement strand
CCCTACCAACTTCCCAGAGCTGGTTGTTCAGGGAGCTGCCGTTGAAGTCATCAAAAAAGATGGTGGTGGCATGACTGATAGTTGTGCTTGCTAGAAATAGAATAACGGTTACAAAACCTTGATAACATTTCATCGTTCCCCTCCTTCCCAAAAGGGCACCTCGAAAGAATTAGATTTGACAGCCCATTAATAATAGGGGGAGTCTCCGGCTTTTTCAAGAGGAAAGAACTGAATTAACAATAGGTTGCAGTTGATTGCATTCTGAGTGGCGCTCCCTTTTGAAAGATTCGCCCCGCCGGTTGGCAGGGCGAATCTACAGCAAGGGAATTAAAGGGGGCTTAGACGGAAACGGAAACTGCTGCGGCTCCTTTGGTCCAGTTGGCGGTGGAACTGCAGCGGCATTTGTAGTCCAGGCTGAACGACTGGGCTCCGGAAAAGGTGGTGGAGATGTTCAATTGAACGCCGACACCATCGGCGCCGGTGCGCCAGGTCGACTCGATGGTGACAAAACCGACCTCATTCCCTGCAGGATCAAAAACGTCCGGTTTGTTGTAGGTTTTCGGACCGCCGAGCCAGCGGATAATGCCGGCGACAATCCCGTCATCGGTTTCATCCAACTGCAACTCCGGGGTGCCTCTTTCGCAGGTCGCTTTCAGGCGAAGGCTTCCGAACACGCGGCCTCCGGGAGCACCACTGCCGAAAGGGGTTGAGGTGAGTCCGGATGTATCTACCGTCACTTGACAGGCCATGATCCGATCCTCCTTCCTTTTGAATCCGTACCCTGCTCGATCACAAAAGGCAATGGATCAATCGCCATAGGTTCATTCAAAGATGATTTCAGCAGCAAATTAAAATGTCTACGTTTCAAGTCTAGCAGATAGAACGATTGGCCGAGGTTTGGTTCTTGGAGAGGGCAGAGAAGAGTGCGCCCCACCGAGCGGTGGGGCGTTTGGGTGATTCGACGAGAGTACTCAGCCTTTACCGAGGGTCTCTTTGCCCTGGCGCCAGTTGATGGGGCAGAGTTCGCCGGTCTGAAGGGCACCAAGCACCCGTAGCGTCTCTTCGACCGAGCGGCCGACGTTGAGGTCGTGGACCAGTTCGTACCGCAGGGTGCCGTTGGGGTCAATGATATACAGGCCCCGAAGACTGATCCCCTGCTTTTCGATCAGGATGCCGTACTGACGGGCAACGTCCTTGGTAATGTCGGACAGCAGTGGGAAGTGAAGTTCACCCAATTCATTGCTGATCCAGGCCAGGTGCGAGAACTTACTGTCGACGCTGGCTCCGAGGATCTCCGCATTGAGCTTGGTGAAATCATCATGATGATCGTTGAAGCCGATGATTTCTGTCGGGCAGACAAAGGTGAAGTCCAGGGGGTAGAAGAAGAGAACAACCCATTTGCCCTGATAATCAGACAGTTTGATCGATTTGAATTCCTTGCCGACAACCCCTTCCATCTCAAAATCGGGTGCGGGTTGTCCCACTTGCAATGTGGACATGTATACCTCCTTGTTATTGGTGTGAACAAAGTATAACCAGAAAGGTTTTCGTTTGTGCAGGGGATCACTTCTTATTTTTTTTACTACGAGGGTGGGCGTTGTCGTAGACCTCCATCAGGTGGGACATGCTGACCTTGGTATAGCGCTGGGTGGTGGAAAGGCTGGCATGCCCCAGGAGCTCCTGGATAGAGCGCAGATCGGCACCGCCGTCGAGGAGGTGGGTGGCAAAAGAATGTCGCAGAGCATGAGGGGTGGCGTTCTTGAGGACACCGCCTTCGATCAGGGCCCGCTTCAGAAGCCGTTGCACACTGCGGGCCGTTAGCCGACCACCGCGATGGTTGACGAACAGGGCGGCTTCCTGCGGGACGTCACCCCGCTGTTCCAGGTAGGCACCTAAGGTCTGCAGAGCCTGAGACCCGACCGGGACGATCCGTTCCTTTCGCCCCTTGCCAAGGACCCGCACCGATCCCTGCTCCAGGTCAAGATTGTGCCGGTCCAGCCCCACCAACTCACTGACGCGAAGGCCGCTGGAATAGAGAAGTTCCCACATGGCCCGGTCTCGCAAACCCAGAATGTCGGTCCGTTGACTGCGGTCGAGCAGACCGATCGATTCATCGACACTGAGGACTGTCGGGAGTTTCTGCGCCAGTTTGGGACTGGAGATCAGGTCGGCAGGGGAACTTGCGAGGGTGCCTTCGCGGACCAGGTAACGGAAAAAGGTACGCAAGGTTGACAGCCGGCGGCCCATGGTTCCTCGACTCTGGTGGTGTTTCTGCATCTGGGCCAGGTATTGGCGAAGAATGCGAGGACTGATCTGGGGGAGCCAACGTGTGGTGGTTTCGCCAAGAACGGTCCCGAGAAACTGGCAAAACCCGTCCAGATCCCGCCGGTAGGCATCGATGGTACGGGGGGACAGATTGCGTTCATCGTTCAGGTGCTTCAGGAACCGGTCAATCTCTGCGTACATACCACCTCCTGCCGGGCAGTGTAGCACAGGCTTTTACCGGCTGTCCTCGACGGCGACCGTCCTGGGCAAATTGACGCTCCCTGAGCCGCATGCCATAATTGCCGGGCAGTCAAATGAAACTGGGCTGAGGGGACCTATGGAACTTGCCGTTGTCATCAATTTTGTGCTGGGCCTCGCCGCATTGATCGTGGTGTCCTGCATTCTGGTCGTCAGTCTGACTCAGATTGTGGCCTGGTACGAATACGCCAACAGCCGGCCCGAATTGATGGCAACAAGGTTTCGGCTCTCAACACTCTGGGGAGTCCTGAAACCAATGGTTCGTGAGGTTGTGGTATTGAGTCTGCTGGTCCCCCTGTGGCCGTTTGGCTTCTTCAAAAAAGCCGAGCGTCGACACGCTTCGGATGAGGTGCCGATCCTTCTGCTGCACGGTCTTTTTCAGAATCAGGCCTGCTGGTGGTGGTTTCGTCGTCAGCTGGAAGGCGCCGGGCACTCGGTTCATTCTCTCAACCTGTCCCCCTGGCATAATGTGGAAGCACTGACCGAAATTCTGGAAAAGAAGATCGATCGTCTGCGTCATCGTGACGGAATAAGTCAGGTGGTCTTGGTGGGACATTCGATGGGAGGAATCATCGCGCGCAACTATATCCAGTTGCGCGGCGGGGCCGAAAAGGTGCGTTGCTGTATTCAGTTGGGGGCGCCGAACCAGGGATCGAAGCTCGCTCCTTTTGCGCTGACGCCGCTGGGGGTGTTACTGATGCCCTCATCGGATTTCCTGAAGCGGCTGAACGAGGCTCCGTTACCGGAAACCTGTTCGGTGACCTCGATTTTCAGCCGGAACGATGCCATGGTCATGCCTTATTCGTACAGTTATCTTCCCGGAGCACGAAATGTCGAGTTGGATGGTTTGGGGCATACCAGCCTTCTATTCAGCCGTCGTGCCCTGTCAGCAGTTCAACAAGAACTTGCCGGAGAGAAAGAATGCGATCCTTCCACGTTGCCACAGGCCAACGTAACCAAATGATTGAGATCACCGACGAGGTGCGTCGGTGCGTCGCGGAGTCCGGCGTTGAGGATGGTATTGTCACCGTCTTTGCGGCCCACACCACAGCTGCCATCACCATTAATGAAAACGCCGACCCGGATGTGGTGCGGGACCTGAATGTTCATCTGTCCCGTCTTTCTCCGGAGAAGGGAGACTACCGCCACGCCGAGGGGAACAGCGATTCTCACCTGAAGAGCACCCTGGTAGGGGCCAGCGAAACCGTCCTGCTGAATCGTGGCCGCCTGATTCTCGGTACCTGGCAGGGGATCTATTTCTGTGAGTTCGATGGCCCCCGTCAGCGGACGATACACGTCAAGGTGATCGGTCAATGATTGTCTCCGCACAAACGGTTCGTAGTTACCAGCGTCAGAGTGTCGCCCTTGGGGTCGAAGAGTTGCTGCGCCCTCTGGGAGGGATGAAAGCATTTGTCAAACCGGGGCAGAAGGTTCTGCTGAAACCGAACATGCTGATGGCCAAATCGCCGGATCAGGCGGTGACCACTCACCCGGAGGTGGTGCGTGCGGTGATCGAACAGGTCAAAGCTTGTGGGGCGATTCCGCTGGTAGGGGATTCTCCGGGCTACGGACAACCCCGAAAGGTGGCCGAAGCCTGCGGGATCTGGCCGGTGATGGAAGAAGCTGGCGCCGAGTTCTCTCCGTTTGAGGAATCGGTAAAGATCCCCGTTGGCCAGGGGGCCTTTCGCAACCTTGAGGTGGCAAAAGATTTCCTCGATGCCGATGTGGTGATCAATCTCCCCAAGCTGAAGACCCACCAGATGATGGGATTGACCTGCGGCGTAAAGAATCTTTTCGGGGCAATTATAGGGATGCGCAAACCGGGGCTGCATCTGCAGGCGGGTGCCGACAAAGGACTTTTTGCCAAGATGTTGATCGATCTGGCAGATCGCCTTGCTCCGGCCCTGACAATTGTCGACGGTATCGTCGGGATGGAAGGGGACGGCCCCAGCGGCGGTACCCCGGTTGAAATGGGCGTTCTGATGGCCTCGTCATCCCCTCTGGCCGTGGATACTCTGGCCTGCGAATTGACCGGTCTGTCGCCAGAGCAGGTCTGGACGCAGAAGATCGCCATCGGTCTGGGGCGTCCTGAAGCCGAACTGCCGGGGATTCAGTTGGAGGGCCCGCCTCTGAGCAGTTTGAAGCATCTCAAATTCAAACCGTCCAAGACTACCGATATCCATTTTGGATTGCCTCCTCTCCTGAGAAAGCCGCTTCGTAAAGCTCTGACCGCACGACCGGTGATCGACCATAATATCTGTGTTCGATGTGGTCTCTGCGTTAAACACTGTCCACCGGAGGTCATGGAACTGAAACACCGGGTCAGTATCGATGATGCGGCCTGTATCCAGTGTTTCTGCTGCCAGGAGCTTTGCCCCCACCACGCCATTGCGACCCGCCAAGGGTGGCTGTTGAAGCTACTGATCCGTCTGAAGGGGGACGGAGCACAGCTCGGCTGAGCCTCGCCCCGCATTGAAACCTCCTGACATTTCGTTAGACTTGTGTCCATCCGGAGACTATGGATGACACTGAGCAAGTTTTTAGATTGGGAACGAGGGATTTTTTGTTGTGGCAAGGAAATCAAGAGCTTGTGCGGAGGCGTAGTACTTTACGCCGCACAAGAAAGTCCGCAGATTGACACAACTACAGCGGAAAAGGACCCTTCCCGGATAAAAACGAGACTTGGTGGCAACTCGAACCAAGGAGATTTCTATGATGTCGAACCGTTTCTTCCGATTGGCTCTGCTTGGCCTGACGGTTCTGCTGATGGCAGGTTGCTCCGCTGTCAATCGCCCCACTCCGCCACAGGTGCAACTGGTAGGGTTGGAGATGGAGGAGTTGACCCTGACACACGCTAATATGTTGGCCAAGGTGCGGCTGCGCAACCCCAATAATTTTGCACTGGACGTGCGTGGTATCCGCGTGCAACTGGCCCTTAACGAGGTTCAGGTGGCCAAAGGCAACGCCATCGGGCCGGTGAAGATTGCTGGAGGTCAGTCTGGTGATATGCTGGTTCAGGTTGCCACGCCACTGTGGGCCTTTTTCAACCTGGCCAATAACCTCCAGGGCAGCAACGAAGTTCGTTTCAAATTGGTCGGCGATGTGGATATCGGCGGTTGGGGGGTGATCGGCGGGAATCTCCCGTTCTCCCATTCGGGTGTTATTCCGCTACAGGGCACCATCCCGCGATAATCTTTACAAGATCCTCCGAAGTAAAAAAGCCACTCCAACCGGGGTGGCTTTTCCTTTGGTGAAACGGTATGCAACAGGCCATGGAGGGGCTGTTGCATCAAACCGTCACAGGGGTTTGAAAATTCCCATGATGTTGTCCTGCATCTCCCGCAGGGCTTCGTTTTCCAAAACCATCCGGTAAAGGCGATTCATCAAACGGCTGGTCTTGGTCTCACCCAATCCCCGGTTCTCCGCCAGCTCCAGGTAGTCCTGAATACGGTTGCGTTCCGGAAAGTGAGGGTAGTTGAGAAGAACATATTCGAGGCGGGCAATGGCCGCGTTGTAATTTCCCTGATTCAGATAGTAACGGCCGATAACGATTTCGTGTGCGGCCAGACGGTTGTTGCAGCGGTCGACCAGCTCCAGCGCGTAAGGCCGGCGCGGGCTGTCGGGATACTCTTGCAGAAACTGGGTGAAAATCTCCAACGCCTTGTGTGTCGGGGCCTGGTCCCGATGGGGGTCGTTCATCTGCTGTTCGTAGCAGACCCCGAGACGGAACAGGACGTCGCCTCGGCGATTGGAATGAGGATAGTTTTTCAGATACGCTTCATAGCCGGAAGTGGCTTCAACAAATTCTTCCTGCAGGAAGTAAGTTTCCGCAATCTTGAGCTCGGCCAGTTGAGTGATCTGCGGCGATACATACGCATCGCGAACGTCCTTCCAGGCCTCCAGAGCGTCGGTGTACATACCGTCGGAGGTGAGCTGTTCGGCGTAGATCATTTTTTCTTCAATGGTTTCCGGCGGCTTCAGGTCAAAGCGACCGCAACCGGACAGCACGAGGGCGACAAGAAAAAGTAAAAGAGCATTTTTCATCGAAAAATCGCTTCCTTCCGTCATTATGGACCTTGGTGAGTTTCTGCCATTGAGGCTAAGGAAAAGCAACGATTTTGTCAACTCCATCCGGATCCCCGGGGTGATTTGACAGCTTGGCGGTACATCCCCATAATTGCGATACTTTTCAATAAGTCTACAGGCTGCCGCAGGAGGTTGTATGCAGTTGTTTTGGATCGGGCTGTTCGGTGCTGCAGGATGTATCGGGCGCTACCTGGTGTCCGGATGGACCTATCGCCTGGTCAGCCAGGGGTTCCCCTGGGGGACACTGATCGTCAATCTGGTCGGTTCTCTACTGTTAGGCCTTGTGATGGAAGGAGCATTGCGGCACGATCTGGTCTCTCCCCAGATCCGTGTTGGGATCACTGTAGGTTTCATGGGGGGATTTACCACCTTTTCCACCTTCTCCCTGGAGACCTTGCGATTGATGGAGGAGGGAAGTCTGGTCCAGGCTGGAGCCAATGCCGGGCTGAATCTGGTTTTCTGCGTCATCGGGGCAGCCTGTGGTGTCTGGCTGGCGCGGCAACTCTAGGTAAGGGAGTAATCGATGCGCGGACTGGAAGGTGAACAGACCCTGATGCGAATCTTTATTGGCGAGAGCGATCGTTGTGGAAACCGCTCTCTGGCCGATGCGCTGGTGGAACTCTTTCGTTCCGAGGGGCTGGCGGGATCTACAGTCCTTAAAGGAGCGGCCGGATTCGGGGCTCAATCGATTCTCCATACCGACAAGATTCTTCGACTTTCCTCCGATCTGCCGGTGATTATTGAGGTGGTTGATGAAACCGACAAGATCGATGAGGTCCTCCCCAAGCTGGACGATATGCTTGAGGGGGGGCTCGTGACACTGGAGAAAGTCCATGTCCGTCGATACAGCGGCAAAGGTGAGGTGCATTAGTTTATGCTGAAAGCTCTGTG
Source organism: Thermodesulfobacteriota bacterium (assembly GCA_028282145.1). Classification (GTDB taxonomy): domain Bacteria; phylum Desulfobacterota; class Desulfuromonadia; order Desulfuromonadales; family Geopsychrobacteraceae; genus JANQIN01. The sequence goes on along the minus strand of JANQIN010000020.1, from coordinate 6,775 downwards.
TAATCTCTTGGTTGGCTCCGGTGACACCGGAGGGTTGCAACAGACCGATCGGGTGCCGATGGCGCTGGCAGTCCTGATGCTGGAGGTGGCTTATGCCGATGGGCGTATGGACACAGAGGAACTGGATCATCTGATCGACAGTCTGCGTAACCGGTTCGAACTCTCCGGGGAAGCCGTCAACGACCTGGTCGAGTTGGCCTCTGCCTCCCGTGCTGACAGCGTCGATCTATACGCCTATACCAAGGAGATTAACTGGGCGTTCTCGCAGGAGGAGAAGGAAGAGATTGTCGAACAGCTCTGGGATCTGGTGCTGGCCGATGGTGTGATCGACAAGTACGAAGAAGCGCTGATGCGTCAGTTGGCGGATCTCATCGGCTTGCCCCACGGTCGGATGATCGATGCCAAACTTCGTGCCCAACAGAAAATCGGTGATCCCCGGGGAAGGTAAGTATGACTCTGACCCGGATTATCCCTTGGGCGCATCAACTGGTCCGTGACGTCCTCCGACCGACCGAGCTTGGAGTCGACTTGACCGCGGGAACCGGTCAGGATGCGTTGCTTCTTTTTGAAACGGTCGGTTCTCTGGGACGGGTTCTCTCCTTTGATATCCAGGCAGAGGCGATCCAGCGCACCCGTGATCGGTTGGAGCCGCTGGGTGCTCGCCTGAAAGATCTCGCTCCAGGCGTCCCCCTGCCTGATGCGCCGGGAGTGTACCTGGCCCTGGAGAGTCACGAGGCCCTCGGAGCGGTTCTGCAGAAAAACAGACCCAAAGTGGTGATCGCCAACCTGGGCTTCTTGCCTGGAAGCGACGGGCACATCATCACTCGCCCGGAGACAACGCTCGCCGCTCTGGGACAGGCTGCCGAAGCTCTTTCCGTTGGAGGCAGACTGATCGTCGTGGTTTATACAGGGCATCCTGGTGGTCCTGAGGAGGGCACTGCGGTAGATAATTTTTTCCAACAACTGCCTCAAGACAACTGGCAGGTGATCCAGACCCGGGTATTCAACCGTGAGGATGCACCTTACCTGCTGGCGGCGGAAAAGCGAAACGCTTGACGTCAGCTTGGGGCACTGCTATAGAGTGACCACAATTTATCGATGCACTGTCCGGTGCCTATAGGTGTTCCATGCGATATGAACTGCATGTGAGACTTGGGCTTAATAGGGAAGTGGGGTGAAAATCCCCCGCGGACCCGCCGCTGTAAGCGAGGACGACAGGCCAATTTGCCACTGGTGTGACCGGGAAGGCGGCCTGAAGGATGATTCGTAAGTCAGAAGACCTGCCGGGTTACGGTGCCCACATTCACTTCTCGGGATATGGAAGCGTGGACCGGATCCGGACTTTAAATACGGAAAGCCCGTGCTTTTGCACGGGCTTTTTTTATGCGCCGGGGATGGAAAACGGCCTGAAACTGAGGCTGCGAAGGAGAGTTTGATGAAGATTGGAAAGTGGTTTTATGGAATGGGGGTGGGGCTTCTTTTGGTGGTTCCCGTCTCAGCAGAGGAGGTTTACACCCTGGATCCGGTGGTGGTTACCGCCACCCGAACCGAGGTGCAAGTGAGTGAGGTGGCCAGTTCGGTCACGGTCATTACCGGGGACGAAATTCGGGCGATGAACGCCCAGAGTCTGAATGAGGTTCTGATCGATGCTGTGGGCGTCAACGTCGTCGATCGAGGGACCGCCGGCTCCCAGAGTTCCCTCAGTATCCGTGGGTCCGAGGCGGCTCAGGTCCTGGTCTTGCTGGACGGAGTCCGGCTGAATTCGGCACAGAACGGTCAGTTCAACCCGGCCAATCTACCGGTTTCCCTAGGCCAGATCGAACGGATCGAAATCCTGCGAGGATCTGCTTCGGCCCTTTATGGTTCCAACGCCATGGCCGGAGTGGTGCAGATCATCACCCGCCGACCGAAAGAAGCCGTTGGAGGGAGTTTGGGTCTGTATGAAAGTCGCAATCAGACCCGCGGTGGTTCAGGGTCCATTTCCGGGACCGCCGGTGCTGTAGATTTCCGCCTCGGTGGGGGGCGGGATTTCTCTCACGGTTACCGTGATAATTCCGATATGGAGGCGAACCGTCTGGACGGCCAGCTCGGTATCATGCTTGCGGAAAAGCATCGCCTGGAATTCCAGGCCTTTGTTCTGGACAAAGAGAACGGGGCCCCGGGGACACGCACCAGCCCGCAGCCGGAGGACCGCCAGCAGGACGATCAGCTTCTGTTGTCTGCTCGCTTGCTGAGCACGCTGGGCGAGTCTCTGCTGAACACCCGTGTGGGGTATAACCGTCGTCTGAGTCGATTCGATGATCCCAACTTCTGGATGGGGGCCAAGAAGAGCCGCCATGAGTTGAAGACCGGGGTGCTGGAAACCCAGTGGGAGAAGAATGTCGGTATCCACCAACTGGTGTTTGGCGGTGATTATTATTACGATGATCTGGATTCCTCTGAAAACGGCCAACGTCATCAACAGCGGGGGGCCGTCTTCGGGCTTTACCGCGTCGAACCGATGGAGGGCGTGCAGCTGCTGGCAGGTCTTCGATGGGACGATCATTCGGATTTTGATGGCGAGGCCAGCCCTCGGGTTGGCGCTTCCTATACCTTTAAAGATGGCACCCGCCTTCGGGCGGGTGTCGGCAAAGCTTTCCGTGCTCCGACGCTCAACGACCGGTTCTGGCCCGATGACGGATTTACTGTGGGGAATCCAAACCTCACTCCGGAAACCGCCTGGGAATATGAGGTCGGTGCCGAACGATCTTTTGACGGCAAGGGAAGGATCGGTGTCGCTCTCTTCCGCCGGGACGTGAAGGACCTGATCGAATGGGCCCCGGGAAGTGGTGGGAAATGGAGTCCTAGCAACGTGGGGCAGGCCCGGATTCTCGGTGTGGAAGTGGACAGCCTGTGGCACCTCTACAGCCGTGTTACTCTGGGGGGCAACTATACGTATCTGCATCCTCAGGATCGGGATGACGACAGCTATCTGCAGGATCGGGCCAAACATGAAGCGAGCGGGTATGTGGATGTCGAGTTCCTTCCCGATTGGTTTGTTCGGTTTAACGGAAGGGTCTACCACTTCTATCGAGAGGCCAACCGCCTGCAGAATATTGTTCATGTCTATGACTTGGCGCTGCGCCATCGGTTCCGTTGCAGCAAGATGACGGAAGGTGAACTGGCAGTCGGGGTGAAAAACCTGTTTGATGCTGAGTATGAGCTGAAAACCGGTTATCCGATGCCGCCCGCGTCTCCCTTTATACGTTTAAGTATGACCTTTTAAGAGGACTCCCGGGCACCTTTCGATCCGTAAAGGTGCCCGAGCGTCTGGAGATTGCTTTATGGCGAAACTGATCTTTATCTCGGGGGGAGCCCGTTCCGGCAAGTCCTCTTATGCCCTTCAACGGGCGGAAGAACATTCGGGGGAACTCCTCTATCTGGCGACCGGCGCCGCCGACGATTCAGAGATGGCGGAACGGATCGCTCGTCATCAACAAGAGCGGGGACCTCGCTGGCAAACGGTGGAGGAGCCGTTGGAGATCGGTCGGGCTCTGGTAAGATCCAGTCCGGGTAAAAGCGTTGCCATTCTGGATTGCGTCACGCTCTGGGTGACCAACCTGTTGTTGCAGGAAAATTGTTCCGAACAGGAAATCCTTGGCCGGGTGAATACCTTTCTGGAGCAGGTCCATCCTCTGGATATGTCGGTCTACATCATTACCAACGAGGTCGGTCAGGGAATCGTCCCCGAAAATGACCTGGCCCGGTTGTTCCGTGACATTGCCGGACGGGTGAATCAACGTTTGGCGGCAGGCGCCGATGAAGCCTGGGTTGTGATCTCCGGGCTTCCGCTTCAACTGAAATAACCTCAGGATAAAGGACAACTTTGATATGAATGAGATGGACTTACGCCAGCTGCTGACCGAAATTCGGCCCCTGGATGAGAATGCGATGGCGGCGGTTCAGACCCGCCTGGATCAGCAGACCAAACCTCAGGGTTCTCTAGGGAGGTTGGAAGAGTTTGCGTGCCGCTTTGTGGCGATCACCGGTCGCGAGGATATACGGGCTAAGCGGGTCTATACTTTCGCCGGCGACCATGGGATTGCCGAGGAGAGTGTCAGTGCCTTCCCCAAAGAGGTGACCCAGCAGATGGTCCTCAACTTCGTCACCGGGGGGGCGGCCATCAACGCGCTGGCCCGTCATGCCGGGGCGGACGTTAAGGTGGTCGATATGGGTGTCGATGCCGATTTCGAGCCGATGGACGGTCTGCTGCCGCATAAGGTCGGACGGGGGACCGCCAACTTCTCCAAAGGTCCTGCCATGAACCGGGAGCAGGCACTGCAATGCCTGACTACTGGGATCACTCTAGCCCGCCAGGCGAAAGAAGAGGGGATCGACTTGTTGGCAACAGGGGAGATGGGGATTGCCAATACCACCCCCTCCGCCGCCATCGCGGCCATTTTTACCGGTCTGACCGTGGAGCAGGTGACCTTTCGAGGAACCGGCATCGACGATAAGGCCCTTCAACACAAGATTGCGGTGATTCGAAAAGGGTTGGAGGTCAATCAGCCCGAGCCGACCAACCCCCTGGATGTGCTGGCCAAAGTCGGTGGGTTTGAGATCGGTGGGATTGCCGGGTTGGTGCTCGGTGCGGCTCTTTACAGGATTCCAGTGGTGATCGATGGTTTTATCTCGACAGCGGGGGCTTTGATTGCCAGTGAACTCCACCCCCATGTCCGCGACTATCTCTTTGCCGCCCATCGGTCGATGGAGATCGGCCATGTGCATATGCTGGAAAGAATCGGCCAGCGTCCGATGCTCGATCTGGACCTGCGTCTTGGCGAAGGGACCGGAGCTGCATTGGCGATGCCGTTGATCGAAGCCTCCTTGCAGGGCCTGCGTGAAATCTGTACCTTTGCCGAAGCGGGTGTGTCGGAGGGTCGCAACCAGTGAGCCCGGCTCGGGAAATTCGGCTGGCCCTGGCATTTCTGACCCGGTTGCCGGTGGCCCCTAAAGGAGAGCAGTCGCCCAGCGCGCTGGGGCGTTCTATGGCCTGGTTCCCGCTGGCAGGTTTGGCGCTGGGTTTAGGACTCGTCGGGATCGATCTCCTTTTCCCATGGGAATCGGGCTCTCTTCTGCAAAACGGCCTGCTGGTGGCTTTTCTAGTGGTCGCCACCGGAGCTCTGCACCTTGATGGCGTGGCCGACGTTTGTGACGGTCTGGCCGGCGGCTCCGATCGTGAACGGGCCTTACGTATCATGAAGGACAGCCAGTTGGGGGCCTTCGGTGTGGCCGGACTGGTGCTGGTGTTGGTGCTGAAACTTGCCGCTTTGACCGAGGTGCCGGAACCTCTGCGCATTCAGGTTCTGTTGCTGTTCCCGGCTGCCGGTCGTTGGCTTTGTACCCTGGTCGCCTGGCGGTTTCCCTATGCCCGGCCCGAGGGTGGAACGGGGCAGGCCTTTACCGAGGCTGTCGGTCGTCGGGAGGTGTTGATTGCCACCCTGTTTCTTCTGGTTGTCACTGTTCTGGGGCTGGGAATCGTTGGCCTCCTGATTCTATTCGTCCTGGCCCTGTTGGGCTGGGGTGCCGGTTGTTTGGCCAAACGACGGTTTGGCGGCGTTACAGGAGATGTTCTGGGAGCGGTGGTGGAAGCCGGCGAGATCCTCTGTCTGATTCTGATGGGAGTGCTATGAAGCCGACGCGACTCTTTCTGATCCGCCATGGTGAGGTCGAGCTGGAGGCCCAGGGCAGTTTCAACGGACACCGCGATATCGGTCTGTCGGACCATGGCCGTGACCAGTATCGGCACCTGAAAAAGGCCCTGGATAAAGAACCGGTGGAGGTGGTTTTCAGCAGCGATCTCCGCCGTGCGCTGGAAGGTGCCGATTATCTGGCGCAGGCGTTCGGTGTCCCCTTGGAGGTGCGCCCTCAGCTACGGGAGATGGATTTTGGTGCCTGGGATGGCAAGCGTTGGCCGGAGATCGCACAGGAGTTCCCCGATGAGTGTCAGGCGCGACTGGACGATCCGGTGAATTTCCAGATGCCCGGGGGAGAGAGCCTGCTTCAGCTGCAGAAGCGCCTTCTCGATGTGCAAGGCGAAATCCTGAACGATTTTTCTGGGAAAACGGTGCTTGTTGTGGCCCACGGCGGGGCAAATCGAGTGCTGCTGTTGAACGCACTGGGCGCTCCGTTGGATCGGTTGTTTTCTCTGGAGCAACGGTACGGCTGCTACAACCTGTTGCAGTTTTTTGGGGATGGGGCCTCTGTGTTGCAGACCCTGAATCGGGTTCCCGGGGAGGAAGGGTATGGTTGAACCCGCCGCTATGGCGCGAGCACTCTTTATCGGAGGGACCGCCTCCGATGTCGGAAAAAGCCTGATCGTTTCCGGCCTGTGCCGCCTGTTGAAACGCCAGGGGGGGCGGGTCGCACCGTTCAAGGCCCAGAATATGGCACTCAACGCGGCCGTGACACCGGAAGGGAAGGAGATCGGTCGCGCCCAGGCGCTGCAGGCGGCCGCCTGTGGAATCAAGCCCGAGGTGGCGATGAACCCGGTTCTGCTCAAACCGACCAGCGATACCGGCAGTCAGGTGGTGTTGATGGGAGTACCGGTGGGGAATATGTCGGCCATGGATTATCACGCCTACAAGGATCGCGCCTGGGGTACGGTCCAAAACGCTCTGGCCGATCTGCGGTCCCGTTACGAAGTGATCGTAATGGAAGGAGCCGGGTCGGTGGCCGAGATCAACCTGAAGGACAACGACATCACCAACCTGCGAGCGGCGGCTCTGGCCGAGGC
>JANQIN010000263.1 GCA_028282145.1 Thermodesulfobacteriota bacterium | reverse complement strand
GGGTCAGTTTCAGGTGTCCGATCCCTCTTTCGATCAGCAACTGCTGAAAGTGCTGGGAGTACAGGCTCTGGGGAAGGGGACGGTCCTGCAGGACCAGCTCGTTGTTGACGACCAGAAGAGAGAGGCTATGTTCCATACCGATCGCTTCTTCAAAACTCGGCAGCGCCAGGTCGAGAAGGTGCTCCACCTGAGGGTGGTCGCTGGAATAGAGCCGGATATTGGTAATGGTGGCCATTACCTGGCGAAGAAAAACTTGAATCGCTTCCCTTTGCGCAAGGTTCATGTCGGCCTCCGTTTCAATTGCAGCAGGCTTTCTCGCGCGGCTTCCGCCAGTTGCGAACTGCGGGATGCCGAGAGTTTTTCCAGCAGGCCCCGGACCTTTTCCGCCGGGAAACGCCCCAGGTTACGGGCCACCTCCGCCTTCAGTCTCAGTTGGGCCATGGGGTGAAAAAGGCTGTGGCTGGATAATATTTTTTTCAACTCCGGCAACGCCTCCGGGCTTCCCATCTCCCCTAAGGCACGCACGATGGCCGTCTGGAGTCGCATCCCTTCGTTGGAGAGATCACTCGTGGACAGCATGGAAAGGAGTTTTCTCAGAATAACGGGGCTCTTGCTCTGCTCGGCCAGACGAATAGCGGCGAGCTGATCCTCAAGGTCCGTACTGTCCATTTCGGCCTGGAGGAATTTGATGGCCCTGTTGTCATTGAACTGCAGGAAAAGACGGATCACCTCCTGCCGTACCCGCAAGTGGGAATGGTCCCGGAGCCCTTCCAGGCTCGGAAGAACGGATGCGTCGTTCAACTGCCGCAACAGGACCACAAGGTTTCGAATAAAATACCACCGTTCGTCTTGAATACGGGCCACCAGGTAAGGCCGGGTGATCGAACCCATCCGCCCAAGACATTCCATGTAGTATCGGCGAAGAGACATGCTCTCTTCCGTGGCCAGAGCGTCCAGAAGAGGGTCGATAGCGGGAGCGCCGATCCTCCGAATAATCGCCTGAATTTCCCCGTATTTGGGCTTGCCCCACAGAGAAAGACTGCCGAGGACCTCTTGAATGAACGCATCGGTATGAAAGGTCTGGAGGGCCTGGGTGATCACATCCGTCAGATTGTGGTCCGAGTTTTTGGCGTCGGCAGCCAGTCGGTCGAAGAGCTGCGTCAGCGCGGGGAAATCGCCCAGCTCCAGAAAGTATGTGCTGATGTCCATCAAGTTGCATGACAGCAGATCCGCCTGCTCATCCGGCGGCAGGGCCTGGGCAACCTCCAGAATCACTGCACAGAGCTTCGATTCGATCTGCTCCATTTCCAGGGCTTCGGTCAGTGCGCTGGTTTCTTTCTCGGACAGGTTCGGAACCTGATCCAGCTGCATCATCTGGTCCAGTTGTTTCCGGTAGGGTTCTTCCGCAAAAAGCTCTGAACTGTCCTCGCGAAACATGGTGTGAAGGGCTTCAACAGCCGCTGAATCGGCCTGGAAGTTTTGGGGCTCCAAACGAACCGGTCGGATATCGAGCAGGCGGTGGAGGATCTTCAGCAGCGGGGGTTCTTTTCCGGGAGACAGCTCGTTTTCCGCCTGCAACAGTTCCTTGAGGGCGGAGGAGGGCAGTTCGCTCATGATCGATTCCAAAGGCCCGGCATCCTTGTCCAGGACCTTCAGGCTCCCCTCCAGAAACTGTCGTCGAATCTCGGGATGAAGGTGCCGGATAAAACTGAGCAGTTGCTTTCGCGCGGGATCCTCGGCCACACTGGCACCGGCGCGTTTGACCAGTTGGCCAAACGACTGATTCAGCCCCGGGTTTGTCGTGAGCAGTGTGTCCTGATCGTGCCCCAGTTTTTTATTGAGAAACTGTGCGAGAGCCACCGGGGCCTGGATCGCAGTGCTGGTGCCTGCCCCGCCCGGACCGACGGTGGCCTGAATCAGGCCCAGAATAAAGTCGTCCCACAGCTCCTGGGGAGGTTGCCGCGACGGGTCGACCTTTTTCTCTTCGGTCACCTTAAGGCCGGAATAGTCGATTTCCGTCAGCCGAATGTGGGGAAGGTTGCATTGGTCGAAAAGGGTTCGAAGGCCACCGCGGGTTTCCATTTCGTCGGGCGAGAATTGCAACAGCCGACAGAACTCGGCCATCTCCTGCCAGGAAAGGCCGGTCTTCAGGACCAGGCCAGCGATCCCGGCGGTTCGGAGTTCCTCTGCAAAGCGAAGGATTTTCGGGTTGCCTTCCCCCCAGGATTCCCCGTTGACCAGAAGTTTTTCCTTCAGGATACCCATTTCGAGAGTGCCTGTCCGGGCCTGCAACGCCTCCAGATGGCGCCCCATGCGGTCCCCGGATTTTTCGAGGATGGGATGCTCGGCCGGGTAGGTACTCAGGTTCCTGCGGAAGATGCTCCACTCGTTGAGGAAGCTTTCCACGGGGTGGGTCTGATCCATTATGTAAGATGGTCCGTCTGAAGACACCGGTGGCTCCGTTTCTCATTAAACACAACGGTATTATTTACCATGATTCATCTCTCTGTGCACTAGGATATCGAATCTCAGAAGGCCGGGACAAGAGTGCCGTCCGCGGGGGCCCGCTTTCGGAGGAAGAACGGTTATCGTCGCTCCGCAACGGTCCGATAAACGCCTTCCACGATCCGGAATGTCGGTCGAATATCGGTCCTGTTCGGCGAGAGAACCGTCGGTGTCATTGCACCGCCGGCCCTCTTGCCGTATCTTTTGGACTATGATCCTCAGGAACGTTGAAAAACCGGCCACGGGAAAATGGATTTGCACCCACCCTTTTGAGTGGCTTGAGGTCCATCGGGGCGGCGTCCTCTTCCTTTGCTGCCCCGCATGGCTCAAACGTTCCATCGGCATTCTGGGGGAGGTTCCTCTGGAGCAGCTGTGGAACGGTGTCCTGGCACGTGAAATCCGGCAAACAGTGACCAACGGCAGTTTCCATCGCTGCAACCCCCGGCGCTGCCCACGCCTCCGCGCCCGGAAGGCGCCGGTGCAGCGGCTGACGCAGCTCCCGGAGGGGCCGGTGCGACAGGTGGTCCAGGCCGGGCAGGTCCGCCTGCCGTACGGCCCGCGTCACCTTAACCTCTGCTTCGACGATCACTGCAATCTGATCTGTCCCAGTTGCCGGGAGGCCACGCCGTCGCGGACTGCGAAGGAAAAGGGGGCGGTGCATCGCTTAGCCGAGGCGGTGGAATGGGAGTTGGCTCCCCAGGCCCGGTCCCTTTCCCTCAGTGGCCACGGCGACCCGTTTGCCGCACCCGCCTACCGATGGTTGCTCGAACGGGTCGATGGGCAGCGGTGGCCCAGGCTGGAGCGGATTCACCTTCATACCAACGGTATCGGTTGGACCGAGTCGGCCTGGGAACGCTGGTCGCACCTTCATGGCCTGGTTCGGTCGGCCGAGGTCTCCATCGATGCCGCCACTGCCGAAACTTACCATCGCAATCGACGGGGAAGCTGGGAGACCCTGCAGTGGAATCTGAACTTTATCGCCGGGCTTCCCCTGTCGCTCAAGATCAGCATGGTGGTGCAGCAGAACAACTATCGGGAGATGCCGGCCTTCGTCGAGATGGGGCAGGCGCTGGGAGCGGAAATCTACTTCAGTCAGTTGGTGAACTGGGGCACCTTTTCCCGTGGGGAGTTCGTCTCCCGCGCGGTCCATCGGCCGGACCACCCGGAACATGAGGCCTTTCTCGATCGGGTCAAAGCGGTTCAGGGGAGGGAAGGGGTCGATCTGGGGAACTTGCTGGAAAGGGCTACAGCTCTCGACGCATCCTGATATGGTCGATGCCGGCTTCCTGGTAGACCTCTCCCTCCGCCTCAAAGCCCAGCTTGCGGTAGAAGTCGCACGCATGCACCTGGCTGGAAAGCACCACCTGCGGTAAACGCAGGACCTGAGCTTCCTCGACCAGCCGCAGCAGGATGCGGCGTCCGATTCCCTGGCCCCGATGCTCGGGGAGGACGGCCATCCGTCCGATCCTGCCGTTCGGGGTCATCCGGCCCGTTCCCACGTAATTGGTCCCGATATGGGCCGCCACATGAACACATTCCGGGTCGAGGGCGTCGATCTCCATATCGGCCGGAACACCCTGTTCCCGCACAAAGACCTCCATCCGAACAGCATGGAGCAACTCCTTGAACGCCAGATAATCCACGGTATGAATCTCAACCATGCCGTCACTTTACCACAGCCGACGTCGATGCGAAGCCGGCCCCCGGAAAATGTGAGTATTTTGTAAAAAAATAAAAATTTCCTGTTCGGGGGTTGCTTTCCCCCCAAAAGGCCTCTATATTTGTTTGGCATCCAAATTTGATATAAAACTTTTTTATCAAACTAAATAAGTCGGGAGAAGAATCATGAATGTAACAGTTGTCGGTGTGGGATATATCGGTCTGGTCACAGGTGCCTGCTTTGCCGAAATGGGGAACAACGTCTGGTGTGTCGGTCGGACCCCCAGCAAGATTGAGAACCTGAAGAAGGGGATTATCCCCATTTACGAACCCGGCCTGGAGCCGATCGTTATCAATAACTACCAGGAAGGCCGACTGCACTTCACCACCGACCTGACCGAGGCGATGAAGAACTCCAGCATCTACTTTATCGGTGTGGGTACCCCGTCCGCCGAGGACGGCTCGGCCGACCTGTCCGATGTGGTCACCGTGGCCCGTCAGATCGGTCAGAACATGACCGGCTACTGCACCGTGGTCAACAAGTCGACCGTTCCAGTCGGCACCGCCGAGCTGGTTCGCGCCGCCGTGCAGGAAGAGCTGGACAAGCGCGGTGTCGACTTCGAATTCGACGTGGTCTCCAACCCCGAATTCCTCAAAGAGGGCGAGGCGGTCAACGACTGCATGAAACCCGACCGGATCATCGTCGGTTGCGACAACGAGCGGGCCGAGCGGGTGATGAAGGAGCTGTACGCCCCCTTCAACAAGCAGCAGGACCGTACCATCTTTATCGGAATCCCCGATGCCGAGATGACCAAGTACGCTGCCAACGCCATGCTGGCCACGAAGATCTCCTTTATCAACGAGATCTCCAACCTGTGCGAACTCTACGGCTGCGACGTGGAAAACGTCCGCCGCGGTATCGGTTCCGACCGCCGGATCGGCTACCACTTTATCTACGCCGGTTGCGGATACGGCGGCTCCTGCTTCCCCAAGGACGTGCTGGCACTGATCAGCATGGCCAAGCAGGTCGACTACGAGCCCAAGGTGCTGCAGTCGGTCGAAGACCGGAACGATCTGCAGCGGCAGATCCTGTTCAAGAAGGTCGCCAAGCAGTTCGGTGCCGATCTCACCGGCAAAACCATCGGTGTCTGGGGGCTCTCCTTCAAACCCGGTACCGACGACCTGCGCTACGCTCCGGCCAAAGTCCTGATCACCAGCCTGATCGAGGCCGGTGCCAAGGTCAAAGGCTACGACCCCATCGCCATGGACAACGTCCGCAAAGAATGGCCGGCCGAGTGGTTTGAAAACGGCGACCTGACTCTGACCCAGCACCAGTATGAAGCGACCGAAGGGGCCGATGCTCTGGTCCTGGTGACCGAATGGAAGCCGTTCCGGACTCCGGACTTCGACGCCCTGAAGAAGATGATGGCCCAGCCGGTCATTATCGACGGCCGGAACCAGTACGACCCCAAGACGGTCAAAAACGCCGGTTTCGCTTACGACGGGATCGGTCGTCAGTAAACCGCCGCCAAGAAAAAAAGGAGTCAGACCGGTCCTGGAGGGGGGCTGGCCTGGGCCCAAAGGAGGCCTTTCGAGCGAAAGGCCTCTTTTTTCCATCTAAGCTTCTGGAAAATAGAGCGTTTTTTTGTTGCTCCCGATTCAAACACTGTGTTAGGGTTCAACCATCACAACGTTTGTGCTGATCGAGAGCGTACAGATTGATAACGGATCAAGATGGTGCAGACACGCGGCCTTGAGGCTCGCGTGTTTTCTTTTGCCGCTCTTTTGACCGGCGCAGGCAACAAGGGGAAAACCCCAGAAGAAAAGGAAAAAAGAGAATGGCTGAAGGTACTGTTAAGTGGTTTAACGACGAAAAAGGTTTTGGTTTCATCGAGCAGGACAACGGTCCTGACGTATTCGCTCACTTCTCCCAGATCAAGGCTGAAGGTTTCAAGTCCCTGGCTGAAGGTGACCGTGTAAGCTTTGAGGTAACTGAAGGTCAAAAAGGCCCTCAGGCTACCGACATCGTTAAACTGTAAGACAACGGGTTTACAGTTCCGAAGCCCCGCACATCCGTGCGGGTCTTTTTTTTGTGGATTGGGTGCCCCACCCCTCCATGGGATGAGACACAATCGTTCCGAAAAAGTGCGATTTTTCTTCACTTGCAAAACAAGGCATCTCTGCCCTTGT
>JANQIN010000247.1 GCA_028282145.1 Thermodesulfobacteriota bacterium | reverse complement strand
GTGGATGCCCTGTGAATCCCGGCCGGGGATCGGAAGATCCCGGGGCCGGGTGGCGCCGCAGCAGAGGACGACGGCATCATAGTCGTCCAGAAGTTGTTGGGTCGGAATATCGGTGCCGACCTCAATGCCGGTACGGAATTCGATCCCTTCGTCTTCCAACAGCTTGACGCGACGGTCGACAATCGCTTTGTCGAGCTTCATGTTGGGGATGCCATACATCAGCAGGCCGCCAATCCGGTCGGCTCGCTCAAAGACGGTGACCTGATGCCAGGCTTTGTTGAGCTGGGCGGCGCAGGCTAATCCAGCCGGGCCCGAGCCGACCACCGCAACTTTTTTCCCGCTACGCTCCGGTGGTGGTTGCGGAACGATCCAGCCCTCTTCAAAGCCCCGGTCGACGATTGCTTGTTCGATCGACTTGATCGTCACCGGCGGTTCGATAATCCCCAAAACACAGGCTCCTTCACACGGCGCCGGGCAGACCCGCCCGGTAAATTCGGGGAAGTTGTTGGTCATGTGGAGTCGCTCCAGCGCCTTTTTCCACAGCCCTTGGTGCACCAGGTCGTTCCATTCGGGGATCAGGTTGTAAATGGGGCAGCCGGAGGCGCCACCTTCCAGAGTCAGCCCCGTATGGCAGAAGGGAGTCCCGCATTCCATACAGCGCGCACCCTGCTCACGGCACTTTTCTTCCGGGTGATGCTGGTGAAACTCGTCCCAGTCCTTCAGCCGTTCTTCCGGCGTCCGATCGAGGGGAAGCTCACGGTGATAATCGAGAAATCCACCTAATTTACCCATGGCATTCTATCCTTCAGCAATATAATTGCGATCAGTTACCACTGGCACGGGCCAGATCGTTGAGGTTGGCCTCAAAGGCAGCCGACAGGGCCTCTTCACCGCTAAGCCCACTTTCGGTGGCCTCGGCAATGGCGGCCTGCATCCGTTTGAAATCCCGAGGCCAGACCTTAACGAATCGGGGCAGGGTCGTTTCCCAGTTCTGCAGGATGTCTGTCGCCAGTTCCGATTCGGTCAGTTCCTTGTGAGTCTCAATCAACCCCTTCAATTCTCTTTCTTCGTCAGGGTTTTCCACAGCTGTCAGTTCGACCATTTCGGTGTTGCAGTGGCCGGTAAAGCTGCCGTCCCGGTCGAGAACGTAAGCGATGCCTCCCGACATGCCGGCGGCGAAATTTCGCCCGGTAGAGCCGAGAACGACCACCTTGCCACCTGTCATATATTCGCAGCCGTGATCACCGACCGACTCGACCACAGCGGTGACGCCCGAGTTGCGAACGCAGAAACGTTCGCCCGCCATCCCACGGATGTAGGCTTCGCCACGGGTGGCACCATAGAAGGCGACATTGCCGACGATGATATTGTCCTGCGGAGTAAAACTGGCGTCTCGTGGCGGATAGAGGATAATCCGTCCCCCGGACAAGCCTTTGCCGCAATAGTCGTTGGCGTCCCCCTCAACGGTGAAAGTGATACCGGGAGGGGCAAAAGCAGCGAACGACTGACCGGCCGATCCGCGGAACTTGAGCCGGATGGTATCCTGGGGCAACCCTCCGGGTCCGTGACGGCGGCTGATCTCGCTGCCGAGCATGGTCCCGACCACCCGGTTGACGTTGTGTACCGGCAGGGTAATTCGTACCGGTTCTTTCTTGTCGATGGCCGGTTGGCACATTTTAAGGAGAACGGTCCGGTCGAGAGCGTCGTCCAGCCCGTGATCCTGCTCTTGAGAGGCATAAGGAGTCTGGTTGCCGCCAATCTCAGGTTGGTAAAGAAGGTTGGACAGGTCGAGGCCGCGGCGGTTGATCCGATCGCTGTCCCGCTGGGTCAGCAGATCGGTGCGGCCGATCAGTTCGTCCACAGTGCGGACGCCCAGTTGAGACATCAGTTCCCGTACTTCCTGGGCCAGGAAGGTGAAGTAGGTTACCACATGATCAGCGGACCCTTTGTATTTTGCCCGCAGACGTGGATCCTGGGTTGCGATGCCGACGGGACAGGTATTGAGGTGACAGACTCGCATCATGACGCAACCGAGTACCATCAGCGGCATGGTGGCGAAACCATATTCTTCCGCTCCCAGCAAGGCCGCCACGACAACGTCGCGACCGGTCTTCATCATACCGTCGGTTTCAACAACAATCCGATCACGCAGCCCGTTGAGCAGCAGGGTCTGGTGGGTTTCGGAAAGTCCCAGTTCCCAGGGAAGTCCTGTATGGTGGATGCTGGACAAAGGCGAAGCCCCGGTACCGCCATCGTGACCGGAGATCAACACCACGTCCGCTTTCGCTTTGGCAACCCCGGCAGCGATAGTGCCGACACCGACTTCGGCCACCAGCTTGACGTTGATCCGGGCATTGGGATTGGCGTTCTTCAGATCGTGGATCAGCTCAGCCAGATCCTCGATCGAGTAGATATCGTGGTGCGGCGGCGGTGAGATCAACCCCACACCGGGGGTGGAGTAGCGGACCTTAGCCACCACCGGGAAGACCTTGTGCCCCGGCAACTGGCCGCCCTCACCTGGTTTGGCTCCCTGGGCCATCTTGATCTGAATCTCGACCCCGTTGACCAGATAGTGACCGGTGACACCGAACCGTCCGGAGGCCACCTGTTTGATAGCACTGTTCCGCAGGTCTCCGTTAGGGTCAGGTGTAAACCGGTCCGGGTCCTCGCCTCCTTCGCCCGAATTGGACTTACCGCCAATCCGGTTCATGGCGATCGCCAGAGCCTCATGGGCTTCTTTGCTGATGGAGCCGAACGACATGGCGCCGGTCTTGAACCGCCGCATGATCGCCTCGACCGGTTCCACTTCCTCCAGCGGTACCGGTTTAGGGGCTTGTCGGAAGTCGAGCAGCCCCCGCAGAGTGCACATTTTTTCGCTCTGCTGATCGACCCGTTCCGAATACTCCTGATAAAGTCGATAGTTGCCGGTGCGGGTCGCTTCCTGTAGCAGATGGATCGTTTTGGGTTCCATCTGATGCTTTTCCCCGTCGGCCCGCCACTGGTGCTTACCGCCGGGGGTCAGGCCTTCCAACGGATCGCGGCGCTGGGCGAAAGCAGCCTTGTGTCGCTCCAGCACATCGCGGGCAATGGTGTCGATACCGATCCCGCCGACACGGCTGGCGGTCCAGGTGAAGTACTGGTCGATCAGCTCCTGCCCCAGGCCGACCGCTTCGAAAATCTGCGCTCCCCGATACGACTGAATGGTGGAGATCCCCATCTTGGCCATGGTCTTGACCACCCCTTTGGTGGCCGCCTTAATGAAATTTTTGACCGAGGTGGGATAATCGATGGTGTGCATCCCCTCGTCGATCATCTGTTGCAGGGATTCGAGGGCCAGGTAGGGGTTGATTGCTCCGGCACCGTAACCGATCAGGACGGCGAACTGGTGGACATCTCGTGGTTCGGCCGATTCGATCACCAAGCCCACCAGGGTGCGGGTGCCTTGACGGATCAGGTGGTGATGCAGGCCGGAGGTGGCTAGCAGCGCCGGAATCGGTGCCTTGTCTTTCGTCACCCCCCGGTCGGACAGCACCAGGATCGATGCCCCGTCGGCAATCGCCGCATCGGCGGCGGCGCAGAGCTGGTTCATCCCCAGCTTGAGACCGGAAGAGCCGGTGGCGGTGTCAAACAACATCGGGATACTGACCGATTTCAGCCCGGGCTGGTCCAACGCTTTGAGTTTCTGCAGTTGGGCATTGTCGATAATCGGTGTCTGCAGTTTGACCTGCTGACAGGAATCGGGTTCCGGGTGAATCAGGTTCTTCTCCGAGCCCAGGGTGGTCAGAGTTGACGTGATAATTTCCTCGCGGATACTGTCGATCGGTGGATTGGTCACCTGGGCGAACAACTGTTTGAAATAGCTGTACAGAAGCTGAGGCTGGTCCGACAGGACCGCCAGCGGCGTGTCGTTGCCCATGGAGGCTACCGGTTCCACCCCTTTGCTGGCCATGGAGGCCAGAACCTTGCGAAGGTCTTCAAAGGTGTAGCCGAACGTCAGATGTCGCTGCATCAGGCCGGCCGGTTCCTTCGGCTCGTCGACTTCGGGGTCAGGCAGATCGGCGATATCGACCAGGAACTTGTCGAGCCATTCCCGATAGGGCTGTTGACTGACGATCTCCTGTTTGATTTCCTCGTCGGGGATGACCCGCCCCTTGATGGTATCGACCAGCAGCATCCGACCGGGCTGAAGGCGTTCCTTGGTCAACACGCGGTCCGGTGGGATCGGCAGCACACCTGCCTCGGAAGCCATGACCACCAGATCGTCCTTGGTGACGTAGTAACGGGAAGGTCGCAGCCCGTTCCGGTCAAGGACCGCTCCGATCACTGTCCCGTCGGTAAAGGTGATCGATGCCGGGCCGTCCCAGGGCTCCATCAGGCAGGCATGGTACTCGTAAAAGGCCTTCTTTTCATCCGACATCTGAGCGTGATTCTGCCAGGGTTCCGGGATCATCATCATGACGGCGTGCGGCAGTGACCGCCCCGACAGATGAAGAAACTCCAGGCAGTTGTCGAACATCGCCGAGTCGCTGCCCGATTCATCGATCACCGGCAGGATCTTGGCCCAGTCGTCACCCAGAACCCGGCTGGCCAGCAGCGCCTGGCGGGCAAACATCCAGTTGACGTTTCCTCGCAAGGTATTGATTTCCCCGTTATGGGCAACAAAGCGGTAGGGGTGGGAGCGAACCCAGTTGGGGAAAGTGTTGGTGGAAAACCGGCTGTGGACCAGGGCCAGAGCCGATTTCAGTTCCGGGTTCTGCAGGTCCAGGAAATAGAGTGGCAGCTGGGGCGGTGTCAACATGCCTTTGTAGAGGATGGTCCGAGCCGAAAAACTGCAGATATAAAAGGCGTCGGTCGGCATGCCATCGGTGTCACGGATGGTGTTGTGCAGATGGCGTCGGCAGACGTAGAGCCGCCGTTCAAAGTCCAGATCGTCGGTCAATGGGGCCGGACGTTTGACAAACAGCTGTCGCACCACCGGTTCCAGATAACGTGCCCCCTCACCCAGCATGCTGTTGTTGGTGGGGACGGTTCGCCAGCCGAGAAAATCCAGATGGTGATCGGCGACGATCTTCTCCGCCAGTTCTTCACAGCGAACCCGTTCGTCAGGATCTCGCGGCAGGAACAGCATGGCGACAGCATATTGTCCCGGTTCCGGGAGATTGATCCCTTCCTCGGTGCATTCCTCCAGCAGAAAATCGTGAGGAATCTGCATCAGAATGCCGGCACCGTCACCGGTATTGGGATCGCAGCCAACAGCACCGCGATGTTCAAGATTTTCCAGAACCTCAAGGGCCTGGCTGACAAGTTGATGGCTCTGGCGGCCGTGCAGGTCAGCGACAAAACCGACACCACAGGCATCATGTTCGTACCAGGGTCTTTACGACCCCTGGTA
>JANQIN010000185.1 GCA_028282145.1 Thermodesulfobacteriota bacterium | reverse complement strand
GGGTCACACCTGTTCCCATTCCGAACACAGAAGTTAAGCCCTATTGCGCCGATGATACTGCGTCTGACGTGGGAAAGTAGGTCGCCGCCGAAATTATTTTGTAAAGGGTCTCTCCTTCCGGAGGGACCCTTTACTGTTTTGAGAACTCTGTTCTCTTCTTGCCCCCCAATAATAACGCCCTGTCAGAGTTGTCTCAGACAGGGCATTTTTATTTCTCGATATACGTCTCAATCACTATTCGTTCTTGAGCTCGATTCCGTACGATTTGATCTTTCGGTGCAGGTTGGAACGCTCCAGCCCGATCGCTTCGGCGGTTCGAGAGATATTCCACTGATTCGCTTTCAGTTTTCGTTCCAGGTACTCTTTCTCAAACGCTTCCCGGGCCTCTTTCAGGTTGTTCAACTGGAATGCTTGTGAGGTTTCCCCAGTCGTGGACGGACCAAGGTCCGAACCGCAGGTGATTGCCGGTGGCAGGTTAATCAGGTCGATCGTTTCTCCCGGTGTCATGATGACCAGGCGCTCCATCAGGTTCTTCAGCTCTCGGATATTGCCAGGCCAGTTGTATCCTGCCAGAGTTGCCATTGCCTCTGGAGTGACCGTCTTTTCGGTGATCCCCTCTTTGAGGCAGAAATGGCGCAGGAAGTGACTGGCTAAAAGGGGAATGTCGTCAGTGCGTTCGCGCAATGGCGGAACGTGAAAGGGAACGACATTGAGGCGAAAGTACAAGTCCTCTCGGAAATGACCCTTCTTGATTTCCTCTTCAAGGTCTTTGTTGGTGGCCGCAACCACTCGTACATCCACTTCGATTGTTTTGTGCCCTCCAACCCGTTCGAACTTGCGCTCCTGAAGGATCCGAAGAATTTTAGCCTGGGTTTTCAGACTCATATCGCCAATTTCGTCCAGAAGAAGGGTGCCTTCATGGGCTTGGTCAAATTTGCCCTTTCGAGCCTGTGTGGCGCCGGTAAAAGCCCCTTTCTCATGTCCGAAAAGTTCCGATTCGATCAGGTCTTCGGGAATGGCGGCGCAATTCACTTCAACAAACGGTTTCCCGGCCCGTCCCGATTGCTGATGGATGGCCCGGGCGACCAGTTCTTTGCCGGTACCGTTCTCCCCCGTGATCAGGACCCAGGCACTTGAGGGGGCTGCACGACCGATCTGCTCCTTGAGCTGTTGGATGGGAGTTGCATCCCCCACCATCTCATGCTCACGGGCGTAACGCGCTTTGAGAGCTCTGTTCTCGATCAATAACTGATTGACCTTGAGGGCATTGTTGACGCTCAGGAGTACCTTTTCAAGGCTCAGTGGCTTCTCGATAAAATCAAAAGCCCCAAGCTTGGTTGCCTTGACGGCGGTTTCGATGGTCCCGTGCCCGGACATCATAATGACGACCTGGTCCGGTTTTGTTTTGGTAATCTTCTGCAAGGTTTCCAGACCGTCCATTCCCGGCATCCAGATATCCAGCAGAACCAGATCCGGATTATCCTCAGAAAGTCGGGCCAGTGCGGCTTCACCACTGTCGGCAAAGGTTGGCGTGAAACCCTCGTCTTCAAGGATGCCCTCAAGACTGTGACGGATCGACTCTTCATCATCAACGATCAGAATGGATGGCATGAATTACCCTTCTGCGGAAGTGTTTTCATCGGGATCGACGTGATCAGTTGCAGGGAGTTCGACGATAAAGCGCGTTCCCTTTGGGAGATTGTCCCTCACCCGGATATAGCCGTTATGATCGGCAATAATGGTAGAGACGATGGCGAGCCCGAGGCCGGTCCCGGACTTTTTGGTCGAAAAGTAAGGTTCAAACAGGCGTGGTTTGTCTTCGGCCGGGATGCCGGTCCCCGTATCGGCCACCGCAAAGATCACCATTTTCAACGCGGTGTTGTACTCGGTGTTGATGGTGATCGTGCCATCGGTTTCAATGGCGGCAACGGCATTGTTAAGGAGATTAATCAGGACGCGTTTCATCTGTTCCCGGTCGATATTGATCACGGGAAGGTCCGCCTCAGGTTCAAATTCCAGAGAGATCTCCGGGTGAGCTTCTCGATAGAGGACCAACGTCTCGGAGATCAACTCATTAAGGTTGTTGGGCAGGGGGTTGCTGGCTGGCAAACGTGCGAAGTTGGAGAATTCGTTGACCAGGTTTTTCAGCTCATCGACCTGCCGCACAATCATGCCGGTGCAGTCGTCAAAAATATCATCCTCCTCTGCAAACCTCTCCAAATAGCGTCGGCGAAGGCGCTGTGCGCTGAGTTGAATGGGTGTCAGGGGATTTTTGATCTCATGGGCAATCCGCCGGGCAACCTCGCGCCAGGCCGCCATGCGCTGTGCCTTGATCAGATGAGTGAGATCGTCAAAGACGACAACCGTTCCCATGAATTCACCACTGTCGTCCCGAAGTGTGGTGACGTTGAGTAGAAGACTGAGTTTGTGGTCCCCAACCTGCAGGTTCATCTGTTTGCGAATGGAGTCCTTGCCGCTGAGGATCAGTTCGTTCAGGAACCCTTTGACAATAGGCAGGTGCTGTTGGGAAAGAACATCGCGAAAGTTCTGGCCAAGAACCTGGGAGGAGGAAAAGTCCAGCAGGTCCTCTGCCGATTTATTTACTGTGGTGATAAGACCATAGCGATCAATGGAGATAACACCGGCTGTAACGTTCTTCAGCACGATTTCCATGTAGCGGCGACGTTGTTCCAACTCAAGGTTGGACATTTGTAATTCATGGGCCGCCTCTGCCTCACGTTCACTCCCGCGCCGCAGGTCCGAGGTCATGGTGTTGAAGGCGTTGACCAGCATGCCGACTTCGTCGCTACTGTCGACGTCAATCTTGACATCAAGGTCCCCTTCGGCAATGCGATGGGTGGCGACTGCCAGTTGCTGAATGGGAACAGTGATCCCACGGG
Source organism: Thermodesulfobacteriota bacterium (assembly GCA_028282145.1). Taxonomy (GTDB): domain Bacteria; phylum Desulfobacterota; class Desulfuromonadia; order Desulfuromonadales; family Geopsychrobacteraceae; genus JANQIN01. The sequence continues at coordinate 25,289 of JANQIN010000185.1, read as the reverse complement.
CAAGGTGGAAGCCGAACCAGGTGGCGAGGAAGACGATCACCAGGGCAATCAGCAGAAGAACAATGACATAAAGGCGTTGGGTCTGACCAGTGATTTGTTTACTGGCCCAGTATTGATCAAATGAGCTGGAAATCTCCTTCATCTTGGAAACCAGCGAGTAGGGAACGTAATAGTTCACCACGACAACACCCACGATATCCTTAGGATTCCAATTTGACTGGATGGGAACGATCCCGCGGATCAGATCGGCCTTGTTGATCGGGGTAACCTGTGACAATCGGTTGCCCCGTAGCCCCTCTTTCAGAAAATCATCGCCGGGGGAGGTGATGTCCACCGTCGGAACCTGGGTGTTGGCGACCCGAACCAGTTCCTCGTGAGTCGCTGAAAAGACCTCGACGATCCCCAGGTTATACTCCTTCTGCTTCTGGGCGACCAGCTCTCTGAGTTTGGGGATGTTGGCCGCGTTCAGCAGCTTCTGGTCCCGGACCTGTTCTGCGATCTGGTTGGCGTAATAGATCGCGTTGGCTGCCTCGTTTTTGTAGTAGGTGTTGGCGACCTCCAAGGACTCCTGCATCGCCGTTTCCACTTCTGTGCTGAACCAGTTTTCAATCGTATTGGTGATCAGCCCCGCTGAAAAGAAGAACAGCAGCATAGTTGGGATCAGAGACAGGGCCACAAAGGCGGCTACCAGCTTGCTCCGCAGTTTGGCACCGGGAATGCCGCGTCGTCGTTCAAAGACCAATTTGAACAGGTTGCGGAAAATCAGAAACAGGAAAAAGATGATCAGCAGGATGTTCAGATTCAGCAGAAACAGAACCAGAATATTCTTGGGTAACTGGACCTGGTGGGTTAGTTGCAGAAGTTCCCCCTCAAACCGATAAAACAACAGAATCAGGCCAAGAAGGGCGATGATAAGCAGCCATTCACGCCGACGTTTCAGGATTTCGGTACCCCGGTTGGGATCTGTGGGAGTCTCTGAGTTCATCGCAGATTTCAGGGTTAGGGGATAAGCCTGAATTCTAGGCGATTCTTCGCCACTTTGGCAAGCGTTCTACGGATCTAAGTGGATCAAGTTCTGGTTCGAAAAAACAAAAAAGCAGCCCGAGTGGGCTGCTTTTTAATTGGAAAAGGGTTGGTCGTCAAACCTGGGCCCAGGCCCAGTCAGTGGAGAAAGTGCGGGACTGACTGCGGAACGGGAAGGCCGCACTCTCGTTGGTAAACTCCACCATCTGCCATGCATCAGGGGTCGCCAGGATCTGGGCAACCATTTTCTGGTTGATGTCGTGACCGGCTTTGTAAGCTTTGATGTGCCCCAAAATGGGATACCCCAGTAGGCTGAAGTCCCCGACAGAGTCGGCAATTTTATGCCTTACGAATTCATCATCAAAACGCAGGCCTTCGGGGTTCAGGATGCCTGTGTCCCCAATAACCACGGCGTTTTCCAGAGATCCTCCACGAGCCAGACCGTTGGCCTTGAGATATTCCACTTCTTTCAGGAAACCAAAGGTCCGTGCCCGTGCAATCTCCTTACGGAACGATTCACCACTCACTTTGATACTGTAATGCTGCAGGGCGATACTCGGGTGGTCAAAGGCGATGTCAAAGGTAATGCGGAAGAAGCGCGAAGGAATCACGCTGATCCGTTTTTCGCCCTCCACCAGAGTCAACGGTTTTTTGATGGCCAGAAATTTACGAGGTGCCTTCAGATTGGCGACGCCTGCTTCCTGCAAATGGTCAATAAAAGGTTGAGCACTGCCATCCATAATTGGGACTTCCGGGCCGTCGATGTCGATGTCGACATTATCGATACCGCACGCCGTCAGAGCAGCCAGCAGATGCTCGACGGTGCTGACGGAAAGACCGTCTGTCCCCAGGACCGTAGCCAGGCGGGTGTCGATCACATTTTCGCTGCAGGCACGAATAGCGACACAGCGGTCGCCGTCCTGGCGATTGAAAACGATTCCGTTGTCGGCTCCAGCAGGCTTGAGGACCATGGTCACCGGGGTGCCGGAATGAAGCCCAATTCCATTGATGGTGATCGGTTGGGCGAGTGTGCATTGTTGAATCATGAGAAGTAGACTCTCCTGTTAAAAACTTTTATGGAACAGGCCACTTTGTTTGCAAATTGTGAGCCAAGAGGAAAGTCAAGGAAAGTCTTGAAAATACTGGTGGATTTGGCTGTGACGTCAAGATGGACTGTTGCAATTCCACCTCGAAAGATTCCAGATGTTGTAATTGCAACACAATAATGAAGAAACCCCTAATCTTTGGCAAGAATCTCTTTTAGCTGAGGCAGATACTTTCGCATTTCTTCCTCCCCCGCCCGCATGGCTTCGCTGGCCCGATGGAACTCAAGAAGAGTCAGTCCGTGCAAGTGGGGCCGGAGTAACAGGTCAGGAGGGTTCAGCTGTAAACGCAGGTCGTTGATCTGGTTTTCCATGATAGCGATGCTTTTGGCGGCCACACGCAGAAGGGTCGGTCTGCGCAGGCCTGAAACGCCACCGCTACGGCCACGCCAGATATCCTTGAACAGGGTCTCGATCCGACGAGCATTAAAAAAGCTTTCGTCTTCCTGGTGGAGATGATCGGAAGTCACCAGACTTGTTTCCTGGGGCTGTTCTACATGGGGGATAGCGCAGACCCCCAGGACTTTTTCCGCCCCCAATTCGAGGGCGACATCGGTCGGCACCGGGTTACACAGGCCGCCATCCATCAGAAATCGTTCACCAAAACGCACCGGTGTGAAAATACCCGGGAAGGCAAGAGCGGCCTGCAGAGCATCGAGCAGGTTCCCGCGTCGAATAATGATCGGTTCTCCGGTCTGGATATCGGTTGCAGTCACCGCGACAGGGATAGACAGTTCTTCAAAATGGTCAACAGGAAGAAGTTCGCGGATAAAAGAACGGACTTTGTTCCCATCGATCAGGCCCGAGGTGGGCAGAACGGGGTCGATCAGACCGGCGAGTTGTTTCCACTGGAGTTCGGCCGCTGTTCTGGCCAGAGTGTCGGGAGATACACCGGCCGCATGAAGTACACCGATCAGGGCCCCGATCGACGTTCCGGAGATGCAATGGATCGGGATACTTTCCTCATGAAGGGCTTTCAGCACCCCAATATGGGCCATGCCACGGGCGGCGCCACTCCCAAGGGCGAGCCCTAGTTTGAACCTTGTATTTTCGGCCATGCTATCAGTGTATCAGTTCGTTAATGAAATTCAGCGACGAAACAACCAGATGAGAAAGGAGGCAACACCGGACAGCAGAAGACAGGTTCCCAACGGAAAGAAGAAAGAAAACCCTTCTTTTTCAACCCGGATATCCAGAGGGAGGCGGCCAAGGGGGAGGTGAGGGCGGCCGTCCCAACTGAGCCAGAGTCCAACAAGAAACAGGGCTCCACCTACGAGAAGAAAGACTTTTCCTGGAGGCATCAGTTCTCTTTCTACTTTTTGGGGCGTGGGGTGTAGCGTTCCTTTTCGGAGTAGATACAGCCACAGTATTGCTGACGGTACAGGCCCATCTCCTTACTGATACGAATCCCTTCTTGCCAGCCGACACGGTGGTCCTCGTAGAGGAAGGTGAGTCCGTGGGTTTGGGCCAGTTCTTCGCCGTAGGCCCGAATGGCTTCGTGCTGCTGATAGCGGGAGTAGAGCAGGGAGGTGGTAAAGGCTTTGAACCCTTCGGCCGCAGCCCTTTCTGCGGTTGCAGCCATACGGCTGCGATAACAGTAGGCACAGCGATCTTCCGGCCGTTGAGCGACTGCGGCAAGGAACTCTTCCAGGGCGTATTCATCGCGCATCAGCACAGGCAGATCTATCCGGCCGGACCATTCTTTCACGGTGTCACGTCGCCGCATGTATTCCTGGTAGGGATGGATGTTGTGGTTGTAAAAGAATCCGGTGACTTGGTGTCCCTGCTGTTGCAGGACAGACAACGGAAAGATGCCACAGTTGGCGCAGCAGAGATGCAGCAGAGTTTTCATGGTTTACTCCTTGAGCTGGAGTATACCAGCGGTTTTGATCCGAAGGGAAGGTTTAGCGAGCAGGAAGATCTTCGGGCAGGGGGACAGACAGTTCCTCCCAGAAGGCGCGCAGTCTTCTTTCTGCTTGTCGGGGGCCGGAACAGTGGGCTGAAACAACCTGTTCCAGCTGTTGCCAGAGTTGGACAAGGTCCTGGCGGTAGTCGTTGATCAGACTGAGAACCTGTTCGGAATCCGTTGGAAGCTGGACCTCCTCGTCATCAGACGGAGTGGCCAGTTGCAGAGCCATAGCGGTGGCTTCATCGACCTGGAAACGACGTCCTGCGGCATCTTCCAGGTCAACCTGACCGAAAAACGATTCCCTGACCTGTAAAGGAGGAGTAATTCGGTATCCACGTAACCGCAGTTCCGGTTTCCGGTAGAGGTAGGTGTCGGGGAACCTGGGCTGTCCCAAAGTCCTGATGGTCTGATGCAACGCTTCTTCGAGAGCCACTTTGGGGGTACGGGAGGGTTCGGCCCGTGTTGGCTGCAGCCAGGCAGGTATGCTGAGAGTGGGAAGGGTCTCCCATTGCAACCAGTCACACAAATGCTGCAAAACGCGGTCGGCGGAAGACTCTCCTTCCAGTGTCTCACGCTCCAGAAGTTTCAACAGGCCCTCTCTCGGGAGAGGCAGCCCGGCAGGCACCCGCTGAATATCAGACGGAGAAGGAATCGGTTTCCCGGTCAGTAGTTGCCAGCAGTCGGCTGCCAGTGGAGTTTCCAAATAACGCAGGAGACCTGGGCTCGGAAGTTCTTCTCCGGAAGCCCAGTAGAGACGTCCCTGATGGATGGTGTTTAGAAGGGGTAATGGCGCCAGTGCGGCCAGCAAAAGAGCTGCCGGGGTGGCAGATGGCAGGTCGACCCAGTCAAAACGACGTTCCTCGTCTGGCAGCTTCAGGGTCACTTGTGAAGGGTCCGGGACGTTGGTTCGACAATGGCAGCGGCCTTCTTCCGTGAAGCGAACCTCCGTCGGGAAGGAGGTTTGTGCCCAGGACCGGGCCATCTCTCGAATAAAGGAGCGCTGGAGCCAGGTGGCCGGAAAGACGATTTCCACGGGTTGGGCAACGCCTGCCTGGCCCTGCCAGTGAAGCACCTGGAAAAGGCCGGCGGGTGTTCCCGAAGGTAGGTCAAAACGCCTTTGAGGCCAATGGTGTCGCAGCCGGTCAAGCCATGGGGCTTGAGACGGACGGCCTGAAAGAGGGCGACCGCCCTGTTCGGCGGGGAGGCAAAGGCTTTCTTCGACCGTCACCGCAAGATCGTCCATCGGCTGTGCAAGCTGGTAGGAAGGGTGTCCCTCCTCCCGCGTCTCCCGCCAAAGAGCCCGCATCAGGAGGGATGTCGGCCAGCAGGATATCTCCCTGGCGGGCATGTACGAAAAGGGCAGGGTCGGATCTTTGCAGAGGTCGGCCCCGAACCATTCGGGTTCAAGTCCCTGCATGCCGAGGCGTTCCAATAGCCAGGGCCAGATTTTTTCCAGGGTCTGGGTGGCCCGCTCCGGATTCTTTCGCCAGCTCAGCTGTTCCAAGCGGTGGTGGAGGCCCAGAAGAGGCACACGAAAGCTGTGGGGAAGCTCCGGCAAGGGGAGCCCCTGATCCAACAGCGGCCTGAGATGCTTGGGTAGTTGGCTTCGGGACAGTTCAAAGGCTCGCTCAAGCCGCTCCGGATGTAACTGAGAAGGGAGTGTGTCATGCCAGTGCAGCAGGAGGAGACGCATGAGCCCGGTGCCGGCTGTGTGCCAGGCGAGTTGCTCACTGTCGATCCAGCAGCCGATCTCTTCCTGTTGCATCAGATATTGGCGACAGTTTTTCTGAATCGATGGAATCCCTGCTTCCAGGCAGTTTCGACAGAGGTTCACCACGTAATCGGCAGGGAGATTCCGGGGCGGTACGGCCCCGGTAACCGCCAGCACCTTCAACTCGTTCATCAGGCTGTGGAGCTGTTGATGGAAGGCAGCCACATCGTCCCCTTTTATCGGGAACTCTTTGGTTGATAGGGGGCCGCCGGCAGATCTCTGCCATATGGTCACCCGATCGGTGGTCCAGGTGACAAAATGCTCCAGCCCCAGCGCTTCGGCGCAGGCGTCGCATTCCATCAGGCCGTCATCCGCTTTTTGAGGGAAGAAAACAATGCCTGCAGCTTGCAGGCTCTGGCGGTTGATCCAAAAAACCAAGGGAGGAAAGAGGTCCCCCAGTCGAGTGCCAATTCGTGGTTCCGATTCAACCATCCGGAAGGGAGTGCGGCCGCACTCAATCATCTCCCGTGCCCAACGTGCCAGTTGGTCGGCAAATTTTTTCAGGTCATTTTTCTGCATCGGGTTGGTATTCAGCGTTCAAGCTCGAGGCGGACGATCAGATCTTTCAGAGCCTGAATGTAAGCATCTTGCTTGGCTTTCTGTTGCTCAAGGTTGGTAATTCGGCTGTTGGCCGTCTCCAGCTCCTCCCGGGTGGAGCGAACTTCCTCTCGTGATTGGTCTCGCATGGCGATCAGCCTGTGGGCCTCCTTGAGCCATGGCCCCTCCGGGTATTCTTGCTTCAGCTCCCGAAAGGGGGCTTCTTCACCTTGCTGGAGACGCGTAATTCCCGCAAGAAAGAGTTCCTGTTCGGCCGGTGTGCCCACACCCTGTACCTTGACCCGGATCGCATCCAGTTGCGCACAGCCGGTGAAAATAGTGAGGGCCAATCCCAGGGTGAGTGTTGTTAGGTTAGTCCGCATTCGTCCCTACATTACTGCCGGGCTTTTTTTTCAGTTGGTGTTTGATGGCGGCACATTCCTCACTAATCGCCTCAACTGTCGGTGACTGGAGGTGGTCAGAGAGGGCAACGGCGATGGAGACGGTCATAATCGGAAACTTTCGCTCGACGCCGAATCGATCCTGGCCGGAGATAAACCCGGCTTTGCGGTCCTCTTCATCGTAAAACCAAGGGGCACGCCTGTCGAACTCTTCAGCCACCATGCGAGCCAGCTTCACGGCTTTTCCCGGAGTCAGGATCGCTACGTAATCGTCCCCTCCGATATGCCCGATGAAGGTGCCGGGATCGCCGGTCAGTTCCACCGACTGTCGCAGGACAGATGCTGTTTCTGCGATCACTGCACTGCCAGCCTGATAACCATAGCGGTCATTGTAGGCCTTGAAGTCATCAAGGTCAATGTAGACATGGGCGAACGGTTCTTCACGGGAAAAACGCTTTTCAATCTCTTGCTGGATGGCCCGATTCCCCGGCAGGTGTGTCAGGGGGTTGGCGTCCAGCTGCTGCCGTTGCAATTCTTCGAGTTCGGCTCCCATCTGCTGCAACTCGGTCTGGAGTTGAACAAACTCATCGTTGCCGCGCCAGCGTCGTTCTCTTCCGAAGCGGCCTTTGGCGTAATGCCGTGTTTGTGCTTTCAGTTCGGACATGGCGCGATAGATATAGAGGATAACCTGGGCCATCAGTCCCAACCCCAGCAGGAGGGAGATGGCGGACCAACCGATTGCACGCCCGAGATTTCGACGGAATTGCTCTCGCAAAACGGTCCCGCTCTCCCGTATCTGTTGCTCCAGCTCCTGGCGCAGGTTTTCGATCTGTTGTTCCAGATGTTTTCGCAACGGGCCGATACGGCGTTTAAGGAGGTCCTCCCAGATCTCTTTACGACCATCACGTTGGAGAACCAGACCTTCCTCCACGACGTCCGAATAATGGGGGAGAGCACTCAGCTCTTCCTGCCGATCTGCCAGGGTGCGGCTGAGTTCCTGAAGTTGTGTACGTCGGTGGTATTGCAGCTCCAGGAGGGCGCTCTCCGAAGTCAGACTGTATTGTCGTTCCAGCCGGCTTTGAGCTGCCAGGGTCTGGCTGAGTTCCAGGAGGGCGTTATGTTGAGCGAAGGTCTCTTCTACCAAGGCCTCGACCTGATGGAGCTGCTGCTGCTGCAGCCAGAGACTGTAGCCGAGACCACTTGTCAGAAGAAGCGCTGTCAGAGCAACGCTGAAGAATATCTTCTGGGTGACGGAAAGGCCTTTAAAGGGGGCCATGGTAACTCCTCAGGAGGAGAAAAGATCCGGGTTAGCGTCGTCATCCGCCGGCAGTCGCTGAAAATGCCGGAAGGCCAGCGGGGTGGCCACACGACCACGGGGAGTTCGGTTGAGATAACCCTGTTGAATGAGGTAGGGTTCAATCAGGTCTTCAATGGTATCCTTTTCCTCGCCAATCGCCGCCGCCAGGGTGTCCAGCCCGACCGGGCCGCCGTTGAACTTTTCGATAACAGCGAGCAACAGAGTCTGGTCCATCATATCAAAGCCCTTCCGATCGACCTCCAGACGTCTCAGGGCCTGATCGGCCAGGGCCTGAGAGATGATGCCTTCACCGTCTATTTCGGCAAAGTCACGGACACGACGCAAAAGACGGTTGGCGATTCGGGGCGTTCCTCGACTGCGACCGGCAATCTCCATGGCACCATCGTTTTCCGTCTGAATCTTCAGGATGTCGGCCGAACGGCGAACAATGGTGCACAGTTCTTCCGGTGTATAAAACTCAAGCCGACTCAATACGCCGAACCGGTCCCGCAGGGGTGAGGAGAGCAGGCCGGCACGGGTGGTGGCGCCGACCAGTGTGAACCGGGGCAGATCGATTTTCACTGTACGGGCCGCCGGACCCTGGCCGATGATGATATCAAGCTGATAGTCCTCCATCGCCGGATAGAGAATCTCTTCCACCACGGGGGAGAGACGATGGATCTCATCGATAAAGAGGACGTCCCCGGCCTCCAGATTGGTCAGAATGGCAGCCAGATCACCCGGTTTCTCAATGACCGGGCCGGAGGTGCATTTGATCCCGACTCCCATCTCGCGGGCAATGATATAGGCCAGAGTGGTTTTTCCCAGTCCCGGCGGGCCATAGAACAGGGTGTGATCCAGTGCCTCTTCCCGTTTGAGGGCCGCTTCGATGAAAACCTTGAGGTTGCTTTTGACCTTGGTCTGGCCGATATATTCCACCAATTTCTGGGGGCGGAGGCTGGCCTCATCGCCATCTTCAAAGGGTATGGAATCGGGAGTGATCAGACGGTCAGTCATGGTGTCCCCTTAGTGCGGTCAGCGGGTGAGATGTTTCAGCGCCGCCGGGAGAACTTCTTCCAGGGTGGCTTCCGGTGAAATCTCAATCGATTGCAGGGCTTTTCGTGCCAGAGTTTCTTTGTAACCCAAATTTGTCAAGGCCGACAGGGCGTCCTCCAGCGAGACCCCGGTAGCAGGCGTGTTGACTGCCGGAGGCAGAACACCTGGGTCCAGTTTACCGACCTTCTCCCGCAGTTCCAGAATCAGTCTTTCGGCCGACTTCTTGCCGATGCCCGGGATGCTGGACAGGCGCTTCAGGTTCCCCTCCATCAGAGCCTGTTTTAACTCCGGTACCGTGCAGTTGGACAGGATGTTGACTGCGACCTTGGGACCGACACCGGAGACTCCGATCAGCAGGCCGAACATCTCTTTTTCCTCACGGCTCAGAAAACCGAAGAGCTGCAGAGCATCCTCACGCACATGGGTGTGGACGTGAAGGCTGACATTTCCCTTTTCGGGAAGACTGTAGAAAGAGGACAACGGGATGGTCAGTTGATAGCCGACACCGCCGACATTGACAATGATATGGTCAGGGGCCTTGTAGGCGAGTTCACCGGAGAGCAGGGCGATCATAGAGTCCCTTTGGAGTCAGAGGCCGGCCATCTGTTTCAGGGTGGCGGCGCTGTGGCTGTGACAGATCGCCACCGCCAGGGCGTCGCTGGCATCGGGCGGGGCGGCTTTACTGAGGCAGAGCAGGACCTTGACCATCTGCTGTACCTGCTTTTTGTCGGCCTTACCGTAGCCGACAACGGCACTTTTGACCTGCAGGGCCGAATATTCGAAAACCGGTAGCCCGGCCTGGGTTCCGGCCAGGAGGGCCACGCCCCGGGCGTGGCCCAACTTGAGAGCTGATCGAGCATTGTTGGAAACGAAGATATCCTCTACCGCGACCGCATTCGGGTGGGTCGTTCGGATGACTTCCTCCAGTGCCTGATAGATAATCTGGAGTCGGCCGGGGAGGTCGTCAGCCTTGGCGGCAGCAATCTGCCCATGAGTAATGTGGCGCAGGCGGTTGCCCTGCATCTCTACCACGCCGTAGCCGGTGGTCCGGGAGCCCGGATCGATCCCCAGAATTCGCAAAACGTTCCTTAACCCATGATCCGGGCCATCTCTTCGTCGGAGATGTCGAAGTTGGCGTGGACGTTTTGCACGTCGTCGTTGTCTTCCAGCATGTCGATCAGCTTCATCAACTGTTCTGCCGATTTGCCTTCAATAGCGGTCTCGGTCTGAGGGACCATAGTGATTTCGGCGGTCTCGTAAGCCAGTTCCGCACCTTCGAGAGCCTCTTTGACCGTTTCAAAATCGCCCGGATCGGTGACGACCTGAATGACGCCGCCCTCGTCCTTGACATCTTCCGCACCAGCCTCCAGGGCTACCTCGAAGATGGTGTCCATATCGGCGTCCTCACCGTAGGTGATCATCCCTTTGCGGTCGAACATGAAGGCCACCGAACCGCTGACACCCAGACTGCCGTTGTTCTTGTTGAAGATATGGCGTACGTCGGCCACGGTGCGGGTGCGGTTGTCGGTCAGAAACTCGACGATGACAGCGACGCCACCGGGGCCATATCCTTCAAAAGTTCCTTCTTCGTAGTTAACACCTTCCAGGTCGCCGGTGCCCTTCTTGATGGCGCGCTCGACGTTATCTTTTGGCATGTTGGCTTGGCGGGCTTTGTCCATCGCCAGGCGAAGTCGCGGGTTCGTGGCGGGATCGCCTCCGCTGATCTTGGCCGCTACGGTGAGTTCTTTGGCCAGTTTGGTGAAAATCTTGCCGCGCTTGGCATCCTGAGCGCCTTTACGGTGCTTGATGTTGGCCCATTTGCTATGTCCTGCCATGAGTCTTTCTCCTGCGAATTATCGTCGTTGAGCGTCGGGGCAAGCCCCCGATTGAACGGTTGAATCTAGCACAAATCGGGTACCAGGAACAAGGGAGCAGCGGCCCCTTGTGAAACTTGGAGCATGAAAAAAGACCCTTCCTGTTTTGGAAGGGTCTTTTAGCAAATCTCGATTCACTTTCGGGGTCATTCCTCGTAAACCAATACTCGTACCAGACCGATGGTGTTTCCTTCCTCCATGGTGGTGGAGTCACTGACTGAAATGACCTTGGAAATGCCGTTTTCCGAAATGAAGGTGTTGACCCGTGCGTCGAGGTCGCTCAACTCCTTGGCTGTTTTAAATGCCTGTAATGGTTCACCGAAGGTTTTCACCTTGATCATGACATTTCCCCTTCCGAGAGTGGGTTAGGTGCCCTGAGATGCGTTAGACCTGAACGACCTCTTTCACCAGTTCAGGCAGACGCTCTTTCAGAGTCTTTTCGATGCCCATTTTCAGAGTCATGGTGGACATGGGGCAGCTGCCACAGGCGCCGGTCAGGCGGACGCTGACAATCCCGTCTTCGGAAACGTCAACCAGTTCGCAGTCACCACCGTCGGCCTGCAGGGCAGGGCGCACCAGATTCAGTACTTCTTGAACTTGCTCTTTCATCGGTTCCTCCTCATGTATATGGTTTTAGAGTATAGCTTTCAGTTGTCCGGGCGCAACTGCTCCCGGAGAAAGACTACGAATCATAGACTATCTGGTCCCCTGGTACAAGCCTGAGTTGATCACTCAGGCATTTTATTGAGCCTTTTGCCAAAGTCATAGATCTATTGCGATCGGCTGCAAACGCCCTGCGCGGCGTCTTCGTCGCAAAAACGTCCTCAACGTAGCCACGGCTACGCTTCCGGTGTTTTTGTTCCTTATCCTTGCGCAGAACGTTTTCGCTCGACCTCATAACGATCCAGACTTTTGCAAGAGGCTCTATTTGAAAATCGGTCCTGTAACAAGTGTAGTGGAGAGGCCCGTCAGGGGATGAGGCCGAGATACTGATGAATCTGCAACAGGTCGGAGACATCATCGACCAGAAGAGTGTCGATCCCCAGGACCTCTGCCGGTTCCAGGTCCACGGCATGGCGATCTCCGACAAACAGAAAACTGTCACTGGGGCCACCGATCTGCTGCAGCACCTCAGTAAGTCCCTCTGGATCAGGTTTAGGGCTCCAGTTCATCTCAATGGTGAATAATCGGGAAAAGAGGTGATCCACCCCCAGAAGTGCCAGAATCTTGCGTGCGGTCGGAAGATTGTTGTTGGTATAGATGTACAGGTTGCAGATCTCAGCCAGTGATTCAAGCAAAGCCAGAAGTACCGGGTCATGATCAAGATAGAGCTCGGGATGCAGATCGTTTTGTAAGATCTGATGCAGTTCTTTGGGAGGGATTCCCAATTCCTGGCAGGTCTGGGTCAGGGTGGCAGGGCATTCCTGCAGATCGGCGATCCTTTCCTGGGCACCGACAACCAGTTTCTTTGCTTCGACCAGAGCAATGCCTCGGCTCTCGGCCACTCGCTGGACCGCCAGTTCAAAAATGCGATCCGCGAGCTTCTGGCAGGTGTACAGGGTGCCGTCGAGGTCAAAAACGATGGAATCGATTTGGGGGGAGAGAACCATGCCAGTCGCCTAAATCCCAAGGAAAATGATTAAACCGTATCATGAGTCCGGTCAGTGTCAACCTGCGGGAAAAGCCTGTTGGTAAAGATGCCGTCTACGCCCCAGCGACAAAAACGCTCCGCCTGCTGGGGATCGTCCACCGTAAAGGGGAAGACTTTCAGTCCGGCCCGGTGGGCTTCCTGCACCATTCCGGGGGTGACACGGTCTTCCCGTGGGTGGAAGGCCGTAGCCCCGGACCGGATGGCCCGATTCAAAGCACGTCGCCAAAAACGGCTTTCGGTCAGGAATCCACGAGGCAGTTCAGGGTGGATCTCCAGAACCGGGTGTTTAAAGCAGGAAACGAGTGCCCGGGCCTGCGGGTATTTCTGAAGAAGAGTCAAAACCGGTGGCATCGCCCGGGGCAGCTTCAGCTCGATGTTGACCGTCATCCGGTTGTCCAGCCAGATAAGAACGTCCTCCAGAGTAGGAATCGGCTCTCCGCGGAACTTGGGGGCCATCCATCCCCCCATATCCAGGCGTTTTAGTTCGGCCACTGTTTTTCCATGAACCAGGCCTGTTGAATCACTGGTCCTGTCGACGCGAGGGTCGTGAATGACCACCGGAACCCCTTCGGAGCTGAGACGGATATCCAACTCAATACCGTCGGCTCCCATCTTTTCTGCCACATGAAACGCGGCGATTGTATTTTCCGGGGCAAAGGCTGAGGCCCCCCGATGGGCCCAGATAAACAGGCCGGAATTGTTTTTCAAAAGCTTCCCCCCTGGATGGCATTCGATCTTCTCTCAGTATAGCCGAAGGAGGAAGCCAAATGGTTGTTTTTCCCCTGCAAAAGTGAGATGATGCGAGGTCGTATGTTTTAAGGGAAGCGAGGAGTTGATGGATCGAAATATTTCGCTGGAGTTGGTGCGCGTTACGGAAGCCGCCGCTCTGGCTTGTGGGCGTTGGGTAGGGAAAGGCGATAAGATTTCAGCGGATCGGGCAGCCACCGATGCCATGCGGACCACACTTGGCGGCATGGAAATCGATGGTCTGGTCGTCATCGGCGAAGGAGAAATGGACGAAGCACCGATGCTTTACATCGGTGAGAAACTGGGTACCGGGAACGGACCGGCGGTCGATATTTCCGTCGATCCTCTGGAAGGAACCACGCTCTGTGCAAAAGGTGGGAACGGTGCCATTGCGACCATCGCCCTGGCTCCCCGTGGAGGTTTCCTACACGCCCCCGATATGTACATGGACAAGATTGTGGTAGGTCCTGCCGGTTGTGGTGTCATCGATCTTGACGCCCCCGCCGGTGAAAATGTTCAACGTCTGGCCGAGATCAAAGGCTGTGCCGCCGATGATCTGACCGTTGTTCTCTTGGATCGTGATCGCCACGACCATCATGTGGACTCAATCCGTCAGGCGGGCGGCCGTATTCGCCTGATCTCCGATGGCGATGTCGCTCCGGCAGTGGCGGCCTGTGTTGAAGGCAGCGGCGTTGACCTGATGCTGGGTATGGGAGGAGCACCCGAGGGTGTATTGGCTGCCGCAGCCGTCAAGTGTCTCGGTGGCGAGATGTACGGGCGCCTGATCTTCCATGAAGATGAAGAACTCGAACGCGCCGCCAAGATGGGAATCACCGATTTGAACCGCCTGTACAGCGCTGAAGATATGGCCGCAGGAGATGTCTTCTTTGCGGCGACCGGCGTCACCGACGGTGAACTCCTCCGGGGCGTTCGCTATGAGGCGGGGGGTGCCAAAACTCATTCGATAATTATGCGTTCCAAGACTCGCACCAGCCGGTGGATTGAGGCGCATCACCAATTTCAACATAAACCGGGCTTCAGCGAAGAAGTCTGAACCGAAGGAAAGCCGCACCATTGGTACAGGAGCAGACAATGGCCATCATTACAGTTTCCAGGGAGATCGGGGCAGGTGCCCTTCCCATTTCACAGCAGGCTGCCGAAGCGTTGGGGTATACCCTGGTTGACGGACAGGCGATTCGTGATGCGGCTGAACACTACGGGTTGACCGCCGAGGATGTCGAGCTTGCGGACGAGAAACCTCCGGCATATCTGGACACTCTGGACTCCAAACTACTGTTAACCCACCATCAGATCGAATTGATCGTGTTGGATATGGCCCGCAAAGGAAATGTCATCATCCATGGGCGTGCCGGCCGGGACGTGTTACAGAATATGGACCAGGCGTTCCGGGTCCGGGTTGTCGCTCCCTTTGACGAACGTGTGGAACGGCTTGCCGAAGAGGAGTGGCTTGATCCGGAGGTCGCTCATGGACTGGTGCGCCGGAGTGACCTCCAGCGTGCAGGCTTTATGAAGTATTACTTTGATCGGGACTGGGCCGATCCGATCACCTACGATCTGGTGATCAACACCAGTCGTATGGATACGGAATCCGCCGCCCGAATGATCGTTGAGGGTGTTCGGGACCCCCGTTTCGTCTCTGACGAAGGAGGGCTTGAACGGACCTTTGACCAGCAGATTCTGCGAAAAAAGATTCAGATCGATTATCTGCAGCAACAGCATCTGGAAGAGCTTTCTTTTGAGATCCTGGTCAACGAATCTCAGGTCATTCTGGAAGGAAACGTGTTCAGTGAAGAGCAGCGTCAGCAGGCAATCAGTTCTGCGACCCGGATTGCCTCCGGCTATAAGATTGAGAATCGCCTTCGGGTGGTGAGCCATAAGCTCGCTCTCCCTCCCGATGCCTGATTGACTGGCGGGATAACCGCTTTCTCGAAGAGATGTGCCTCTCTGCTCCCTGAGGGGTTTTGGAGGATTCATGCCACAAGCCCCACCTCCAGCTTCCACACCTCCATTGTTTGCTGCCGTGACCGGCGATGTCGTTCGTTCATCGCGATTCACCGGCGCGGCGATTGAGACCCTGCAGCAGGCCTTGCGCCAGGCTTCGAACCTGACCGAGAAGGCGTTCCCTGGCCTTCTCCAGGGGCGCATCCACCATTTTCGTGGTGATGGACTGCAATTTCTCGTAACGGCCCCTTCCCGTTCTCCTCGAATCGCCCTCTATTATCTGGCCGCTTTGAAGGAGTTAACAGCCCCCTCACCTCTCGACCTTCGACTTTCCATCGGCATTGGGACTGTCGATCGGATACCCGAGGAAGACGGTTCCGGTGGAGACGGGCCTGCCTACAGAGTCTCAGGTCGTGCCCTGGAGTCGATGCGGGTGCAGAACCGGTTTTGCTACTCTGTAGTACCCAACCTCATGAGCCACGATCTTGCGGCTTCCCTTGATGGTCAATGCGGTCTTCTTGGCGCCCTGGCGGAAAACTGGACCAGCCGGCAGTCCCAGATGGTCCGATATGCCCTTGTGGGATGTACTCAGGCTGCAACCGTCAAGAATCTTGCCGAACCGGTCAGCCGTCAGGCGGTGGCCAAAGCTTTGGATGCCGCTTCCTGGCGATCCGTCGAACAGAGTCTTCGTATTTTTGAATCGATCTCTCTCGATTAAAGCAATCTTTTAAGGTTGCATGGTGCAATTGAACCCTCTCAGGGTTGCATTTCTAGGAGGACTTCATGAACCTTGCGGTGTTCCTCTCTCTGGTCGCTGGTCATCTGATCGGTGATTTTCTGTTGCAGAACCGATGGGTGGCGACCCGCAAAAAGAAAATTTCCATCCTGATTCTGCATGTGGCCATTGTTACCTTGGTCAGCTATCTCTGGTTGGGGCTCTGGACTCTGTGGGTGATTCCCGCTGTTCTTTTCCTGACCCACTTTGCCCTGGACTTTGTAAAGAACGTTTTTGGCAACGAAGGTCTGGCGTGGTTTCTGGGCGATCAGTGTCTTCACCTGGTTGTGATCTTTATCCTGGCACGTTATGAGGTCCATCCGATGGCCATGCCCTATTGGATCTTTGTGGTACCGTCTTTTCTCAAATTGACGGTAGTCCTCATCGGTGTACTTCTGGCCGTCTGGTTCGGTGGGGTTCTGATCACCAAGGCGGTGGCGCCGATCATCGCCGAAGCCTTCCCGGACCATGGCGGCGGGACACCGGGGCTCAGTAACGGTGGGCGTCTGATAGGGATGCTGGAACGGGCATTGATACTTCTGTTGGTCGTGGCCGGTCAGGCGGCCGGGGTCGGGTGGCTCTTTGCCGCAAAGTCGATCTTTCGCTTCGGAGAGATAAAAGACAGCAGTCAGCGCAAGGAAGCGGAATACATCATTATCGGCACTCTGATGTCCTTCGGGTGGGCTCTCCTGGTGGCATTCCTGACCCAGTATCTACTGACACAGGTTCCGTTGTCTCCCTGGGGGACTTTCCGGCTACAATAGAAGGGAGTTCCCAGGAGGACTACCTATGAACGATCGCCCTCGTAACGTACTTGGCGGTGAGCTGCAACCCTGCAGTAACGCATCTCGAACCGGTTTCTTTCGGGACAGCTATTGTCGCTTCTCCCCGGAAGATCCGGGCCAGCATACGGTCTGTGCCCGTATGACTTCTGAGTTCCTCAGCTTTTCCAAAGCCCGTGGCAACGACCTGATGACCCCGTCGGATGAGATCGATTTCCCGGGATTGCACCCGGGGGATTTCTGGTGTTTGTGTGTTTTGCGGTGGAAAGAGGCCTATGAAGCAGGAGTTGCCCCGCCCGTTGTACTGGCGGCCTGCGAAGAGTCGGTGCTGGAACATGTTTCCCTTGAGAGCCTTGGGAGCTACGCACTCGATATGCAATAACAAGGTTCAGCGATTTGGCGTGCCCGCCTGTTCCAGAAGGCGTGGGTCCACAACAGGAAGCAGCTGCCCCTGACTGTTCTGAACCACCCCCGTAGAAACTCCCAATGTGCTTCTCTGTCGCATCCGGTGTCCCCGCTGTTCCAGTTGTGTCCGAAGCGGCTGCGGCAGAGTGTTTTCAAAAAAGACCAGATCCGGCTTCCACTGGTGGTGCAGTCGAGGAGCCGCGATCGCTTCCTCCAACGAGGCTCCGTTCAGAAATACCTGTAAAAGTGCCCAGCTGACCTGGCTGATGATCGTCGGACCTCCTGCAGCGCCAAGAGCCAATACCGGCTTACCTTCCCGCAGGACCAGGGTGGGGCTCATGCTGGACAAGGGACGTTTCCCGGGGGCGATGGCGTTGGCCTGGCTGCCGACCAGCCCAAAACTGTTCGGTTGTCCCGGAGCCGCTGAAAAATCGTCCATCTGGTTGTTCAACAGAATCCCGGTGCCGGGAACCAGCATCCCGGACCCGAAAGATGTGTTGAGGGTGGTGGTAATGGCGACCCAGTTTCCTTGAGAATCCGCGACAGTGATATGGGTCGTGTGACCTCGGAGGGGTTCCTCGGGAGTTGAAGATTGGACGTCACTGCCACTGGCACGCTCGGGCAAAATCGTCCGGCTGCGTTGCGATAAACGGTTCCGCTCAAGGAGATGAGGGGGTATCTCGGTAAAGTCCGGGTCGCCAAGCCATCGGGCCCGATCGGCAAAGGCCCGCTTGCTGGCCTCAATAAAGAGGTGAGCCAGGGCCGCAGGATCCTTTCGGATGCTGGCGATGTGCGGGTGCTGCTCCACCATGGTCAGGATCTGATGCACATGGGTACCACCGGAGGAGGGTGGAGGGAACCCGATCAGGGTATGTCCGAAAATCTGTGATCGAATCGGTTGTCGGATCCGAACCCGGTAGTTGGAGAAATCCTCCAGAGAGAGTATTCCACCTTGAGATTTAAGCCAGGGTACGGCTTTCTGCGGGAACGCTCCTTTATAAAACCAAGCCGACCCTTTTTCGGCAATTGCTTTAAGACTGTTGGCCAGGTCGGGTTGGCGAAGGAGGGTCCCCTGTTGCAGGGGCTGTCCTTCCGAAGTGAGGAAAATGGCCGCCGTGGCAGGGAATGTATGGAGTTTGTCTCGGGTGGCTTTGATGCGTCGGGCCAGGGTAGCCCCCAGAGGGAAACCGTCCTCCGCCAGCCCAATTGCCGGTTGCAGGGTTTCTTTTAACGATTTCGTTCCTCCCCAGCGAAGAAGATTGTCAAAGGCGGCCAGACTGCCGGGGACGCCAATCGCCAACGGACCGGTCCGGCTCCATTCTTTCTGCACCACACCGCCCTTCCGATACATCCCCTCGGTGGCTGCAGCAGGCGCTATCTCCCGCCCATCCAGTGCCAGAACGACGCCATCTGCTCGATGCGCCAGAATGAAACAGCCACCGCCGATACCGGAGTTATGGCTGTCCACGACACCGAGGCTGAATGCGGTCGCCACTGCAGCGTCCAGTGCGTTTCCGCCTTGTGCCAGAATCTGTTCTCCCGCCCGGGTAGCCAGTGGATGAACGCTGGCGACTGTGCCTTCCGCCAAGGTCAGTGCCGGTGCGAAAAGGAGCCAAAGACCGAGAATCAGGAGTTGAAAATTACTTTGTTTCATAGGTACAAGGCTAGCACAGGATGGAGAAAGTCAGGGACCTTCCTGGTCGATACGGTCTTCGGGAGCCCGGTCAATCAGGGCCGAGTAAAAACGGAAGCTGTTCTTTCCATCGGCTTTTGCCCGGTACATGGCTCGGTCAGCAGCGCTGAGAAGGGTCGAGAGAGATTGGCCATCTTCCGGATAACTGGCGATTCCCATGCTGGTGGTACAGCGGATTCGGTGATTGTTGATAGCGAAGGGGGCCTGAAACTGCTCGTGAATCCGGGTAATGAGGCTGTGCACTGCATGAATATCTGCGACATCAAGCAGGATGAGAGCAAATTCGTCGCCCCCTAGGCGTCCGAAGGTGTCGCTCTCCCGAACATGAGGTTGGATACGTTGCACCACGTTCTTAAGAAGCTCGTCTCCGACCAGGTGACCCAGCTCATCATTCACGTCCTTGAAGTGGTCTAAGTCAAGAAAGACCAGGGAAATTTGCTTCTGAGATCGGTCCGCCTGCCGCATCGCTTGCTGAATTCGGTCCATCACCAGAGACCGGTTAGGCAAGCCGGTGAGATGGTCATGGTAGGCCAGGTGGTGAATTTCCCTTTCGGCCTTTAACAGCTCCTCGCACTGATGTTTGGTTTCCTGCCAGCGACGCAGGGCGAACTGACCAATCAGGATGAGAGCCACCACGCTGGTGGGAAGTAACTCGTCCAGTTCGAACGTTTCTTGGAGGGCCAGCCAGGAGCTCAGTTTCTCGGTGACATCAAAAGCGTTGAAAAGAGAAAAGGCGATAATACAAACGACGAAGATGAAAATGAGCTCGGCGCGGACACCACAGTTGAACCCCTTGAGATGTTTCATCGGGTGCCTTTCCGCGTGGGGTAGTACAAAGGCTATTTATTCAACTATAAGCCAAATTCCCCGGTTCTCAAGAGGGAATTATCCCTGTGGGTAAGGATGATTGGGGTCTGCCTTGATTCGTGCATCCAACACGTCAAGAAGACACTCGGCGGCAATACGGGGGGAGGCCTGAATCAAGAGTTGTTGAAGTTCCTGCAGGCCACCGGGAAGGGACTGAAGAAGATAGTCTTGGGCGTGCCGGGGTGTTTCAAGCTCCGACAACCGGTGCAGTTCGGCTCGCAGTTGTTTGTGGATCAGGCGAACTCCCTTGTCTACACCCCAGGTCATCAATTGAAAAACCGGCAGGGCGGTTCCGCGAATCGACTGACCTGCGGCCTTGAGTTTCAGGGCCGCGATCTGATTCAGTGGACTGAGTCGCAGATGGTTGATTTCCTGTTGGCGCAGTTCAAACATGTCGTTCCCGATTCTGGGTACTGCCAGGGTTCACGTTGTCGGGGTCACTCGTGTACTATAAAAGCTGTCTGCACCGTCTGCAATGAATTTTAGGAGAAACCCATGTCTTTTCCAGAGGTTCTGCATCACGGCGCCACCCGGGGCGTCACGGGTTCTTGCCATGAATTGCGCATCGATGAAGAACATTCTTTGTTGATCGATTGCGGCCTGTTTCAGGGAGAGGAGGGGCCGGTCCAGGAGCCGGAGGCTTTCCCGTTTTCTGTGGAGCGGGTCCATGCCCTGGTTGTGACCCATGTCCATATTGACCATGTCGGTCGTATCCCCTATCTGATCGGCAACGGCTTCGATGGTCCCATTTACTGCAGCGAACCGTCGGCGCAATTGCTGCCGCTGGTGATGGAAGATGCGATCAAAATCGGCTGGACCCGGGATCGTAAACGGGTGGAGCGGTTTATTGCCAGAATCCGGAAGCAGATTGTTTCCCTGCCTTACAATCGATGGCGCCCTGTGGGAGAAGATCTTAAGATCCGGCTGCAAAAAGCCGGGCATATTCTCGGCAGTGCTTATGTTGAATGTGATGCTGCCGGTAAAAAGATTGTCTTTTCAGGCGACCTGGGAGCGCCCCATACACCGCTGATCCCAACCCCAAGACCTCCCCAGAGGGCGGATCTGCTGATTCTGGAATCAACCTACGGCGACAGGTGTCACGAGGGACGAAAGGAGAGAAAGCAGAAGCTGCGGGAGATGGTGGAGCGTGCGCTAGGAAACCGCGGAGCCGTTCTGATCCCGGCGTTTAGCATGGGACGGACCCAGGAGTTGCTTTACGAACTGGAGGAGATCGTTCATCGGCAACAGGAGAGCCCGGCTGCCAAGGATCTTCCCTGGAATGAACTGGAGATCATCGTCGATTCTCCTCTGGCAGCGCGCTTCACCAAGGTTTTTCGCAAACTTAAGCCTTACTGGGATGCTGAAGCCCGGGTGAAGTTGACCACCGGTCGTCATCCGTTGAGTTTTGACCAGATCACCACCATCGACAACCATCGGGACCATCTCAGCACTGTCGATTACGTTCAACGGACCGGGCACTCCTGTATCGTTCTTGCCGCCGGAGGAATGTGTAATGGTGGCCGGATCGTCAACTACCTGCGGGCTTTGCTGGGCGATCCTCGTACCGATATTCTCTTTGTCGGCTATCAAGCCCGGGGAACACTGGGGCGTGATATTCAACAGTATGGTCCTGCAGGAGGTTATGTCCGAATCGATGGTCAGAAAGTGGTTGTGAAAGCGGGAGTTCACACCATCGGTGGATACTCGGCCCATGCCGATCAAAAAAACCTGCTTGATTTTGTCTCCCGAATGAAGGTGAAGCCGGAAGAAATTCGATTAGTCCATGGGGATAAGAGAGCCAAAGAGGAACTGAAAGTGAAGCTGGAGGATTCGGGGTTACAGGTTCGCATCCCCTGAGAGGTCGATCTCGACAGAGGTCAATCCTCATCGGCCGGCAGGAAAGAGAATCCCGGAATCTCTTTGGCATCGTACATCCTGGAGTCTGCCAAGTTCACCATCGAGTCGGCATCCAACGGCTCCTCAATCGAGGAAAGGGCAATCCCCATACTGCAGGAGATCCCGGTGTTCGGGGTTGCCTTTTCGATTGCTGAACAGAGACGGCGGCACAATTGTTGAGCCGACTCCAGGTCGCTTTCGCAAAGAATGATACAGAATTCATCTCCACCGTATCGGGCCAAAACGTCGACTTCCCGAAGTTCTTTTTCCAGTGTGCGAGCGACAAGAACCAGAATCTCATCTCCCCGTTTGTGCCCTTCCGTATCATTTAATACTTTAAAGCCGTCCAGGTCAAAATAGATCAGTGCGGTGGAATGGTTTCTCCGCTGCCCTCGAAGCAGTTCTCGCTTCAGCTCTTCATAAAATGTTTTCTGGTTCAGCAGGGAGGTGAGACCATCAACTCTGGCTTGTTCCTGCAGACGTTGGGTACGCTCCTGGATAATCTCTTCCAACGAGTCGGTATAGTTCTCCAGCTCGTCCTTACTGCGCTCGACCTCACCCATCAGGCTGTAGATATAGGTGTCAATGGCCAGTGAAAGGTCGAACATCAAGATCTTTTCGATGGCGGCCAGTTCGTTCTCGCATTGACGGCAATCGTGGTTACTGTGTTTGATCACGATCGTTCGCAGAATAGAAATCAGATTGTATACGGCCGACACGTAAAATTTTGGAGCTACTCCGATCCGTTTGTGTACGACCCCGACTCGCAGGCGGGAGTGCACGTAATCCTGATCATACTCACCGTCAAAAAGGGTCAGGATGTAATTGCGTTGATAATTTTTTAAGCGGTGCAAGGTTTCGGCGTCGCCAATGACCTGGTCCATCTCCTTAAAGGGAAGAATCCGCCGATAAAATGCCTCTACGATCTGATCAATGTTATCCCCCACAATTTGTCTCAGGGAAGAGAGAATGGTACAGGCCTCTTTATCAAAGCCGAGATACTCCTTGCGGCGATCAATCTCTATGCGGGTGATTTTGAGTTGTTTTAATAGCGTTTCGGAGGAGTCCCACATTGTTGGTGACCTCGCAAAGTTCTTATATCCGGTCGTTTAGGAGAGCCTGGAAGTTAAACAGAGTATCGTTCCAAGGTAAGAATTCAAGCAGGCAAGCAAAAGAAGCAGTGGAAAATCCCTGTTTGAATGGAATGATTGCCGCGTAGTGACGAGGCTTACCCGCGTCGGTCCATCTTTTCCGCCAGAAACAACAGTAGGGCCAGATGGTTTCTGTTCTCTCGGTCGAACTCTT
Source organism: Thermodesulfobacteriota bacterium (assembly GCA_028282145.1). Lineage (GTDB taxonomy): Bacteria > Desulfobacterota > Desulfuromonadia > Desulfuromonadales > Geopsychrobacteraceae > JANQIN01. The sequence continues at coordinate 2,235 of JANQIN010000185.1, read as the reverse complement.
CTCCACGCATCAGGGTGCCCCCAAGACGGGAAACCGTATGGACCTGCCCCAGAAATACCTTTTGTGTTTTCACCCCCTGAACCCGCACATCGAAAGTATCTCCGCCACAAATGGCGCGACCAATCATCGGTTTCCTGCCCAGGAGGAGTTTTGCGTCCCAGAAACGTTCAATCTCCGGTTCAAAGCTCAGTACGGTTTCTCCTGCGTCATTTGTCACGATCTGCTGATAGCAGAAAAGCTTGGTTTCCGGGGTGTTCAACACATATTTGCGCTGATAATCCCACTCAATCCGTATGTCGTCGTCGCAGTATAGTCTAACAATGTCGCTCATCGGGGCACCTTAGGTTTTTGCGACGGAGTGTAGCAAACAGGTTGGGCGTCCGCCATGAAAACCTGTTGTCATCCGGGGTCTGGCCATCAGGAGCACAGGAGTTGGAAGATTGCCCTCCCTTCATCCAGAAATGCGGGAACATCGAACGGGAGATACCGTTCGCAAGGACGATAGATGATGAGGCGAGTGCCATCCGATTCGATGGCCAAAGGCTTCCGCGATTCAAGGTCGGAGCGGACCGTGGGGGAGAAGAGGGGGCGTACCTGATCTTCGTTCAGCCCCGTCAGCAGAAAAGTCTTTGAAAAGTCAGACGAGTCGCTGAAGTTGAACCCCTGATTGAGCAGAGTATGAAAGGCCTTTTTTATCGAGTTTTGCGGAATGAGTGAAAACTCCGGCAGGGAACGTTGCCCCATGGGAAAAGAAAGGACCGTCTGGTGACAGGTCGTGTTGTGGCTCCTGGAGGCAATCACATACTTGAATTCAAAAATCGAGAATGCGGGGGGCTCTTCCGTCTGAGTAAGTTCGTTGCGAATAAACGGAAAGCCCCGGTCTTTAAAAAGGGCGAACTCTTCATGAATCTCAAGGAGTTCTTTCTGGCCGTATTCGCAAAAACCAAAGCCGTTGGCATCGGCCACCGCTTGAAACCCTTCGGTGATCTGCTTTTCTTTTTGATTGGCGAGATAAAGCCGGTAAACGGCAAAGATCAGAAGGCCGATAATCGCGATCAAAACGGTCGTGCTCATAATCATTCTCCTCCGTCTTTTCCAGGGTAAGGCCTTGAGCTCTTCCAGTTTACAAACCACCGACAGACAGTCCCGCCAACGAGTGCGGAGAGTTAAGGGAAGACAGTGTGCCCCCCGGAAAACAAAAGCCGTAAAACCCTAAAAGGGCTTACGGCTTTGAATTTCGGACCACTTACACCATGTCTAACCCCTGCAAGTTCCAATGAATTTCAATCAAACATCTCAAAACAGGTTCAATCTAGGGGATTTGCCTCGTTGGGGCAAGAGGGAACTCTTTGGGCGATTACCGCCTTGCTGCCACGTAGTATTCTACGCCAAACTTGCGGTTGCTGAAATCGTTGGCCAGGTCCTGAGTCCATCCTGTCTCTTTTAGGAACCCCGGGAGCTCTTCGAATCTGCTGCCCCAGAGCATCGGTTCCCCTGTCTTTTCCTGCATCCAGAGCAACAGGCTGGCCCATTTTCCTAGCGCCAGACGACCGGAGGAATCGGTGGGAATATAGCTGAAAGTAAACCGACTGCCGTGACCGGTCATGGCGGCGCACTGGAGAAAAAGGTCCTCGACCGCACTCGGCGGGAGGTACATGACCAGACCTTCGGCGAGGATGATGGTCACCGCGGCAGGATCCCAGTCCGTGTGGTCTGACAGCACATCGGTCAACCGTTTCTGACTCAGATCCTCAGAGATCAGGTACTGATTTCCCCTCATTCCCATGGCTTCGATCCCCCGAACTTTAAGATCTGCGGTCGCCGGATGGTCGATTTCAAAAAAACGGACATGAGGGAAATCGGGTGCCAACCGCCAGGACAGGGTGTCGTATCCAGCACCGAGGACCAGGACCTGCAATGTTCCTTCTCCGATTGCTGTGCGAACCTGCTCTTCAAAAAACTGTTTTCGGTCGGCAAAGGCCCGGAACTGGCCTGGCAGGAGCCAGTCAAACCATTGATAGACTTTCATCATGCGGGGGTGTCGGCACTGCCGCACCGTTTTACTCCTTGCCGCTCCGGATTTGACGAGAAGTTCCGTTGTTGCCTCCACCAGACCCGCCGGTATGATCCTGCTGAGGATGGGGTCCGTGTCGAGGGTGAGCAGGCACAGTGCCACTTTGAGAGCTGTGCGGCTCGGTTTGTGTTGTTTCACAAGAATCCTTTTGGTGATAAGTG
>JANQIN010000147.1 GCA_028282145.1 Thermodesulfobacteriota bacterium | reverse complement strand
CGTCGTTTCGAGGAGGCGCTTGAATCGGCCACCGGCGCCCTTGAGCTGGAACCGACCTTTGAACCGGCCCGTAAACTGCTGGCCGATCTTCAGAAACGTAGTCAACCCTGAGGGGACAGGGACCTCCCCGTTGATTACATCTTGTGAAACCCTCATGTTCAGATGCCACTATCATGACCCATACTGAAACGATCTTTTTTTCCACCACGGCTCTGGGACTGGAAGACCTGCTGGAAGCTGAGCTGAAGGCCCAGGGAGCGAAACACACCAAAATTCACACCGCCGGTGTCGCCTTCCAGGGCGGGCTAGAGGTGGCGTATCGCGCCTGCCTCTGGTCCCGGGTGGCCAACCGAGTTCTTTTGCCGTTGGCCACGCTTCCTGCAGTAACACCGGAGGCCCTGTACCAGGGGGCGAGAGAGATCCCCTGGGAAGAGCATTTTCAAACGGACCAGACCTTTGCGGTCGATGCCAGTCTCAGCCGTTCTGAGTTGCAGCACAGTCAATATGCTGCCCAGGTGGTAAAAGATGCGGTCGTGGACCGGTTTAAGGAACAGGTGGACCAACGTCCCAGTGTGTCACGGGAACGACCTGATCTGCAGCTTTATCTCCATGTTCGCAACGACCAGGCCACCCTGGGGATCGATCTTTCGGGTGAAAGTCTTCATCAGCGGGGCTACCGCTTGCAAGGAGGGAAGGCCCCTCTGAAAGAGAACCTGGCTTCAGGCATCCTGGCACGATTGCGCTGGCCAACGGCGTTCCAGGGAAAACCCCTGGTCGATCCGATGTGCGGTTCCGGGACCCTGTTGGTTGAAGGTGCTCGTATGGCGGCCGATATCGCCCCGGGATTGGAACGGACCTATTTCGGTTTCCTGGGGTGGGCCCGGCACCAGAGTGAACTCTGGCAGTCTCTGTTGACAGAGGCTGAGAAACGCAAAGCCGAGGGGTTGGCTGTTCTGCCGCCGATTATCGGTCAGGATCAGGACCCGCGAGTGATGGCGATGGCCCGGGATAATATCCGGTCGGCTGGATTGGAAGGTTATGTGGAGGTCCGGGTCGGACGATTGGAAGAGTTTTCTCCACCGGATGAGGCAGGACTGTTGGTAAGTAATCCGCCCTACGGAGAACGGCTTGGAGAAGAAAATGCCTTGCGCGGGCTCTATGGGCGGATCGGCGATCTTCTGAAAACCCGGTTTTCTGGCTGGCGGGCGGGGATTTTCACCGGTAACGCGGAACTTGGACATTGCCTCGGTCTTCGGGCTCGTCGAATGAACAACCTCTACAATGGCGCCATCAAATGTGTGCTGTTGCACCTGGATGTTGCAGAGCGTTGGTTTTTCCAGCCGATCGCCACGGCTGCAAGTACGGCCGATCTGGGCGAAGGAGCGCAGGCCTTATCCAACCGACTGCGCAAAAACCGGAAAAAGCTGGCCAAATGGAAGAAACAGGCCGGGATTCACTGCTATCGGTTGTACGATGCAGACCTGCCCGAATACGCCATGGCAATCGATATCTACGGTGACTGGGCCCATGTACAGGAGTATGCACCTCCCAAGGATATCCCACCGCAAAAGGCCCAACGCCGGGTTCAGGAAGCCCAAGTGGCGGTAGCCGAGGTTCTTGAGATCCCCAGGGAGCAGATTGTGCTGAAGGTGCGGCAGCGACAGCGGGGCAAGGAACAGTATCAACGGCAGGATCAGAAAGGGGAACGTCTTCAGGTCGAGGAACATGGCTGTCGTTTCTGGGTGAATCTGACCGACTATCTGGATACCGGTCTTTTCCTGGACCATCGTCCTGTCCGTCGTTGGATGCAGCAACAGGCAAAAGGAAAACGATTCCTCAACCTCTTCTGTTACACCGGTGCGGTGACGGTGCATGCGGCGGTGGGTGGTGCCCGTGAAACGGTCTCTGTCGATCTTTCTAAAACCTATCTCGACTGGGCTCAGGATAATCTGCGCCTGAACGGGATTTTGGCCGGGCCGGGCCATCAACTGGTGCGTGGTGACTGCCTGCAATGGCTGAAGAAGAGCAAAGAGACCTTTGATCTGATCTTCCTCGACCCACCGACGTTTTCCAACTCGAAGAAGATGGCCGACACCCTGGATGTGCAACGTGACCATGTTGAGCTGGTCCGGCTGGCCTATGCCCGTTTAGCCCATGGCGGGACTCTGATCTTTTCGACCAACCAACGGAAGTTCCGATTGGACGGGCAGACCCTTGCTGATCTGGAGCCGGAAGAGATCACGCCGGAGACTATCGATCCGGATTTTGCCCGTACCCCCAAGTTTCATCAGTGTTGGCGCTTCTGCCGTCCCTGAAAGACGGTAGATGTTATTCTTGAAGTAATTCGAACCTGAAGAATGGATGTTGTTATGACCGATTCTCAAGAAATGATGGTCGAAGAGGGACAGGCGGATGTCCTCGAAATTGCACAGGTCGCTCTGGAGCAGGAGCGATACGAGATCGCTCTTGAACTGGCGGAGGACTATCTGGAGGAGGCTCCCCTTGATACGGATGCGATGAATCTCTGTGCCGTGGCGGCAGCGCATCTGGACGATTCGGTGAAAGCCGAGGCTCTCTACAGCAAGGCCCTGTTGCTGGATCCCGGGAACGGTTCTGTTCACCATAATTATGGTGTTTTGCTTGAGCGGCAGGGGCGGTATCCGGAGGCCGTATCTCATTTCCGGCGCAGCCTTGAACTGCAGCCCGATTTTCCGGAAGCCTACATCAATCTGGGGAACGCCCTGGACGAGCTTGGAAAACCGGAAGAAGCTCTCGACCTCTATCTGGAAGCGGTTCGCCGTCTGCCGGACAATGCCGATGCCTTTTATAACCTCGGGTATGTCTTGAACCGATTGGGACGGTTTGCCGAAGCGGTGGAAAATTTTGATCGGGTTCTGGGGCTGCAGGATTCGGATGCAGCTGCGTGGAACGGAAAAGGGTACGCGCTGGCCGGGCTTAAAGAGTACGACAAGGCATTGATCGCCTATTCCCAGGCATTGGATCTGGAACCGGAGAACGGAAATTACTGGTACAACCAGGGACTGACCTATAGTGCCATGCAGAATCGCCCGGAAGCTCTCACCTGCTACAGCCGTGCGGTGGAATGCGATTCGGAGCTGGTCGAAGCTTGGCTGGAGCGGATCAATCTGCTGGTCGAGTTGAAATACCATGTTGAAGCGGCGGAAGCCCTGGTCAAAGTGAGCTCCCTGGTACCGGAGAGCCCGGAACCGCCCTTTTACAAAGGAATGCTCTTCTCCCACCAGGGGCGATTTGAAGACGCCCTGACAATGATGGATCAGGCTCTGGAAAAAGACGATCATTGTCTGCACGCCCTGAATAACAAGGGGAATATTCTATTGTCGCTCGGACGGCTTGAGGAGGCAGAGGCCTGTTTTCAATCCCTTCTGGGTATGAACGCCAACTATGCGTTAGCCCATTACAATCTGGCCTGTGTTCATGCCCAGCGTGAAGATCTGACCTCCGCCCTGGAGTCCCTCCAGACCGCGATATCCTTGGATGAGAACTGCCGTAAGGATGCTGCCGAAGACCCTGATTTTTCTCCCGTGGCCAGAGAACCGGAATTCTTGGCGTTGGTAAAAACCCCTGTCCGAGACAATTGAATGAGATCCCAGGTTGCCGCATCAGAGACACGCTCCCTTCCCGTTTTCGGTATGAGCTGTCAGAAGTGTGCCGCCAAAGTTCAGCAGGCCCTTGAGACCGTCGACGGTGTTGAATCGGCTCAGGTTCTCCTGGCGGAAAACAGGGCTTTGGTTGTGAGCGGTGAGGTTGTTCAGGATCGCCTGGTCGAGGCGATCGAGGCGGCGGGATTCCTTGTCCCCTCCGGACCGGCTGCACAATGGAAGATTCCGGTCCACGGCATGACCTGCGAAAAGTGTGTCGCCAAGGTGACGAAAGCCTTGTTGGCCGTTGAAGGAGTTGAGAGGGTCGACGTCAAACTGGCCCTGAAATGGGCCCTGGTGGTGGCTCGTGTCCCGCAAGTGTGTGAGGACGATCTGAGAAAGGCTATCGTTGACGCCGGTTTTCGCCTGGAACCTCTTCCGGACGAGGAGACCGAGGTCACTCCAGAGGTTCCGGCCTCAATCGAGGGAACCGAAAAACTGTCCTTTGCTGTACGGGGGATGCACTGTGCCACCTGTGTGGCAACAGTGGAAAAGGTTTTGCTTGGTATCCCCGGTGTGACTGCGGCCCGGGTGAACCTGGCCACGGAACAGGCCGCGGTTCAGTATGATGCCGGAAAGGTTCAATCTTCCGCTATCTTTCAGCAGGTTAGCCGGGCCGGTTACACCCCACAGACCTTACAGGAGGCCGAGGAGGATGACAGCGCCGGACGCTCGGAACGGAACGGATTGGTCCTTGCTGCGGTACTGAGCCTTCCGATCATGCCGTTGATGTGGTGGCAACCACTGGGGACTCTCACTCCCTGGATTATTTTTATCCTCTCCACTCTTTGCCAGTTTACCGCCGGTCAGATTTATTATCGAGGCGCCTGGACCAGTCTGCGGAACGGATCGGCCAATATGGATGTGCTGGTAGCTTCCGGGATTACCGCAGCCTACGGCTATTCTTTTCTGGCGTTTTTCCATCTTTTTGGCGTCAGTGGTGAAGTCTTCTTCGAGACCAGCGCCATGCTGATCACCTTTATCCGGTTCGGCAAATGGCTCGAGGCGCGTGCTAAAGGACGTGCAGGTGCCGCGTTGCGGTCGTTGCTGAGCCTGCAGGCCGATCGTGCCGTACGAGTCGGTTCTGACGGAGAAGAGACGATCGCCGCCAGTGATATCCGGGTCGGTGACAGGCTGCTTGTTCGGCCCGGGGAGAAGATCCCTACCGACGGACGGATTGTGGAAGGGGCTGCCGCCATCGACGAATCGATGGTCACCGGCGAATCCCTGCCGGTCGAGAAATCGGTGGGTGCGGAAGTCGCCGGTGCGACCCTGAATACCAACGGTCGCCTGGTGATGGAAGCAACCCGGGTCGGGGAAGAGACAATTCTGGCCCGGATTGTCCGCATGGTGGAAGAAGCCCAGGCCGACAAGGCGCCGATCCAGCGGATGGCGGACCGGGTATCCAACGTCTTTGTCCCGGTGGTGGTCAGTATCTCCTTATTGACCTTTGCCGGCTGGTGGGCTCTTGGACCGAACGGGTTTCTCTTCGCTTTCAAGATGGCCATCTCCGTGATGGTCATTGCCTGCCCTTGTGCTCTCGGTCTCGCTACCCCCACGGCCATCATGGTGGGCAGCTCCATCGGCCTTCAACGGGGCATCCTTTTTAAAAAGGCACCGGTCCTCGAACAGATTGCCCGCCTGAACAAACTCTTGCTGGACAAGACCGGAACCCTGACCGAAGGGCGGTTTTCCGTTACAGATGTCTTTGCTGTCAATGGCGATGACCGGGCTCTCCTGCAAAAGGCGGCTCTGCTGGAAAAAGAGAGCACTCATCCCCTGGCCCGTGCCGTCGTGGAGGCGGTGGGCCAGGAAAATCTGTCGCCGGATGTGGTCGAAAAGCTGAAAGAACGTGGCGGTTATGGACTGACCGGTCAGGTGAACGGTGTCCAGCTGGCAGCAGGAAACCATCGACTGATGGAGGAGCAGGCCGTCTCCACTGCCTCGGTGGATCCACAGGCCGGGCGATGGATGGCTCAGGGGAAATCGCTGATCTACCTGGCCGCCAATCGGCAACTGCAAGGGGTGATCGCCCTCGCAGATACGGCGAAACCGGAGGCGATCCGGGCGGTGGCTGAAATGAAACAACGCGGTCTTGCTCCGGTTCTGGTCTCCGGGGACCGTAAGGCCGCAGTCAAATTCCTGGCTCAACAGGTCGGTATCGACGACGTTGAAGCCGAAGTCCTCCCGGGGGACAAGCAGGCGATCGTGAATCGGTATCAGTCGGATGGATTCCAGGTGGGGATGGTCGGAGACGGGATTAATGACGCGCCTGCCCTGGCCCAGGCCGATGTCGGACTGGCGATCGGCAGCGGAACCGATGTGGCTCGGGAAACGGGCGGAGTCGTACTGGTCCGCAGCAGTCTTCTTGATGTGGTTAATGCGGTGGATCTGGGGCGCAAGACGTTGCGGACCATTAAACAGAATCTCTTCTGGGCGTTTATCTACAACCTGATCGGCATCCCTATTGCCGCCGGTCTGTTTTTTCCGACCTTTGGGCTGTATCTTAAACCGGAGTTTGCTGGCCTGGCGATGGCTTTTTCCAGTGTTTCGGTCGTCTGTAATAGCTTGCTATTGCGTCGGTTTAACCGTAAGCTTCTGAAATAACAGCTGAAAGAAGGAGCATATGCAACCCATCCGTATCGGACTGATCGGGGCCGGCAGGGCGAGCGAAACCGGACGTGAGTTGGCCCACCGCGTCGGGGAGCTGGTCGCATTGCGTCATGCGGTTTTGGTTTGCGGGGGAATGGGTGGTGTGATGGAGGCCGGCAGCCGAGGGTGCACAGAAGCTGGTGGTACTGTGGTGGGAATCCTTCCGGGTGATGCGGCGGAACAGGGGAACCCGTTTATTACCATTCCCATTGTGACCGATCTCGGGCACGCCCGAAACGTTTTGATCGCTCAGACGGCACAAGCTCTGATCGCCGTCGAAGGAGAGTACGGAACCCTGTCGGAGATCGCCATCTCCCTGAAGTTGGGGAAGAGGGTGATCTGTCTCGGGGGGTGGGAGGATATTCCGGGAGTACAATCGGCAGATTCGCCGGAAGAGGCCGTGAATATGGCCCTGGCATCGGTGGAGGAGGGTTAAAATGGACGGCAGCTCGAAGAATGTGCTGGAGAGGCAGCAGTATTCACGAGAGCGTGCGGCAGAACTCATCGAGTATGTACGTGGTAAAGGGAAGATTCTGATCCTGACTCACGACAATCCGGACCCGGATGCCCTTGCGGCTGCGGTGGCTCTTCAGTTACTGATCTTGTGGAAGACCGGACAGGAAGCGCTGATCGCCTTCGGCGGGGTGGTCGGTCGTGGAGAAAACCGGGTGATGGTGCAGGAGCTGGAGATCGCCACCCACTGTATCCACGATCTTGATCTGGACTGTTTCAAGGTCGTTTGTCTGGTGGATACCCAACCCGGGACCGGGAATAATTCCTGGCCTATTGAGCGGCCGGTCGATGTGGTCATCGATCATCACCCGATTCGTCCGTTGACGGAAGATTCGCCGTTTGTCGATATTCGTGAACTCTACGGAGCCAGTGCCACCATTCTGTTCGAGTACCTGAAAACATGCGAAATCAGTATCAATACCAAACTTGCGACAATTCTCTATTACGCCATAAAATCCGAAACCCAGGATCTGGGGCGTGAGTGGTCTCGGGCCGACAGGGAGGCTTACCTCTATCTCCTCCCTCTGGCGAATAACCGGATTCTGTATGACATCACCCGACCACAGGTGCCGGCCAGCTACTTCACCGCCTTCAGTCGAGCCCTGGAGAACACCCGGCTCTATGGAAATGTCCTGGTGTTCAATCTTTTCGATATCGACCATCCGGATATCGTCGCTGAACTCGCCGATTTTCTTCTCCGTTGGGAGGGTGTGGAGCATGTTCTGGGCATGGGCCAGCACCAGGGGATGGAGGTTCTTTCGTTTCGTACGTCCAATACGGATACACGGGCTGACCGAGTGATCCGTGATGTTCTTCAGGATATGGGGACCTCCGGGGGACATGGCATGATGGCTGGAGGTCAGATCCACCGCTGCGAAAGGGATCGGGAGGAACAGCTGAGCCTGGAAAGGCTCCTCACGCGGCGTTTGTTGAAAACGCTGGACGTTCCCTTGGAAGTTGCCAACCCCATGTTGGCCGAATAGGCGCGGTTTGACAGGCGGAGAGGCCTGGGCTATAACTCCGCCAAACCTCTAACGGAAAGACCAATGCAACGAATTCTCTGCCTTCTTTTGTGCGGCTTCTGCTTTTCCACCACGGCATTGGCCCGTATCGAACTCTCCCAACAGGGACAGGAGCCTCTGTTGATTGAAGATGTCTACCTGCGGCAGGGGAAATCCTATGTCGCCATCCAGGACGTGGTAAAGGCGGTCGGCCTGGAAGGGGACTGGGATGCGGTCAAGCACATCTTCGTCATCAAAACCTCCTTCGGAAAAGCCTGGATCTCTCCGGGAAGTGATCATCTTCACCTGGCCCAGCGGTCGGTGCAGCTCAGCGACCGTCCCCGGTTTATCGATGGCCGCCTTCGGGTGACTGATGCATTTATTCAGGAACAACTGCCTCTGCTGACCGGTGGTGGTATCTACTACCGCAATCTGGACCCTCTTCCCGATTCGGCGCCCGCCTCCGATACCCCGCTGGAGAGACTGTTCTCTTTTCTTTTGCGCGAGAAACGGCCGGCCTCCGGACCGATTCTGCGGGCAGTTGCAATCGATCCGGCACATGGCGGGCTGGATATCGGCGTTCTGGGGCCGGAAGGCAGCCGGGAGAAGCAGCTGTCCCTGGCGTTGGCCCGACAACTGGAGAAGAAGATCAAAATGCGGCTGGGCATTCCCGTCTATCTGAGCCGGGACAATGACTACGGTCTCACGTTGGAACAGCGCCTTGCACCCGCGCAGCGGGAAGACGTGGATGCCTGGATATTGCTGCATACCCAATCGTCCCTGTCGCCGCGCCCCGAAGGGGTGGCTCTCTTTATCCGCCCGGAGACCGACTCCCAATCCAGTACCGGGCCGAGTCAGAGTCTCCGGCTGGCGCGTCATGTCTACCGTGCACTGACCCAGGCAGGGCTGCCGGTTCAGGGAATCTATCGGTCTTCCCTGATCGGTCTGGGGCAGGGGAATCTGCCGACACTGATGGTCGAATGCGGTTACCTCAGTCACCCTGTCGACCGTGAACGGCTCCTCTCCCCCGACGGACAGAGCCGTCTTGCCACGGCACTTTTTAATGGATTACGGTCCTACGCCGAAACCAACCGGGAGAAGTAACCCCATGAGCAGTCAGTTGAAACGATCCGACGGTCGCCTTGCTGATCAGTTGCGTCCTGTCAGTTTTATTCGTCAATATACGCGTTACGCCGCCGGCTCGGTGCTTGTCCAGTTTGGAGAGACACGGGTGCTGTGTACCGCAACGATCGAAGAAACCGTCCCCCGATGGTTGCAGGGGCAGGGAAAGGGCTGGGTCACCGCCGAGTATTCCATGCTGCCGAGTGCGACCCATTCCCGTGCACCCCGCGAGGCCGCCAAAGGGAAGCTCAGCGGACGTACGATGGAAATTCAGAGGCTGATCGGACGTTCTCTGCGAGCCATTATCGACCTGGAAGCCCTGGGGGAGATATCTATTGTTGTTGACTGCGATGTCCTTCAGGCCGACGGAGGGACACGAACCGCCTCCATCACCGGAGCCTATGTGGCTTTACAGGATGCGATAAGCCGACTGATGGAGGAGGGCCGTCTCAAAACCTCCCCCTTGAAGGACAGTGTCGCCGCTATCAGTGTCGGGCTTAAGAATGGACAGCCGCAACTTGATCTGAATTACGAAGAGGATGCCGCTGCTGATGTGGATATGAACTTCGTCATTACCGGTCAGAGGCAATTTGTCGAAATCCAGGGAACCGCTGAAGAACATCCCTTTTCAGTGGTGCAGATGGATACCATGCGCGATCTGGCCCTCTCCGGCTGCCGCGATCTGGCCCGAATGCAGTCGCTTGCTCTGGAGAATTGACATGAAACTGCTCGTTGCCACTGGAAATAAGGGAAAGTTGCGTGAGATCCGTCGTCTGCTGCAAGAATCCGACATTGAAATCTTGGGGCTGGATACCTTTCCTGATTTGCCTTCGGTGGTGGAAGACAGAGACAGCTTCGAAGGCAATGCCACCAAGAAGGCGTGCGAGATTGCAGATGCCACAGGCCTCCCGTGTCTGGCGGATGATTCGGGGTTGGTTGTGGAAGCTCTAGGTGGCGCCCCGGGAATCTTCTCAGCTCGTTATGCCGGAGCTCAAGCTGACGATGCCGCCAATAATGCCAAACTACTCAAGGCCATGGACGGCAAAAGCATGCGAAATGCTGCTTTTGTCTGTGTCATGGCCCTGGTGTTGCAAGGAGAGGTGAAGACCTTTCGTGGCGAGCTGAAAGGATTGATCCTTGAGGAGCTGCGCGGCGAGGATGGATTTGGCTACGATCCACTTTTTCTTGTGCCGGAATACGGGAAAACCCTGGCGGAAATCGGGATAGAGACGAAAAATCGCATCAGCCATCGGGGGCAGGCATTGCGACAGGTTCTGGCACATTTGCAAGCCAAATAGCACTCCTTAAAAAAATCGGGGGTTTTCTTGCTGTCTGCAAGTCCTGAGGGTAGACTTTTTGCTGAAAGGTTCGATTCGATCGCCCCATGAGGGGGTACTTTTCATACTGGAAAGGAGACTGGGACTTATGAAGAAGATTTGTGTTCTGCTGGCTGTACTGGCGTTGACCGCCATGGCCGGATGCGCAACCACACCGGCACCTGCTGTCGATCAGAGCGATCTGGATGCAAAAGTAGCAGCTGCTGAAGCAGCGGCTTCCAAGGCTGCCAAGGATGCTTCCACCACCCAATCGGCGTTGAGCAATGCTGCAGCGGAGGCCGACAGGGCCGAGGCTGCGGCGGATCGGGCTGAAGCAGCGGCTGCGCGGGCCGAAAGGGCCGCAGCCATGGCTGAAAAAGCCTTTAACATGATGCAGCAGAAGTAACCCAACAAGCAAAGCCCCGGAAACGGGGCTTTGCTGTTTCCGGGGCTGGAAAACAGCTGATGAAAGAAGACACCCGGCCCATCCTTGTTACCGGGGCCACCGGATATGTCGGTCGCCGTCTGCTCCCCCTCCTTCTGGAGCGGGGATATCGAGTGCGTGCGGCAGCCCGATCTCTTGAAAAACTTCAATCCCGTCCTTGGGGCAACCATCCTTCCCTGGAACTCGTCCGGGTCGACGCCCTGGATAAAGAAGCCCTTCGGCGTGCTGCTGCCGGATGTCGCGCCGCCTACTGGCTGGTTCATTCCATGAACCCCCAATCCCATGATTTTGCGGCGACGGACCGTCAAGCCGCACGTCATATGATTGCAGCCGCCGATGCCGCCGGTCTTGAGCAGATTATCTACCTGACGGGCCTGGGAGAAGAGGATGTCAGCCTGAGTCATCACCTTCGCTCACGGGCCGAGGTAGAGACGATCCTTCGAACGGGTAAGACCCCTGTGACTTCGTTGCGGGCAGCGATGATTATCGGTTCGGGTAGTGCCAGTTTTGAAATATTACGCTATCTGGTAGAACGGCTGCCGGTGATGATCGCTCCACGATGGGTGGACACTCCCTGCCAGCCTGTCGCCATTCGAAATGTTCTGGTTTATCTTGCAGGGGTGCTGGAGGCCTCCGAACTCCAGGGGTTTTCTCTCGATATCGGGCAGGAACAGGTTCTGACCTACAGACAGCTTATGGACCTCTACGCGCAAGAGGCCGGGTTGACACCGCGACTTATTATCGGGGTTCCTGTTCTGACGCCCCGGTTGAGTTCCTATTGGATTCACCTTGTGACGCCGGTTCCGGCTTCTATCGCACGGCCGTTGGCCGAGGGTCTGCGAAATACGGTCATCTGTCGGGATGATCGTATCCGACATGCGATCCCGCAGCCTCTTCTCTCCTGCCGTCAGGCCATCCACCTGGCGTTGCAGAAACATAAAGATCTCTCTGTTGACAGCCATTGGAGTGATGCGGGGAAATTGCCCGATGTGGAACGGATTCAACCCGGGGAGCCGGTTTGGGCCGGAGGAACCGTCTATCGGGACGATCGGGCCATCCAGCTTTCCGCCTCGTCGGAGGAGGTTTGGGAGGCCGTCGTGCGGCTTGGCGGGCAGACCGGCTGGTATTATGCCAACTGGCTCTGGAAGATCCGGGGTTGGATGGACCGTCTTCTCGGTGGGGTCGGGTTGAGTCGGGGGCGTCGGGACCCGGACGATCTGCATCCGGGAGATGCGCTGGACTTCTGGCGTGTGCTAGAGGTTGTGCCGCAGCAGAAACTTGTTCTTGCATCGGAAATGATTCTTCCCGGTGAGGCGATGTTGACCTTTGATTTGGTCCCCCGGGATCAGGGGATTGAGCTTCAGCAAAGAGCACGTTTCTTCCCCCGAGGTATCCTGGGACTTCTTTACTGGGCTTCTGTCACGCCTCTGCACAATCTGGTTTTTGACGGTATGCTCAAAGGTATCGGCCAGGCCAGTCATGCGATTTCCAGTAGCGAGCCCTTTCGAATCAAAGAAGGGATACACTGAATGATTCCTCGTACGCTCTACCGTGAACAATGGCTTCCTTTGACCCTTGAGACGGCCTGGGAGTTTTTGTCAAACCCTTGGAACCTGCCCAAAATCACACCCCCTCAATTGGGATTTGAGATTCGATCGGACCCACCGAAAAAGATTTATTCCGGGCTGTTGATCGAGTACCGTGTTCATCCGTTCCCTGGTGTTCCCTGTCGTTGGTTGAGTGAAATCCGCCATGTTGTTGAGGGGCGATCCTTTGTCGATGAACAACGCGCCGGGCCTTATCGTTTCTGGCATCATGCGCATTATCTCGAACCGGCGGACGGAGGTGTGCTGATGGTGGACCGAATCTGTTACGGCCTGCCTTTCGGATGGGTCGGAGATCTGGCCGCCCATTGGCTGGTGAAAAAGCAGCTTGAGGAGATTTTCCGGTACAGAGAGGGCAGGTTAAATCAACTGTTCCCAGAGGGGTCAGCCTGAAGATCCTTTCGCCTTGGAAGACTGAGTGGTGACGGGTAGCTTGGGGAGATCTCCGATGGGGACCGGAATCCCGGCCCGGTCCTTCAGGGCCTGCTCAATGCGATTCCAGTCCAGAACGGCTCCCGGAGCCAAGGTTCCTGCCGCTCTGGTAATCTGTTCACGGGGGATGGAGTCCCTTCCTGCGAAGTCCGGGTGGGCTTCCAGAAAAAGCTGGGTCCCGCGGCGGCCGAGTTTGATCGGCTGGTAAATAATCCTGACAGTGGTACCAAGGTCGGTCTGGTTAAACAGGGTATCAATGTCGGTCGGATAGAGCCGGATACAGCCGCCACTGACCCGACGACCGATGCCGTAGGGACGATTGGTCCCGTGAATACCATATCCTTTGGCAGACAGCCCGAGCCAGC
>JANQIN010000106.1 GCA_028282145.1 Thermodesulfobacteriota bacterium | reverse complement strand
CATGACCAATCCATACGTCATCCTCAAGGACCGTTTCGGGCGACTTTTCCGGAACACCACCCAGGATGACAGGAACTCCCGGCCGGTCAAAGACGTGGTCATCGCCAATGATGTTGACGTGATCGCTGACCATGCAAAAGTGCCCCAGTTTCACATGTGGACCCAAGTAGGAATAACCGCCGATATAACAGCAGTCTCCCGCCCGGAACCCGGCGCGTTGAATACGAACGGACTTCCCGGTCATAAAATACTTGCCTACCTGATACCCCTTGATACGAAATCGGAATGCCGTCAGAAGATATTTGGTTTTGCGATAGAGTCGTCGAATTGGGTCCATAGTCTTTCCAATCAAGACGGGGGTTCCCCTAAAACCGCTTTATTGATCATCTTTCGCTGAAAATCGGGGTTATAACGGTTTTCGATAACCTGAGTGCACTGTCTGGCAACAACTTCCCGTGCGGGCGCATCGTCAAGCCAGCGACGAATCTTACGGGCCAGATCATCCTTGTCACCGCGGGCGAAAAAAGTCCCGCTGACCCCTTCAGCGATAGCCTCGTATTCCGGCATTTGGTTTGAGAAATCGTTGTGGGTAATGACGGGAGTGCCGTAAGCAAGGGCATGCATTGCCGTCAGACCAACCTCCCCAGGAGCGACACAAAGATCAGCGGCCATGATCAATGGCGCGAGTTGTTGTTCATCGTGACATGAACCGTAGAAGTAAACCCTTTCGTTCATGTTAAGTTCGTCTACTAAAAGTGTTAGAGCTTGCCTTTCCCTCCCGTCCCCGACAAACAACACATTCACTTCGCAGCCGGAACGTTCGAGTTCTTTTGCGGCGGCCAGGATCAGATCAAGACGCTTCTGCGGTGTGAGTCGTCCGACAAACATCAGGAGGGGCAAATCCGGGTTCGCGAAAAGTTTCTTTTTGGTGTTTTGGAGAGAATCACAGGCAATCGATTCACGGATTTTTTTCTGCTTTGAATAATCCAGGGAATTGTAAATGACGTAGAGGTTCTCCTGGGAGAACCCTTTCCGGATGGCGATCTCCCGGGACCGGTTGCCGTAGAGAAGGAGGCCGTGGGCCAGGCGATAAAACAGGGTGCGTAAGCGCCCCTTCATCCCCTCATCTTCCCGAATGAACCCGTGGGTCCAGAACAGGACTCGTTTTCCTGTCATCCGCCCGAGGATGGCCGCCACCCAGGTCGACAGAAAATACATATTCCCCAGAAAGATCAAACACGTATAATCTCGATTCAGGGAGAGTCGCAACAGTCCCTTCTGCCAGAGAAAAACATTTCTGAACCATAGATTCTTCAGTCGTCTCCAGGGCAACCCCCCTTCATCCCTATCCACTTTCGACAGTCCCGGATCGATCACGGCAATATCGCTTTCGGACGAGAAATCCGAATACATCCGATAACGTAACCCGTCGTCCGAATTGGAACTCAAGGTTCTGACGATCGGTTCACGATACAATGCAAAGAAATGGTAGATAACGGCAACGTTCTTCATGATTCAGGCTTTATCGGCGGGGGATTCAGAGGAGTTGCATCACGGAAGTAAGCGACGGAATAACAATAAAGCGCCAGGAACAATGTTGCCGATTTAATAAACTCCCATCCATCGGCAACGATTTCAAAGACCATCCAGCTTGATATGAGAAAAACGAGCACACTGGAAAGGAATCCATGATTTATATTCATTTGTCGAACAGATCTGAAAAGCATGGTCGACAAGAGGGTTAGATAGAGTAAGAGATGGATGATTCCGAACTCGCGCAGAATCTTGATATAACTGTTGTCGACCCAACGTGCCTTTGAGGACCGGTCCGGGCCGCTTCCTATGAATAAGTTGAACCCCTCAGTCTCCTGTATCATTCCCCAATGGCGAACCCTTGCGCCCAAGGTGTGTGTATTTTCGAGACTGAACCGTCCCCCATCCTCGTACATTGCGCCTTTAACGACATAAATAAATCCACCAAAAATCGTCAGGCATAGAACTGCGACAACGAATACATTCGGTACTTTTTTCAACCTCCAGAAGCAGATCATTGTTCCGACGACACACCCCAGAACACTGACGATAAGACCCGTTCTTGATCCGGTGAAAATAATGGCGACAAAAAGCCCCAGGATTATGGCGATATTCGAGTATTTCTTTTCATAGGCGATGTAGTAGTAGTTGACGAGTATTAACTGGCTGCACAGCAGCCCCCAATAATTGGGATTTCCAAAAGTCCCGATGATCCTCCGCCAGCTGTCCATCTCGGTCAGCCAGGTGTACCCGGGGCGATACAGATCAACAAAAAACGGATTCAGGTGCAATAGATTGAAATATTGGAAGACACTGATTCCTACAATCACCATCGAATTAAACGTGATGAACCGATAAAATGTTTTTTTATTTTTTTCATCCAACGTCAGCATACTAAGGCTGATGAAGATCAACGCGTAATAGGCCATTTTGGGCACGACAAAGAAATCATTCCACGCAAAAGATTGACTTCCCATAAGCATATTGGCGACTGATATAGCTCCAAAAAACGCCATCATGAAGATAATAAGTATTTCTTTTGAAAATAATCCAACGTGTTGTAATCGACCTTTAAAAACACCGATTAAAAAGATGACGATAAAAATCACCTGCTCAGCACGGAATATTCCACCCGGCAAATAGATAATGCTGCTGATTGCGAGTAAAAATAAAAAGTTCATATCAATCAGACATTTGAAACAACGGGATTGTTCTTCAATGTTTTGTATTTATTGAATTTTTCTTTATCTATAACAACCCTCGTGGACCTTAAGTTCCTCATTTCCCCTATGATTGTGAGTAGAACTTTTGCAGCCACATCAAACGAGCGGTTTTTCACAGAATAGGAGATCGAATAAATGAGCATCTTCGCAATCCTGCCCAGAGAGTAAGGGAACGGCCAACGACGAAAAGCGATCTTCGTGGAATTCACCAGGGTGTAACGATAAATAAGAGACGAGCACCTTCCTATAGGGAATGCGGCGTGGTACATCATCGATTGCGGCTCGAAGATGATTTTGTAGCCTGCACCGATGATTCTGAGCGACAGGTCCTCTTCTTCCGCCTGCCGGAAGAAATCATCGGGATACAACCCCACCTGTTCGAGGACAGAGGCTCTAAACATGGAGCACCCTCCACTGAAATGGGCAAGTTCCATTCTCTCCGTGTATTTTGGTCGAACCTTTACGAGCTGCCCCTCCTCCATTTCATTGATTCTCGATTGAACGATAGCAACACTGGAATCGCGGTCGAGGATTTCAAAGGCACGCTCAATCGCTTCCGGTTCCAGCCAACCGTCGTCATCGAGGCAATACACAAAATCACCGGTACATTTTTTAAAACCGACATTTCTGCCACTGGGACATCCCAGGTTCTCTTCCAGACCAAGGTAGTGAACCATCGGATACTCATTGCGAACAACATCACGTGTATTGTCTGAAGAGTTGTTATCCACAACAACGATCTCATCGACTGTCATTGTTTGCTCCAGGACACTTTGGATGCAACGATGCAGTGGTTCTTCCCTGTTATAGGTGACGATCATTACGGAAATCTTAGGCATTTCTATGCCTCCCAAACAGTCGTGTCCTGACCGATCCATAGAACTCATAAATCAGGTTCCTGTCGTATCGGTCAAAGCCGAAGACAACCAGCCCGAAAAGGAACAAAACACCCATGAACGCTGTTAAAACAACACTCTCCATCACAGTCAGTGGGGCTTGAGACAGGCTGTAAATAATGACTGGAGACAGACACAACAGAACCAGACCGGCCCTCCCGTAACATTCAAGGAGAAACTGTCTCAGACCAAAGCCGAACTTCCAGACGACATAAAAAGGGGTCAGCAAACCGGATCGGACAGTCAATGCAACCCCGTACACAATCGAGATGTGCAGCAGCGGATTGTCCGCATAGTGGCAAATCAGCATCACGGACACGACATTGATGACTCCAAACAGGATATTTGTGAGAATCAAAAATCGGATATTTCCTGTCGCCAGGCAAATCTGGGCACCGCCAGCTTCAGCAATCGCAAAAAGCTCACCGATCATAACGGGTACCATCAACATGGCGGAGAGTTCATACCCCGGCCCCATCCAGAGATTGAAAATCTGGTGACGAAAAAGGGTCAGGAACAGCACGACAGGGAGACAGATAAGCAGGCTGTATTTGGTCACTCGGATAAAAAGCAGTTGCAACCTGGCTTGATCGTTTTGAACATTCAGCATGGACGCGGAAGGCGCCAGAACGGATACCGCTGAAACAACAAGGCCTCGCAAGGCAACGCCCCAGACAAAGGCCAGATTCAGTATTGTCACCTCGGAGGGGCCTAGGAACTTCCCAACCAGAATATAATTGGCCTGTATATATAAGAGGTATAAACTGCTATACAAAAAGACGGTGACCCCATAACTGAATATATTCTTTGCTTTCTTTGAACTTATTTTTGTTAAGGATATTTGGTTTTTTTCTATATGCTTTAAAGCAAAAATCAGCATTAAGAGAAGTGCAATAAAACTGCTGAGCACGAGACCATAAAAATAGCTAAAGGTAGTTTCGTACCAGTACACAAAGGCGAGAGTTAACGCCACCCTGATAAAAACATTCACAATACGTACGGCATTCAGGATGCTAAATTTATGCTTTACATAAAGAATTGTACTTGCGAAACAGGAAAAAATATTGAGTGCTGCAACGATACCAATGGTCGCTATGACAAAGCGGGCGTTGCCAAATGAAGGCGAGGACTCAGAGAAAAACAGAGTGGGGAAAAACGACAGAAGGAGAGAACCCAGAAAGGCTGCAACACTCAAAAGGAAGAAAAGCAAGGCACCTGTACTGAGAACCTCCCGAAAGTTGTCGCTCTCATCGTTCACCAAGGCTTCCGATAAGAAGCGACTTAAGGCACTGGGTGTCCCGGCTTGAACCAGTGTGACAAAGGCCATGACGGTCGTGGCGATGACGATAACCCCATAGTCCTCTGTGCCGATAATCGCAATAACGAAAGGCGGGAGAACAACCGCCGCCGCCAACCGAACAATGTGACCGATAAGATTGGCGCAGGCACCGCTGATAAGAAGCTGGCTAATTTTCATGGTTTATCGTCTCGATAAAGCGTACGGTTTCTTGCCACCATGCCGCACTCTCATCCCAGACCTGACCATGCCCTCCCCAGATAACCACGCCATCGGCATACTGAAAGGCCGTCTCCAATTGGGTCCGCCAGAAATCTTTTGGAAGATACTCTCCCTTCAACTTCGTGGAGTCATGAAACTGGGGCCACAAGAATACCAGGACAGGTTTCTTGTACTGACGTGCTTCTCGAATATTCTCCTTGGCATATGTGACCCATCTTTTGACATTGCCGTCAAAGGTATAGAGTGAGGGGAACACATAGTCGACGTATTGGCTGATCCCATGGAGTCTTTTGTTTTCATGCTGCCAACGGATTTTTTCTTTCAGACCGCGCGAACCCAAAGCTCGCCAGTAATCGCGGATAGGCAACACCGAGTAAAAACCAAACTTGAGCTGCGGATTCGTTTGCCTGATGGTCCGGGCAACAGCAGTGTATTTCCGGATGGCGCGTTCCCCTGAAAGCCCTTTTTGGGAAACATCCCAGTCCTCAATATCAACAACAAGAATTTTGTCCGTATCCAAGCCCCGACTTACTTCAATAATCTTGGGGATGTTGGGATTGACCCGTTTTTCTCGGTAGTTCCAGAATTTGACTGCATATTTTAAATCAATATCCTGCAGTCCATAGGGGGCTAAGCTGGGTTTATTCTTATAAAAAGTCGCATCATAGACTTCAAAATTTGCGGAATGACAGGTGCTGACAAGTACGACGATTTGAATCAAGACAAGAACTGCAGCTCTGAAAGTATTCATCATCTCGTGTATGGCCTTGAATCCGGATACAGGTTTAGTAAGGAATAGTCGTACGCATCTGTTAATGGAGGATGAGAGACAGGACACAAAGGAATTAGCTTTTGGCGCATGGTTGAGCCAACTAAGGGCCACCCCTATTGGACGCCAACTATCCTCCCCGTGTGTCGATAAACTTCTGCGCTTCCAGTTTGTCCTGGTAATCCTGGATAAATTTCTCCAGGTCGATCTTCTTCATCTGGACGAACACGTCTTTCTCGGCGAGGCTCTGGAAAACCCCTTTCATGGAATACTTCTCGAGCAGATCCTGCGCCAGAGAGATCAATTCGACATTGTGTTTTTTTGCTCTACCCAGAATCGAGGTGGTTGCTCGCAGCTTGCCGCCAAGGGAGGAGATTTCGTGTTTCTGCTCCCTATCCTGCACCTTGTACTCCTTCATGGCAGAGCGATACAGGTTCACTCTCGCCCAGGCCTGCCGAGTGTATTCTTTTTGAGTTGCGAGGCTTTCCCGGACCTTTGCCAGTGTCTTTTCAAGCTTTTCCAGCTGAACCATCTGTTCCCCGGCAGACATCTCCAGCTTTTTCTTCAGATCGGTGACATCGGCGGTCAGACGGGCCCGTTGAGCTTCAAGACGGCTCCGGGTCACCATCAGTTCGTCCTTCTGCACTTTTACTTCGGCATATTTCTTTTGCAGCAGACCGATTCGCTCGTCCTTTTTGGCGACCACCCCGGCATGAACGTCCCTTTCCTGGGTCATGCGGAAATAGTTGATCCCCAGCCCGAGTCCCAAGGCGACCAGTACGATCAAAGGTATCCAGATTTGTGGTGAGAGCTTTTTCATGGTCTTTCCTGTCCCAGGTTCAGGGTGACTGCGTATCTGCCACATGGGCAGACAGGGCCTTAGGGCCCTGTCGCCCCGTTTGATTAAAAGGCCATATTAAGATCAAGCTGAAAGACATCGATCGACAGGGGCGGACCTTCGATCTCGGTCGCCGTCAACCAGCGGAATCCGAGATTGACATCACGCGCCAGACCGTATTCAGCGCCCAGAATCCATCCCTTAGCGTTGGTTCCACCCAGGTGGAAGTCCGAGTCGGTAAAGGCATCCAGAACGGCGTCGCCGGCCAGGTAACGATAGTAGATAAAGACGCGCCAGTCGCCTCTCTCCTTAAAGGCCCGCCAGTCTCCGAATTCGTTCCCGGTCATATAGCCCACGGACAATCCGACCTGGTACCCGTAGTCTTCATCGGGGATATAACCGTTAAACGGTGTGGTGGAGCTTTGGTTGATCCGGTCCAGGATATCGCCACTATCGAAACCGAGGTTGTGAACATACTCTGCGGTCATGATGACCCGAATGGGATCCCAGTACGTCAGGTCGACCTCGGCAAGAAGGTCAAGAATCCGGTATTCGGACGCCAGAGCCGTTAGGACATCGGTGCTGTCCGGATCAATATCGATGAGAGCGTTACCCTTCTGCTGGAAGGGAGGTGCCGTATAGTCGTACAGATCCGGGTCCCCGGCGGGACTGACGCGTCCGAGGAGATTGGCGTAATGGTAGTACGCTGCAGCAAACTTGAAACCGAGCCATGGACGATCGAGCTTGTCCCGGTATGTGAAACCGAACTGGGCTCCATACAGCCATTTATCGTCGCTGGAGAACTCCACTTCCTGCAGCGGGAAAACGCCCAGGCTACCGAAATATTTCACGTTATCCGAATTGGGATACTCCCATTTGGCCGCCACCCCTTCAAAGTTCAGGTCGTTATCCCAGACCAGATCGGTGGAAAAGAAAGGATTTTTAAACCGTCCGGCGTAAACCGACAGTTTTCTATTGGGGGTAAACGGATCTTCCGGATGAAATACCGTCCATTTCACAAAGGCTCGATCCAGGGTTAAACCGTCCTTGTTCTGATAATCACCCAAAGTATCGTTGGTGGAAATCGGGTCATTCTCGTTACCGGTCGCCAGACGGATCCCGGCCATGAAATCTTCATTGATTTCAGCGTCGATCCCC
This sequence comes from Thermodesulfobacteriota bacterium, assembly GCA_028282145.1. Taxonomy (GTDB): domain Bacteria; phylum Desulfobacterota; class Desulfuromonadia; order Desulfuromonadales; family Geopsychrobacteraceae; genus JANQIN01. The sequence continues at coordinate 4,578 of JANQIN010000106.1, read as the reverse complement.
AGTCGCAGGCGGTAACGGAATCGGGAGCGATCCACTGTGGTGTTCAAAGGCTCGGTCGGTTCGGCCGGGTCCACAAATTGGGCATTCCCCGAAGGGAATGCATCGTGTTGCCCCCGGATACGGATGTCGCCATGGAGATCAAACCGATCCAGCCACTCCGGGAGAGAGGTCACCTCTTTGTGCTTATATTCCCCTTTACGACGCTTCACCAGCTTGCGGGAAGCCCCCCCTTTGGCATCCAGCTCGTTGAGAAAATCCACCGCCTCCTCTTCGCTGAGGACTTTCTTTTCAATCAGCAGATCCAGCAGGGCCTCAACCCCTTCCATGGTTTTCATCTTGTCGGCTTTGCCGGTGTCTTCCGCTGTCACAGGCGCAGCAAAGACCAGTGCCATCACACAGACGATGGCGAGGAGCGCGTTGCGCAGATACATGAACTTCCTCCCTTTTGATAAATAACGACACCCCCCGAGAGGGGGATAAATTAACCGTTTGAGGCCACCCGGACCGTCATGCCCTTGGGCATGTCCGAGGGGGGCGGTTCGCTGATCTGAATCTGCCCGAGGACCCTTGCGAGGGTCTGGTTGACTCGCGAATCCCTGGCTTCGCTGACAATTTCGAAGGTAGAGACCTTGCCCCAATCGTCCAGGGTCAGCCTGACCAGGACCTCGTGCTTTCCAGCCGGGACACCGCCTTCTTTTTTCAGGCGCCCCATCAATTCACTGCGGACTTCCTTCTGCAGAATCTGCGTATACCAGGCGAATTTCCGCAACAGGCTTTGCTTTCCACCGCCACCAATCGCTTTCCCCCCTTTTTTGGCGCGCAAGCCGGTTCCGTCGGCACTCCCCTCTTCATCGGACCCGACTTCGTTGCTGGCCGGTTCCTCGTCGGAAGGTGCATCTTCCGGTGAATCCTCCGGTGTCGGCTCGACGATCTCTTCCTTCATCTGCGGCGGTGGCGGTGGCAGTTCCGGTGGTGGCGGTGGCGGCGGTGGCGGTTTGACATCCAGCAGGGTGACCAGAGTTTCCCGTTTGGGAGGTCCGCCTCCGCGTGACATAAACAGCTTCAGGATGCCGTAGGCCAGCACCAGAAAGACCAGGCCGATCGCGGCATAAGCCATCCAGGCCGAGGAGTTTGATTTTCGTTTCGGCTTTTCCATGGTCCCCGAACTACTGAACGACCTTGGTGGTCACCAGACCGAGTTGGGTGATTTCCAGCTTTTTCATCAAATCAAGGACTTCGATCACTTTGCTGTAATAGACCGACTCATCTCCCTTGATCACCACCGGCAATTCCGGATCGGCAGCACGAGCCGCCTGCAGCCGCATCTCCAGTTCGGGCATGGTGACGACAAAGCTGTCGAGATAGATGGTTCCATCGGCAGCAATGGTGATTGCCTTGGTGGACGGTTTGATCTTTGCCGCAGCGTTCGCCGCCTTGGGAAGGTTGACCTTGATTCCCTGAACCGCAGCAGTCACGGCAATAACAAATACCACCAGCAGCACCCAGGCCAGGTCCAGCAAAGGAGTCACATTGATTTCATCGATGACCTGCTGGTCGTAGAGGTCTCGCCGTTTCATAGCTCCTCCTTGCCGTAAGTGTGATCGGCCATATTGGAGAACTGATCGACAAACATTCCGAGGTCGGTCACCATCGATTTCACATTGGATGCCAGGTAGTTGTAGGCAAAAAGTGCAGGAATAGCGACCACCAGACCGAAAACGGTCGTGGCAAGGGCCGAAGCGATACCGGGGGCAATAGCCGCCAGGTTGGCCTCACCGGACAGTGCCATCGCAGCAAAGGTATTCATAACCCCCCAGACCGTTCCCAAAAGCCCGAGAAAGGGGCCCCCGGAAATCCCCATGGCCAGGACAATAAGACCGGAGTTGATCCGCTTGTTCTCGAGCATATAGGCGTTCTCAAGGACCGTTTTGAAGGTGTTGAGCGCCTTGTGGCACATCTCTGGTTTTTCGACATCCGTGTGGCGGGACATCCAGCCCTTGATATCTTCCACACCGTCGGCATAAATCCGATAGATCGGGGACTGCGGGTACTCGACCTGCTGCCCATCCAACGCCAGGGGGTCATCCAGATTCCGGAAAGCATGCAGAAAGATCCGGTTTTCATTGTTCATCTGACGATAGGCAAGGGCCTTGTTGATAAAGACCACACCGCAGACGGCACCGAAAGACAGAAGCAGGCCGATGATAGCCCAGCCGTCGACCGAAATATTCTGGGCCACCACGGTCATATAGGAGCTGCTGCGGCTACCACCCTCATTCTCCTGGATGTCACCCAATGCCAGTCTTACTCCCTCCGGGCCCTGCCCTTTGGCATTGACCTGCAGGTAGGACTGAGGACGGGCAACGCTTGCCACCTGGACCTCATCGATCTCCCCGTCCAGAGCATGACCGCCAGCGGTACTATCGAACAGGGCCAGGTCGTATTTCAGTTCCGGCCAGTTGCCGCTGAACGATGCAGTTCCGGCAGGCTGACCGTCCAGATAGAGAGCCATATCGCCGCTGGGTGCGACAGTCCCGGCCACATGGTGCCAGGTACCGGCAGTCAGACTGGAAGTCATTGGCAGGGTATGGGTCCCGGCATTATTGGTGAGGCGCAGGTAGGGTTGAAGACCGTTAACCCCCATTTGCAAGGCCCCGTTGGGACCTTCCACCGACGCCAGATAGGCATCCTGCTGAGGGATGCCGAGCTTGATCCAGGTACTGAAGGTGAAGCCGTTGGTCAGATCCACTGACGGACCGGCGGGAATCACCAAGATATCCCCCCGTCCCCGGGCCAGAAGACCGTTGCCGATCACCGAGGGCAGACCCAGGCCGCCGGAAAACCGGGCCGGCGTCTGGTTATAGACGGTCACATCCTTCGGATTGCCTTTGGTTTCACTGAAGTGCAGGGTCAGGATTTGCGAAGGATCGTAGGTCCCTTTCGGATCCTGCGCTCCTGGCGCCTGCTCGTTGCCGTAGTACATCCAGATCTGCTCCAAACGGCTGGCCCGGACCCAGATCAGACCGATGGCGTCCACAGGGTCAAACCGTTCGATATGAAACTTGATCGGAGTCTGATCGTCGTTGCCGACAAAACGGATATCGGAGCCGTCGGCTTTGACCTGGTCAAAATCGAAATTGCCCTGGTGCAGGCGGATCAGGACCGGGACGTCTGCGGTCTCGGTTCCGACACCGTAATCCCCGGCACTGAGCGGGATCGCCTGGCGGTATTTCCAGTCATCATTCCACCAGGCCATCGCCTGAGTTGTTCCTGCCAGGAACAGAAGAACCCCGATCACCAGACCGGACACGAGATGCATACGATTGAACACACCGACCTCCAAAAGCAGTTGAACAAGAAGTGATTTGGCGTCAACGGGAATCATCTCCCGTGAACACAGCTTTACTCGTTAAATTGGATGACTTCGACGTCAAACCAGCGTGACAGAGCCTTGCCGATCTCCTGGGTCAAACCTTGATCCGGCCCACCGGCAGAGCCTGCGGCTTCCTCGGCCACTTTGGCTGCTTCGGTCAGGGAACTTCCCCCGGCCAACGCTCCAAGGCTGATACTGGGCCCCCCGGAAGGAACGCCGACCGATCCGACCGAGAAAGAGATGTTTTGAGCGTTGATGATTTCGTTCGCGGCCAGGAAGAGATTCCCGCCGGAAATCCCGGCCTCACCGGCGTCGATCTCTCCCTCGGCAGCAATCAGGATAATATCTCCCTGTTCGGGGACACCTTGGGGACCGAGGATGCCGTCCGGGTCGGACGAGGGGGCCGAGATGCCGCTTCCCACGGAGGGAGGGGCATAGAGAACGGTGGAGATAATCTCGCCTTCCTGGATCGATTCCAGAATTTCCAGCTCTCCGGGGCGGACATCGAAACGAGACCCCCGACCGGCATTGATATTCCCCTTATCGGACCAGACAAAGATCTTGTTGCCGCCAAAGGCGACCATCCGGGATTCGTTGACGTTCACATCACCCACGGTGTAGGTCAGAAGCGCGCCGCCCGCCTGGGCCTGGATACCGGTTTCCTTACCGGCGGCTACGGTGGTCAGACTGCTGCGCCCGACATTGATATCGCCGGGGGTCAGAAGGGCCACACTGCTGTCCTGGCCGGAGGCAATAATGGCGGAGGACACCATGTCGATCTGCCCGGTTCCGGTAACATCGGGGATAAAGGGGGCAATGACATCGGCCCGTGCTTCGGTCAGATACCGGGTATCCTCCGTCCTAGCGTATTCTCTGGCCAGTGGGTCGAGGGTATCGAAGAAACCCTGTATTTCGTCCGGTCGCAGGTTTTCGTCAAAGTCGTATCCGACAGTGATGAAGAGGTTGCTGCCCTCAGCCGGAAGGCGTTTGTTGAGGGCACTACCCAGCGTATAGATACCGCGGGACCGCCCAAGGTCGATCGCATTCCCGACCGAGACGATCAGGCTGCCCGGACCACCGTGCTGGATACCGTAGGCGGCCCATTTCTCTTCCTGGGCACTTTCCGGGAACATCACCAGATCTCTACCGGCCATCACCCGCGTCACATCGGTGGCCTGGTGGTTTTGTCCCACATACCGGAAATG
>JANQIN010000080.1 GCA_028282145.1 Thermodesulfobacteriota bacterium | reverse complement strand
GGCGGTGTGTTAAGGACACGGTTGTCCAGGTACTTGAGATGATAGATCTCCTGCGCCGGTTCTTTGCCTGGGATAATCGAGGTTGCCAGCCTTGCCAATACCCCGACCAGTGGCAGGAAGATCAGGGTGTTGACGATATTGAACGCGGTATGGGCGTTGGCGATGTGCCGCATAATAAAAGGTTTGTCCCCGACGTTCATACCGAACTCGGCCGCCTGCGCCTGTGTCTGAATGATCATGTCCGGGTCTCCGGCAGAGAACATATCGACAAAACCGAGGAAGACGTTGAACAACAACAGCATGTAACAGACACCGAGCGCGTTGAACAGGAAATGCGCAAAAGCGGCCCGCCGGGCAGCGGTGTTGGTTCCGATCGCCGCCAGATTGGCGGTGATGGTGGTACCAATATTTTCGCCCAGGATCAGGGCTACACTGGCTTCGAACGACAGTGCTCCGGTGGCCGCCAGGGACATGGTAATGGCCATGGTAGCGCTGGACGACTGGACGATCATGGTCAGCACCGCACCGATCAAGATACCGAGCAGTTTGTAGTCACCGACCAGATGAAACATCTCCCGGAACTCATCACTGCCTTTCAAGGGACCGAAGGCGGTTTTCATCAGGATCATACCGTAAAAGAGCATGCCGAACCCGAGCAGGATCTCGCCGATATATACCTGCTTGTTTTTACGACCGAAGAGCTTGAAACCGGCACCAAGGGCAATGGCGGGAAGGGCGTACTTGGTGATCTTGAACGCGATGAGCTGACCGGTGATGGTGGTACCGATGTTTGCGCCGAGAACGACCCCGATCGACTGGGCCAGGTTCATCAACCCGGCGTTGACAAAGCCGACCACCATAACGGTGGTGGCGCTGGAGGACTGGATAATCACCGTTACCAGCAGACCGACCAGACAACCGATGAGCCGGTGGTTGGTCAGGGCCTCCAGAATCTTTCGCATCCGGTCGCCAGCAATCTTTTGCAGGCCTTCGGACATGATCTTCATCCCGAAGAGGAACAGGCCAAGGCCACCAAAAAGGCCAAAGATCAGTTCTTTGTTGAGCAATTCGATCATGAAATTACCTCTGTTCACTCAGGGGGCATGAAATCTAATAGCACGCTCACAAACGGGCCGACTATAGCCAACCTCTTTGGCAGAAGCAATTGAAAAAAAAGGAAAAAGGTCCGGCGGCGATTCGGACCTTTTCGCATAGTTGTAAAAGAGTTTTGTAAGGGAATCAGCAGAAATCACGTATTGGCATTGACCCATTCGGCGATCTCACGGTACTCATCTCCGGCTTCGCGGACACGACGCGCCAGAACACGAACGATATTCATGGTCAGTTTAAGCGCGAGGCGGGGCATGGTTTGCCCCAGTTCCTCGAATTTGTCCCGGCTCAGAATCGCCAGTTGTGCTTCCTCCACCACCCGTGCCGTCGCTTCACGGGGCAGAGGCTCAAAAACGGCCATCTCACCGAACATATCCTCCGGGCCGAGCACAACAAGAATCTTTTCGTTCCCTTCCCCCGTCATTCTGGAGACCTTCACGGTCCCGCGAAGGAGCAGGTACATGTATTCGCCATCCATCCCTTCAAGAAATATGGTGGCACCGGCAATAAATTTTTTAAACTCGAGAAAACGGTATAACTCCTCAATCTCGGAGGCCTGGAGGCCTTCGAGCATGGGAGATCCGAGGACATGTTTCAGATGCGGTGCGTTCATGGCAAATAATCTTGTTTATAACGAATATAGTTTTGGGCCGACTGGATCAGCTGTTCTTTCTCTTCCGGCTTCAATTCACGACGGACCCGGGCGGGAGAACCGACCGCCAGCATCCCAGAAGGAACAACCGTTCCTGGCGCAACCAGTGCGCCCGCGCCGATAATGCAATCATCGCCGATAACAGCCCCATCCAGAACAACGGCCCCCATACCGATCAGGCAACGGGAGCCGATTTCGCATCCATGCAGCGTGACATTATGGCCGATGGTCACATCGTTACCTATCGCCGTAGGATGATCCTTCGTGATATGGATCACGGTACCGTCCTGCACATTGGTACGATCGCCGACGGAAATCGTATTGACGTCCCCACGAATTACGGCATTGAACCAGACACTCGACTGGTCACCGATGGATACCCGCCCGATCACCTGGGCGCTCTGTTCCACAAAAACCTCTGTACCAAGTTGCGGCATCTCGCCACGATACGCCTTGATCACACTCAACTCCTTCAGGTAGAGATGGGCGTGGCGAGGTTGTCAGGTATGATCGACCCGCTCCTTGAGGTCCTTACCCACTTTGAAAAAGGGCAGTTTCTTCGGTTTCACGGTAATGATTTCGCCCGTCTTGGGGTTGCGCCCCTTGTATGCTTTATAGTCTTTCACTGTAAAGCTGCCAAACCCACGGATCTCGATACGATCGTTGTCAACCAGGGCTTGCTTCATCGAGTCGAAAATCAGGTTCACGATTTCTTCGGCCTTCTTGTGACTCAGGTCTTTCTTCTGAGCCAATGCTTCCACCAGTTCTGACTTATTCATAAAGCCTCCGTGGATCGCAGGGCGCGTGATCGTGCTCTGTGAACGAAAGTAGTGTGCTGCTTCTCCAATTCCCCGTACACGCAATGTCTCCTTAAAAAACTATACTGACCTGGGAACTGATGTCAATCGAACCCCAAGCAATATCAACAGGTTAGTCTCTCATGGGATGGAAAGCATACTCACCTTTGTCAACCTGTCTCGAAGAGAGAGTTGACATTGCTTCGGCAGCCCGGTACCCTCGCCGGTATTCTGTCCCAAGGAGATTTCATGTACCCGACACCGATTGCTCCCGAAAAACTGACCACCGGTCAAGCATTTACCGACTCCATGGCTCTGGAACTTCTCCAGGCGGAAGGGCCCGCATTGACGGCTTGGCTGGCGGGAAGTCACAGCCTTGCCGAAGCCGCTTCGGGCAATCGGGTCCACCTCTGCTCCATCGTCAACGCCAAATCGGGCCGTTGTCCGGAAAACTGCTCCTTCTGTGCCCAGTCGGCCCATCACAAGACCGATGCGCCCGTCTTTGGCCTCAAAAGCCGACAGGAGATGGTGGAGGATGCCATCAGGGCCGAAGAGGCCGGCAGTTGCTGCTACGGGATCGTCACCAGTGGAACCCGTGTGACCGGTGCCGATTTCAATACCATCCTGGAGACTCTGCGCGAAATCAGCGAACGCTGTGATATCGTCCCCAGTGCGTCCCTCGGCCTTTTAACGCAAGAAGCGGCGACCCAACTGGCCGGGGCCGGTTGCGGCACCTACCATCATAACCTGGAAACTGCCCGCTCCTTCTTCCCGCAAATCTGTACCACCCATGACTACCAGGAGGATGTGGACACGGTGATTGTCGCCAAAAAGAGCGGCATGAAAGTCTGCTGCGGCGGTCTGTTCGGTCTGGGGGAATCGCTGGAGCAGCGGATCGAGTTCGGCCGCACCCTGGCGGAGCTGGAGGTCGACTCCGTCCCTCTCAATTTCCTCAACCCGGTCGACGGGACCCCCCTGGAAGGGAAACATCTTCTCACCCCGATGGACTGCATCCGGATCGTCGCCCTGATGCGCTACCTGATGCCCAAGGTTCGGCTTTCGGTCTGCGGAGGACGCGAGACCAATCTCCGGGAATACCAGTCCTGGATTTTTATGGCCGGTGCCACCGGGATGATGGTCGGCAACTACCTGACCACTTCCGGCCGGAACCTGCAGGTCGACCACCAGTTGTTAACCGACGGCGGGATGACCAACCTGCAGTGCGCTGACACATGAACGGGTTCTTTATTACCGCCACCGACACCGGCGTCGGCAAGACCAGCGTCAGTTGCGCCATCGCCCGGTACCTGGTTGAGCGCGACCGGGATATCCGGGTCTGCAAACCGGTGGAAACCGGGGTCGACATTCTCCCTGTTGGGGAATCGGACGCTGAACGTCTGCAGTGGGCCGCCCGATCCGGGCAGGAGATTTCCGCCATCTCCCCTCTTCGCCTGGATGAACCGCTGGCCCCCCTGGTTTCGGCCAAAAGGAACGGAGTTACAGTTTGTTACAAAACCCTCACAAGGCAAGTCAAAGAGCAGATCGAGGGTCATTTTTCCCTGGTGGAAGGGGCCGGAGGACTGCTGGTTCCCCTGTGCGAGGGGCAAACCATCCGGGATCTGGCCACCGACCTGGGCCTCCCTCTGCTGGTGGTGATCCGCCCCGATCTCGGCACCCTTAACCACAGTCTGTTGACGTTCGAGGCGGCCCGCTCCACCGGCCTTGAGATTGCCGGGTATGTGATCAATCGGATGCCGGAGAACCCCGGCCCCGCTGAAACCACCGTCGCCGAAACCCTGGCGGCTTTTACCGATGTTCCTTGCCTGGGCGTATTTCCGGCCGTTGAGGGGATCTTTGAGGCGCAGACCGAAACCCTGATGTACCATCTGCAGGACTCCCCAAACACGGAACCCTTGCGCAATCTCCTGGAGACGGCCTCATGAACACTGCCGATCTGATCGCTCTGGACCGTAAGCATGTCTGGCACCCCTGTATGCAGGAAAAGGATTTTGAAGACCAGCCACCGATCCCTATTGAACGGGGTGAAGGGGTCTACCTGATCGGTACGGACGGTCAGCGCTACATCGACGGGGTCAGTTCCTGGTGGGTCAACCTTTTCGGGCATAACAATCCACGGCTGAACAAGGCCCTCCGGGAACAATCGGAGAAGATCTCTCACCATATCTTCACCACCTTCACCCATGAGCCCGGCGTTGAACTTGCCACACGTCTTGCCGAACTGACCCCGGGCGACCTGAGCCGGGTCTTTTTTGCCGACAACGGTTCCAGCGCTATCGAAGCGGCTCTCAAGATGAGTTTTCAGTACTGGCAACAGGTCGGTAAACCGCGGAAGACCCGCTTCGTGTCCATTACCGAGGCCTATCATGGTGAAACCGTCGGCTGCCTGTCCGTCAGCGGCTGCGATCTTTACAAAGAAATTTACAAGCCGATGCTGATGGACGGCTTTCAGGTACAAGGGCCGGATTGTTTCCGCTGTCCTTACAAACAGCATCGAGACAGTTGCAACGCCGAATGCTTCGAAAACATGGAACAGACGGTCGCCGAGCACCACGACCAGATTGCCGGCGTCATTATCGAACCGCTGATCCAGGGAGCCGCCGGAATGCGTGTCTACCCTCCGGTCTACCTTGAAAAGCTCCGGGCCCTGTGTGATGCGTTCGGTATCCACTATATCGCCGACGAGATCGCCGTCGGTTTCGGCCGTACCGGGACCCTTTTTGCCAACGAGCATGCGGGTGTCGCCCCGGACCTGATGTGCCTCTCCAAAGGGATTACCGGCGGCACGATGCCTCTGTCGGTTGTCATCACCACCGATACCATCTATGACGCGTTCTACGACGATTACGCCACCCTGAAGGCGTTCCTCCATTCTCACAGCTACAGCGGCAATACCCTCGCCTGCGCTGTCGCGGTCGAAACCCTCAATATCTTCCGGGATGAAAAGATCCTTGAACAACTTCCCGCCAAAATGGCCCTCATCGAAGACTACAGAGAACGGTTTGAAGCGCTGGCCCATGTTGGAGAGATGCGTCGTTGCGGCATGGTCGCTGCGGTGGAGCTGGTCGAGGACAAGACCACCAATGCCCCCTACCCCTGGCAGCAGCGTAAAGGTCTGGAGGTCTACAAGCATGCATTGAAGCAAGGAGCTCTGTTACGACCCTTGGGAAATGTGGTGTACTTTATGCCCCCGTTAACGATCCAAAAAGCCGAGCTGGCGCGTCTTCTGGACATCGCTTTAGAGGGTGTGATCCAAACAACAACCTGAAGCCAAAAACACTTTTTAACTTTCTGTGTCATTTTTTTTATTGCAAGCCGCCCTGTTCCCTCTTATAAATAGGGCTGTTCAGTGTGTTGAGCGGTTCAGATTCGACACCCCGCCTCATTCATAACAGTCAGCACAACAACGGCTTCCCTTCCCTGTACGGTGCCTGTTATGCGAGGTACCGCTTTTATGTTTTCTGGGAGGTGGCCATGGGAACAGTCAGCGTTCAAGCCCTGCGTGAACAATACCCCAACTACAGCGATGAAGATATTGCCCGCGAGATTGTCGAATCCGAGGGGACCTACCGGTTTGCCATTATCTACACCAACCAGTTTTCCCACGAAGACGACTACACCGATATCGGGTTCGGCTCGCTGAACGAAGAATATGCCCGGTACATGACCAGACCCAATGCGCGCCTCCTCTACGAAAAGGGGCACGTCATCTCCCAGGAAGATTCCAGGGCACGGGCACGGCGTTTGATCAAAAAACTGAAGGAAAACGACTCCTGCGTCGGTTTCTGGGGACGGCTGTTCGGCCGTAAACCGCAAGGCCCCGACCCTGGGGCGGACCTGATCGATCAGTGGCGGGACCTCTTCAGGTCCGGAGCGGATTACAGCGAGGAAGGCGACCGTGTCCGTGACAACCTGGTGGCTCTCAATGACAAGATCGTCCGAAAGCTTCTGATTTTGAGCCTCGACGAAAACGAGGATATCAACTTCCGCAAATCCGCCATCTTTCTTCTGCTCGAACGGATTCAGGCGGAAGAGGCCATCCAGCCCCTGTTCGACCGGTACGTCAAAGGAAAAGACCCGGAATACCTCTATCTGCATGAGCCGGAGGAGTTCGGGCTCTATCGGGAGGTCAAATCCGGCCTGAAAGGAATGGGATTCTCCACACCCTGAAATTACCTGTTGCCTGTCGACGTCAATGCCTCTAAAGTAGCCGTATCTTATACAATTCGGTCACTGATACTTGTGGGGGCAAGAGATGGTGGGATTTCCAAGATAACCAAAGCCGCAAGGCCCTGCATCAAGGGCTCTGCGGCTTTTTGTGTTTTGGCGCCACTGTTCTTTGACAACTGAGGGGAAGCTTAACATCTGTCCAAAGGACTTCGGACAGCCTGTCCGCCCCTGTTCAGCACATGAGTGTAGATCATGGTCGTTCGCACATCTTTATGGCCTAAAAGTTCCTGCACGGTTCGGATGTCGTAACCATCTTCCAATAGATGCGTGGCAAAGCTGTGCCGCAATGTGTGGCAGGTGGCCGGTTTCTCAAGCCCGGCTATCCTCACCGCTTTTTTAACAGCACCCTGTAGAACGCTTTCACTTACGTGGTGTCGCATGGTCCTGCCACTTCGAGGGTCGACACTGCGCTTCGAAGCGGGGAAAAGGTATTGCCACCCCAACTGGCGGTCGGCATTCGGGTATTTGCGTTCTAATGCTGCGGGCAGATAAACCCGACCAAAGCCATCTGCGACATCTGCCCGATGAATCTGCTTCACATGCGCGACCTGAGTTTTCAAAGGTTCAAAAACTACATCAGGCATCATGGTACGCCTGTCCTTTGCTCCTTTACCGCAACGGACAGTTATCTGCTTGTAATCAAAATCGATATCGGAAACACGCAGACGCAAGCAGTCCATAAGCCGCAACCCGGAGCCATAAAGCAGGCTGGCCATTAACCAGGGAGTTCCATTGAGTGAGGCCAGAAGATGCCCGACTTCATCCCGACTGAGCACAACCGGGACCTTCTGCGGTTTCTTCGCTCTGACAACATCCTCAATAGCCTCCAGTTGTATTTTGAGAACCTGTTTATAGAGGAAAACCAGGGCGTTTAGAGCCTGGTTCTGAGTGGAGGATGCCACTCGCTCGTCAACGGCCAGATGCGTCAGGAACTGTTGAATGTGAATTGCGGACAGGTCTTTAGGATGCTGCTTATTATGATACAGAATAAAGCGACGTATCCACCCGACATAGGATTTCTCGGTCCGGATACTGTAATGGCGTGCTCTAATCACTTCCCGGACCCGGTCCAGAAGGCGTGGTTCAGTCATGCTCCCCTCCGATTTTTGAGAATAAGTAAACGCGAGATACCAAAGTAACTCGCGGGAAAATAAAACGTATTTTATGCAGACAATATTCGGTTCTGCAAGTTTTAAGCAATTGAGATCAGGCTGTTTTCACCACATAGGGTGGCAGAAAGCCATGTTAAAACACCCCTGATCACCAATATATTACCTGTTAAGTTGCCATATGGAAATTTCAGAAATTTTCCAAGAGATTCTTTGCATGTACCCGAAAGAGATTCCGCTTTCTGGGACCATTCTTCATGCCAATGGAGGAGCAACTATTCCAGGGCTGGTGCAGGCCCACGATCGTGTTGAAGAAGCGATATTTGAGAAAGGGCCTGAATTTAGAGCAATGGATTGGGCAATTTTCCAGACTTTGCATGCTGCTGCTAAAAGTGCCTTCAGCGAC
>JANQIN010000016.1 GCA_028282145.1 Thermodesulfobacteriota bacterium | reverse complement strand
ATCGGGGCCTGTTCGAACGCAGTCTGGTTCACGTGGGCCGAATGTGGGAGTCCAACGAAATCTCCGTCGCCGCCGAGCATATGGCCACCGCCATGACCGAATCGCTGATGGCCCAGGTCTATCCCGTTCTTTTTAAAACCGAACGCTGTGGTCGACGAGCCATCGTCAGCTGCACCGTCAATGAATACCACCAGGTCGGCGGTAAAATGGTCGCGGATCTATTTGAAGCACACGGTTGGGACAGCTACTTCCTCGGTGCCAACACCCCACTCCCCGACCTTTTGGCGATGGTCGAGGAGAAGACTCCCCATGTCCTCTGCTTCAGTCTTGCTCTCTATTCCAACGCACCGACCCTTTTGAAGAGCCTGCAACGGGCTCGCGAGGCTTTCCCCGATCTCCCTATTCTCGTCGGCGGGCAGGCCTTCAGCTGGGGTGGAACGGAAATTCTCGACAGGGTTTCAAATACGCATTTTCTGGCAAACCTCAATGTATTGGAAGACTGGATTCAGCAATGGTAGATGATTCGCACCCTTTTGATCCCTGGTTGATCAATTTTTTATGGTATTCCGCCGCAGTGGTTCTGATGGAGATCGATGAAGAAGGGGTGGTGACACGTGCCAATCGATTCAGCCGGAGTCTTCTGGATGAGAACCCTATGGGGAAGCCGCTGAAAAGCCTTATCGTTGATTTTGAACATAATCTCGATATTCGTCATTTGCCTGCCGACGGAAAAACCATCCATCAACTGAGCTTTGGCACCGGGCAAAAGCTGCCGCAGACCTGCTTTATGCGCTTCCTGCGCCAGGGCAACAAAACCCTGGTCATTGGAGAAGTCCACGCTGAGCAGATCGAGCAGATGCGCCATCTCCTGGTGGACACTAACAACCGGCTCTCCAACCTGACAAGGGATCTGCACAAGAAAAACGCCGATCTGGAACGCCTTAACGAGATCAAAAACCAGTTTCTCGGGATGGCCGCTCACGACCTGCGGAACCCCCTGGGAGCAATCATGCTTTACAGCGACTATATGCTGGAACATGACAACGATACTCTGGCCGACCAGCACGCCGAATTTCTCAATGATATCCGCTCGCTCAGTCAGTTTATGTTGGAACTGATCAACGACCTGCTCGATATCTCGGCGATTGAAGCCGGGCACCTGAAGCTCGACCTGGAGCCGGACGACCTGGTCCCTCTCTTGAAAAACGCCGTATCGTTGCACCAGCCCCTGGCCGGAAAAAAGGAGATGGACCTGAAACTTCATCTTCCGGCCGAAACCCTGCCCGTTCAAATCGATGCCAACAAGATCCGTCAGGTTCTGAACAACCTCCTTTCCAACGCCATCAAGTTCAGTCCGCACGGGGCCAAAATCGAAGTGCAGGCCACCCTGACAGAGGACGAGATTCAGGTAGCGGTTGTCGACCAGGGCCCGGGAGTCAAACCCGAAGAGATGCTGCAGCTGTTCAAACCGTTTATCCGTCTCTCCGCCCAAGTCACCGGCAACGAGAAATCGACCGGTCTGGGGCTGGCGATCTGCAACAAGATACTGACCGCCCATAAAGGACGTATCTGGGCCGAAAATAACCCCGATGGAGGCGCCCGCTTTTTCATTGCCCTCCCCATTTTGGAGCTGGAATGAACCGAGACGATCTCATTCAGGAAGCTTGCCGGATGTGTTTTTCGCCTCAAGCGGCCAACGCCTACGACCGCGTACGTGAACAGCTGGCCGCTGCCGTAACGGCGGAGCTGACGAGCCGCCAAGATCTGGAGGAACTGATCGGGGGGGGCAACACCGAAGCGATGACTCTCAATCATCAGAATCACGGCCAGTTTATCGCTGCCCAGCTCACACACTTTCAACCGCAGGTACTGGTGGAGACGGTAGCCTGGGTGCTACGCAGCTACCAGTCCCATGGCTTTCACAAAGATTACTGGCCAGTGCAACTCAACTCCTGGTGTCGCCATATCGAGGCGATGCTTCCGGAAGAAGCTCCCGACATCCTTCCTCTCTATCACTATCTGATGGAATATCTGGAGGAGTTTGACCGACTCCCTGCACCCTGAGATCTCAACACGACTGAAGGAATTGCGCCCACGAGATCTCTCTGGTTTAATGAAGAGGAAAGCAGTTCAACCAACCGTCTCAGGAGGAACCCATGCGTCAAATACGGCTCCTGCTTCTGATCCTGCTTTTCCCGCTGGTCACATCTCCCATAGCGGCTCTCGCAGACAGCAGCCTTCCAAACAACCCCAATAATATCTGCCCGGTGCTGATCGGAAGCTACGCTCCCGACATCACCCTCAAAACAGGGGCAGGACAGGCTTACGATCTTTACGCCGCTCTCAACAAAAAACCGACCATCCTGATCTTCTACCGGGGAGGCTGGTGACCGTACTGCAACCTCCAGTTGGGAGGTCTCGCCAAGATCGAGCCCGAGTTGATTAAGCTCGGTTATCAAGTTATCGCTATCAGCCCCGACAAACCGGAAAAGATCGCCGGGGTCATGAAAAAAACCAAAGCCAAGTACACTCTGGTTTCGGACAGTGACGCAACTGCCGCCAAAGCCTTCGGTCTCGCCTGGCGGGTCGGACCCGAGATGCGTGAAAAACTGAAAAGCTTCGGTATCAACCTCGAAGAAGCCTCCGGCAAGACTCATCATCTGCTACCGGTCCCGGCCGCCTATGTGATCGACACCAAAGGGGTGATCCAGTTCGCGTATGTTCACCCCGACCATGCAATCCGGGTATCCCACGAAGTACTGCTGGCTGCCGCCAAGGTTGCCATCGGCAAGTAAACCACAAAGGGCAGGCTCAATGAGCCTGCCCTCTAAAATTCTGCGCTTTAACTGTCTACTCTTCGTATCTCCATTCTCCCGTTTTACTCTCATAAATCTCCCAGGGGCCAATCGGTACGCCATAGGAGCTGATCTCGAAATGTTCCCCGTCCACTTTGCAGAAGATAGGATCGATTCCAAACGGCCCTTTGGCAAGGCCGCTGAAAGTTTTTGCATCGGCCAATGAGTGAGGAAGGGCCCTTTGTTCACGCAACTTTTCCAGCCCTGCCCGGAGGCCTTCCTGCCGGGAGGTGCGACTCTCTTCTCGAAAACTCCAGAGAGCCAGGTTCAATGGGGCCAGGGCTAAAACCAGCGCCAAAACGATCGCTGGAACACGCCAATTTCGACGGAAACAGCCTACAAGGACCAGACAGGCTGGAACACCCCCGATCAACGTAGAATCCATGATTTCATTTCCGGGGAGTACATCAAAAAGGAGGGCCAGGAGAAACACGCCGACAACGTCGAACTGGATGACGAGGAAACCAGCGATCCATAAACAGGCAACGATCAGAATGACGAGCAGTTTGAAACGACTCATAGATCAAGCCACCTCTCCCAGAAAAAGAGCTTGGGGTTCTGGGGTATTTATGGCATGTAGACTCAAAATACCTATCTCTGGAGAACTGCATGTACGTCAACGTCGAAAAACTTGAGTACCTGATCCATCACCGCGCCCATGAGGTCGAAACCAGTGTTCAGGGGACCGGCTATCTGCCGAAGACTGTGATGGGTGTCGCCATCTTCCTCCTCGACAATCAGGGTGACTATAATCTGCTGACCCACAAGCAGCGGTTCACCTTCGACCGCTTCCTGCGCCCTCTGCTGGAAGGTGCCATTGAGGAATAATCCCCGCTAGTACAACGCCTTCTGATAGCCCGCCGGATCAAATCCCCGGATACGAACACCATTCACCACCGCAAAAGGGACTCCGCTGCGGCCCGACATCTCAAACTTGCGTTGCCGCGCTTCCCGGTCGGTGTCGACATTGTAGGCCGTAAACTCGATCCCCCGTGCCCGGAAATAATCCTCCGCCTTTCGACAATAAGGACACCAGTTAGTCACATAAAGATCGACCGTATTTAGTTTTGCCAGACTGACACCCGAATCGGTCGAACCGGACTCTCCCTGCTCGGGTTCAGACTCCATCTCTTCGGTTTCATCCGGCACATAGGCCGGTTCGGCATCCACCGTCTCAACTTCACCCTCTGTCGCTGGTGGTGTGTCCGAGAAATGAACCGTTCCGTTTTCATCCACCCATTTGTAGATTTCAGCAAAGGCAGATGGTGAAGACATAACGACCGAAAGGAAACATGCCAATATCAGAAATCGCATTTACAACTCCGTAAAAGAAATCCATCGAGCGATCCAAACGAAGAAGCGTGATTCGCTCTATTTCAAGGTGAAAGAGAACTATTCCATACCTTGAGGAGCCCGCACCCAGGTCCAACCTTCCTTGAGGGCCAGTTTTTCATCCTCCGGCCCTTCGGCCTTTCCCTGCAGGAAATCGATGCCGGCCAGGACGCAGGCGATGGCGTCGAGGACATCGACCGAATGGAGGGCGATCTGTGGATCGCAATCGAGGCGGAGATGCTGCTGAATCCGCTCCAGAACCTGTTGTCGGCCTTCGACGTTCTCGGCCTTTCGATAGCCTTTTTCCCAGAGACCGTGGACTCGCAAGGTCTGCCCCGGATAGACCTCGATGGCCGCAGCCGAGGCGATATGGTGATCCCAGGCAAGAGGGATAGAAAGGCCTGTCCTGTTCCGTATCGATTGCAGAAGGTCGAGCGCCGCGACTGCGGTGCGGGCGATCCGGTCGGCACCGACATCAAGGGTCTGCTTGCCGTGACGTCGGCGAATAAACCGATCGGTCTCGCGACGAAACAGCACATCAGCCTCCAGTGGAATCGGCTCCCCCGCTGAATGTCGGGCAAGTTTTTCCGGCAAGGGCTGCGGCCAGCCTAGTGGAGAATCAAGAGCCAGCAGGCTGCGGGGATACCGTTCCAGCCATCCGGCGATGATCTCTGCACAAGCCCCTGCCTGCCGGGGCCCGGCCACCAACTCCTGCACCACCGCCCCGGCCCCGGTCCAGCGGGCCAGAGCCAGCCCCATATTCTCATCTTTTACAGCACAGTCGATACCGACAATATGGGTAATCATTGCGGGGACCTCCAGCAGGAAAGATGATCTACAGTTTAATCGTTATTACCGGAGGCGCCAGACGCCTTCCGGCCAAAACATCCTGCACCTGCTCCCAGAGTGGGCCGACCTCAATCGGTACCGGTGGTTCCTGGCCGGTAAATAATTTGGGGCGGGCCTGGTCCATCATCTTTCGGGCGATGGCATGTTGCCTCGTTTTATCTTTTATGAGGGCTCCGGCCAGGAGGATCAACCCTTGAAAGAACTGGGCATCGGGCGAGATTCGTCCCAGCTCCAGCCACAGAGCTTCAAAAGCTTCGTGGGATTCCCACCAGTACCCGTGGTTGAACAGATCCAGACCGTAGAGAAACTCGGTACGTTCTTTAAGGGGACGTTCCAAATCCGGATTGGGGAGAGGAAATCGAAGGGGATGGGTCTCCGGGGATTTATTGGGATGGCGATTTTCCCCGGGGATATAGCGATAAACCGGCAGGGGCAGGCCCGTGTTCCGGGCCGGCCCCTCCGGGGGTGGTACCGGTTCGTCGTTCTCTGATGTGGGGCTCATCCGCCACCTTTCTTCTTTTCATACCCGTCATACGCAGTTTTCAACTGCTGGTATTCTTCACAACTTCCGCAAAGCACCTTAAGGCGCTTCAGCATACGCTGGGCCTCCTGAGGCTGATCCAGCTTCAGGTAGAGTTCGCCCATATATTCATGAGCACCCAGATGGTTGGGGTCAAGCCGCAGGGCTTTGTCATAGTGGGTTTTGGAACGGTCAAAGTCGCCGAGCTTCCGATAGGAGTAACCAAGAAGATTCTGGATATCGGCATCGTAACGGTCCTGTTTCTCGGCTTTTTTAAGGTATTTGATCGCGCGGGGGTAGTTTTCCGCTGCAATAGCCTCTTGGGCGTCCTCCAGTTTGTCGGAGGAACCGTAGCTGTAGCTGGAGCCACCGCCAGCGGCCCAAAGGGGGCTGGCAATAAGCAGGCCCAGTACAACAAAAAGCCCAATGAAAGTTTTATGTAACATAACACCCTCCTAGGATGGGATTGTTTCTCCTATTCTACCCTGCTGAGGAGATCACCGTCGCCGGATGGAGAGTATTTTTTTCAGAGACCCAGCTGGTCGGAGATCTCCTGCATCGATCTCAGGGCCAACTCGGCAAACTCGGGCAGAGGGATACCAAGGATTTCGCATTCACGGATAATATCTCGGTCGACCGAAGCGGCGAAGGCCTTCTCTTTCATCCGCTTGGTGATGGACTTCACTTTGACACTGGCAAGCTTTCTATCGGGATACACCAGGGCGGTGGCCGTGATCAAGCCGGTGATCGTCTCCCCGGCGGCCAGGGCATGTTGAAAGGGAGTCGACCGGGGACGCCCGGCCGCCTTTTCGTTGTGCAGCAGGATCGCTTCCAGGCTCTCTTCATCCAGCCCTTCTTCCTCGAGGATACGGACGGTTTCGGTGCCATGGATCGACAGGTCGGCATCGGTCTTCTCCACATCCAGATCGTGCAGCAGACCGGCCAGGGGCCATTGGTCCCGATCGCCCCCAAGGCGATCCGCCAGAGCGCCCAAAACCGCCTCTGAGGCCAAGCAATGCTTGATCATATTGGGATTTTGAAGGTGTTGCTCCAGAAGTTCCAGTGCCCGTTCGCGCGTCAAAGCCATATCTCCTCCTTCAATCGATCTTCAACAGACGAAGGATCTCTCCGGCACTGGGGTAACGTCCCTCAAGGTCGCGGGAGAAGATCAGTTCGCCATCGCAGTGGACCTCAAAAAAACCGGATTGATCGACAGGGATAAAGCGAGGTTTAATGCCGGTTTTCTCCAATAGAACAGCCGCCAACCTGGAGGCTCTGGGAGCCATGGATCAGCGGCTGCAGTAACTGATACTGATATCCATATCGCAATCACTCGGGCTGGCGGTTCATGGCCGAATCGGGATCAAAGTAGTAGTGCCTTACCGCCTCGGTTGCCTGTTCAAGGCAACCGTACCCCTGGCAGAAATCGCCGGGGCCGGCGTTGGGGGAGTATTCGTGCACACAGAACACCCATTGTCCCTGCAGGAGGTCCAGGGTGCCGCAGGGAGCGTCACAATGGATCTCGCCCTCTTCGGTTTCAAGAGTGTACTCCCAGTCGGGACGTGTATTCCCCTGAACCGATTCCGGCTTGAACAGGGTAAAGGATTCCGCCTCCTCGATAGCACCTCCCAGAGGCAGAACCACCAGTCCCAGTTGCATCAATCGTTGAATCGGCTCCTTATTCGGCATGGCCTTTCCCTTAAGTGGAGATTATTTCCCCTGCCGCTCCTGCAATGCCTTGATGGTATGCGCAATCTCCATCTTCAATACGTCGGGGATGTCCCGCAGTTCCGCCAGAGAGGCGAGCATCGGCTCGGCATCCTTGATCCAACCTTTCGCCAAAAGGGTCTGGGCGGTGCGGAGTTTCCATCGAGGGTTCTCCCCGTCCTGTGCCATCGCCTTTTTGAACAGCTCCAACAGTTTGTCCAGCTCGCGATTCTGACGCAACAGGAGCTCTCCCAGGTGAACATTGCCCATCTCAAGAGGCCCCAGCTTGCGTAACAGGGTTTCGGCTTCCTTCAACTCCTCCTTGCGCTCCAGCAATGTCGCCAGAACCACGGTAAGCTCCGGATCTTTGTTACCCGCGGCGATCGCTTCACGACCCAACTCGATACATTTATCGATATCGCCTTTCTGGGCACTGACCAGAGCCCAGAGACCGACGGCATGGGGTTCACCCGGATGGGCGTCGAGCACTGGCATCAGTACTTTTTCCGCCGCAGTCGTTTTGTTGGCCTGCATCTCCAAGCGTACCAGAGTGTCCAGAGCCAGCATATGCCCGTTGTTGATGTCCAGAGCCTGCTGCAATGCCTTGCGGGCCAACTGGTTCTTGCGGGAGCGGGCATAGAGAGCACCCAGTTCGAAGTAGTAAATGTCGTCCCGGTCTTCTTTGCCGACAGCATTGAACGCTTTGACCGCCTCCTGATAACCGCCCTGATGGGCGATCAGAAAGGCCTTCAGCAGGGGACCCTGAAGCTTTTCATAGCGGGGAACCCACTCGGGCGGGTAGGACGAAAGGATCAGCTCCAACTGGATATGGGCGTCAAACTGGCCTTCTCCCTCGGTGGACAGGGGAACCGCCTCCTCTTGGGGGACAACAGGAGCCGGGCGATCGGAGGTCTTTGCCGACTTCGCCTCTACCTTGCCACGTCCTGCTTTCCGTGCCTTGCTGATCTCCTTGGCCAGTTCCTTGCTGCAGACCTGGCGCGAAGCCAGTTCAAAATGCTCATCGGCCCGATTGATCTCACCGGACCGAAGACAAGCCATGGCTTCTTCCATGTTGACCCGGGCCAGGCTGTCACCGGCGACAGCGAAGAGTTTATCGATCTCCAGCCGTTCATTGCTCCCCAGCGACTCGACATCGATATCGTCGCGAAAAGTGAGGGCCTCGGCCCAGTTTTCGGAAGCGACGGCTTTACGCAAACGGGTAACCGGGTCCTTTTTGCCAAAGAGAAAATCTAAGAGTCCCATGGGATCCTTCCTGAGTAATTAAATGGTCCGAAAAATAAACACGCCCAAGATTACATTTCCCCGGGAATCAAGAAAAGAAAAAACTCCCAAATCCGT
Source organism: Thermodesulfobacteriota bacterium (assembly GCA_028282145.1). Classification (GTDB taxonomy): domain Bacteria; phylum Desulfobacterota; class Desulfuromonadia; order Desulfuromonadales; family Geopsychrobacteraceae; genus JANQIN01. The sequence goes on along the minus strand of JANQIN010000016.1, from coordinate 486 downwards.
TAAAATGGAAAAAAGAACGAAAGGAGAGTGCTATGCACCGAATTCGAATTTTTTGGGGGATTGTGGCAGGGGTCTTCCTGTATGCCACTCTGGCGGCAGCTGCCTCGCAGGTACCGACCATGTCGATCGAGGAACTCAAGCAACGTCTGGGGGACAAATCACTGCTGATCGTGGATGTCCGCTCTCCCAAGGATTGGGACAACAGCAAGGTCAAGATCACCAAGGCCAAAAGGATGGCTCCCAGGGACACCGACTGGATTCTGGCAGAACCCAAATCCCGTCCGATTGTCCTGTACTGTGCCTGACCGAACGAGTACACAAGCGCCCGTGCGGCGCGATGGCTGATCAAGCAGGGTTACACCGAGATCTATGCCCTCAAAGGCGGCTGGGACGCCTGGGTGGACGCCGGCTATCCCACCGAATCCAAGTAACAAAAAAAGAGGGCCTCTCAACGAGGCCCTCTTTTAATTTTTGTCTTTATCAATC
>JANQIN010000198.1 GCA_028282145.1 Thermodesulfobacteriota bacterium | reverse complement strand
CTGTCAGGGCAAACCGGGCAGAACGCCTCTAACGCGGCTACTGCCAACCAGCTGGCCACCGAAGCACGCTCCGCCGCCGACCGCGGCAGCGACCAGATGAAGCAGATGGTCACCGCGATGTCGGAGATTAACGAGGCCGGTCAATCGATCAGCAACATCATCAAGACCATCGATGAGATCGCCTTCCAGACCAACCTGCTGGCGCTGAATGCAGCGGTTGAAGCCGCCCGCGCCGGACAGCACGGGAAAGGGTTTGCCGTGGTCGCCGAGGAGGTTCGCAACCTGGCTGCACGCAGCGCCAAGGCGGCCAGTGAAACCGCCGAGCTGATCGAAGGCAGCGTCAAGAAAGGCGAGAACGGTACCGCGATCGCCAACCGAACAGCCGAAGCATTGGACGAGATCGTTCAGGGGATCGGCAAGACCGCCGATCTGATCGGCGAGATCGCTGCCGCTTCCAACGAACAAGCCGAGGGAATTACCCAGGTCAATAACGGTATCACCCAAATCGACCAGGTGACCCAGAAAAACACTGCCAGTGCCGAAGAAAGCGCTGCTGCTGCCGAAGAGCTGTCCAGCCAGGCCGGTCATCTGCGCGGTCTATTGACCCAGTTCCAGCTCCGAAATCAGGGTCCGGTGGCGGCGGTCGCTGCACCCAAACCGGTTCCGGCAGCTCCGGTTCAACCGGCGCTCCCCGCCGCTGTTCCCAAACCAACCCCGGTTTCCACACCAAAACCGGCACCGGCACCGGCGCCAACACCAGCACCGGCTGAGGATACCTGGGGTGGTGGTGCCCCCGCACCTCAGATTGCACTGGACGACGACGAGTTCGGGAAATATTAACACCTGTCTCTCACTGAATAAAAAAGTGCGCTTCCTTGGAAGCGGACTTTTTTACTTAATGCCCCGGTCCCTCCCGGGACGCGAGCAATTTTTCATCGTCTTGTCTTTTTCACACCCTTGTTTCCATCACCGGGCAAAATTCTTGACATCTTTAGTCGATCCGATAGCCTAAGAAAAATTACTAAAACGGTTTTATATTTTTGGAGGATTCATGGACCTGTTGCGCATTATCGCGGCCATCTTTCTACCTCCCCTGGCGGCCTTTCTGACAGTCGGTTTCGGGCTGCACTTCTGGATCAATATCCTGCTGACACTCCTCGGTTTTCTGCCGGGGATGATTCACGCCCTGTGGCTGGTGGTCAAGAAGAAGGGCTGACATTTGCAGCCCCCCCGGAGCTCGGTTATAATTCCCACTTAATTGGTTGATATCCTTTTGATTTCCAGAATCGGGCCTGCCATGAACCCACAGTCCTTACCCGACCCCGCGTGGATCGAAGACATTTACCTCCGCTGGAAGGTCGACCCACAGTCGGTCGATCCCGAGTGGCGTGCCTTTTTTCAGGGCTTTGAACTCGGACGCCAGGAAAGTGCCTCTCCCTCTGAAGGAGGTGTCCACAAACAGGCCTCGGTGCAGGCCATGATTGAGCGCTACCGGGAGGTCGGGCATCTGATGGCCTGGACCAACCCCATCGGCACTCCTCCCCCACCGATGGAGCAGCTGCAGCCTGCAGCCTTTGATCTGGTCGACATTGATCAGGACAAACCTTTTCGCCCGGAAGGGTTCCAACTCACGGAAGCGACCCTGCCCCAGATCACCGAACTGCTGCAGCAGACCTATTGCCAGCACATCGGCGTTGAGTTCATGCACATTCCCGATGCCACCGAACGGCAATGGCTGGTCCAGCGGATGGAGGCCAGTCGCAACCGGACGGCTTTTTCCGGCGACAGTCAGAAACAGATCCTCCATAAGCTTCAGGAGGCGGTGCTGTTCGAGCAGACCCTTCACACCACCTTTCTGGGGCAGAAGCGGTTTTCCCTGGAAGGTGGGGAAGCACTGATCCCGATGCTGGACCAGATGGTGCGCCGGGCCGCCTCCCTGGGGGTCAAGGATCTGGTGCTGGGGATGGCTCACCGGGGCCGGCTCAACGTACTGGCCAATATCTTCGGCAAACCGCTGCAGAATATCTTTTCCGAGTTCAGCGACAACCTGGCCCTTCGCTTTGTCGGCGAGGGGGATGTCAAATACCACAAAGGCTTTTCCTGCGACCGCACCTTTGATGGCGGCGCAACCATCCATATGTCCCTGGCATCGAACCCGTCGCACCTGGAGGTCGTCAGTCCGATCGTGGTCGGCAAAGCCCGATCCCGCCAGGACGGCCAGGACGATACCACGGGAGGCTCGGTCCTGCCGATCGTTCTGCATGGCGACGCCGCCTTTGCAGGTCAAGGCGTGGTGATGGAGACCCTGAACCTGTCTCAGCTGGACGGGTACAGCGCCGGCGGGACCATTCATATCGTCCTGAACAATCAGATCGGTTTCACCACCAGCCCCAGAGACGGGCGCTCGACACCTTACGCCACCGATGTAGCCAAGATGCTTAACGTACCGATCTTCCATATTCACGGCGACAAACCCGAAGCGGCCGCCCATGCCGCCCTGCTGGCACTGGAGTACCGCCAGACCTTCGGCAAGGACGCGGTTCTTGACTTGATCTGCTACCGCCGTTACGGCCATAACGAAGGGGACGAGCCGGCCTTCACCCAACCGGTGATGTACAGTAAAATCCGCCAGCACCCGACCGTCGACCGGATCTATGCGGACGAGTTGGTTCAACAGGGGCATCCTTCGAGGCTGCATCAGGAGAATACCGACGAAATCAAGGGTGGGCTGGAGCATGCAATGGAGCAGCCCCCCATCCCCGATGTCGACGCCGGCTTCCTCGACAAATGGAACGGAATGCAGCTGGAGTGGAGCGACGATCCGGTAGAGACCGGTGTCGAAAAAGAGACCCTGCACCGGTTGGCGGAGAAATTAACCGCTCTGCCGGAGGGTTTTGCGCCCCATCCCAAGATCGCCAAATTGGTGGACAAGCGTCGGCAGACGATCCTCTCCGACGGCAGTCTGGACTGGGGGACGGCCGAAAGTCTGGCTTACGCCACCCTGGTCACCGAAGGAGTGCCCGTTCGTCTCTCCGGCCAGGACAGCCGCCGCGGCACCTTCAACCAGCGTCATGCCACCCTGTACGACAAAGAATCGGGGGCGTCCTACCTGCCGCTCAACCACTTGACGGAGGATCAGGCAACCTTCCAGGTCTGGGACAGCCCTCTGTCGGAGATGGGCGTGCTGGGATTTGAATACGGCTACTCGGTGGAGACCCCCAACGGCCTCACCCTGTGGGAGGCACAGTTCGGCGACTTCGTCAACGGCGCCCAGGTGGTGATCGACCAGTTTATCGTTGCCAGCGAAACCAAATGGCAACGGATGAGCGGCCTGACCCTGCTGTTGCCCCATGGTTACGAAGGTCAGGGGGCCGAACACTCCAGTGCCCGGCCGGAGCGGTTCCTGCAGCTCTGCGCCCACAACAACATCCAGGTGGTCAATCCGACCACCCCGGCCCAGCTGTTCCACTTGCTGCGGCGTCAGGTGAAGCGTGATTTTCGCCGTCCTTTAGTTGTCCTGACGCCCAAAAGCCTGTTGCGCCATCCGGTCTGTGTCTCCCCACTGGAAGACCTGGCCCAGGGGCATTTCCAGGAGGTCCTGCCGGAGTCCCGGGTGCCGGTGGAGGGTGTCAAAAAGGTGCTGATCTGCAGCGGCAAAATCTATTACGAACTCCACGCCTATCGCGAGGAGCATCAGCGGGAGGATGTCGCCATTGTACGACTGGAACAGCTCTACCCGCTGCCGGCACGCCAGCTGGTGGCAGCCATCAAGGACTATCCGGAAGAGACCCATTTTGTCTATGTGCAGGAAGAGACCGACAACGGCGGTGCCTGGAACTACCTGCGCTCCAAGCTGACCCGCCTCTTCGGGCGGGAGCCGGACTACATCAATCGACCCCCCTCCCCCGCTCCAGCGGGCGGATCCCACCGGATGCACAACCTGGAACAGCAGGAAATCATCGAATCGGCGTTTGCCGTTGAGCCTTAAACACCCCGAACTCTCGGAGGCAGGGAGCTGGTATGGACGTTAAAGTACCCGAAGTTGGAGAATCGATCTATGAAGCCACCATCGGGCAGTGGCATGCAAAAGACGGCCAGTTTGTAAAACAGGGCGACCTGATCTGCGAATTGGAGACTGACAAGATCAACCTGGAGATCAACGCCGATACCGATGGGGTGTTGCGGATCGCGGTAGCCGAGGAGGAGACTATCCCCATCGGGACGGTGATCGGCCAGATCGAACCGGGCGAGGCTCCGGCGGGTGGTGACGCTGAAGTACCGGCGGCGGCTCCCGAACCGACCCTTCCTGGCCGCGAGGTTGCGGTTAATCCGTCTGCGCAGCGTCTGGCCGACGAGAAAGGGATTGATCCGCAACTGGTGGCCGGCAGCGGCCGCGATGGACGCGTCCTGCGCGACGATATCGTCGAAACCGCAGCTCTGCCCAAACCGATAGCTCCTCAGCCGGCTCCTGCCAAGGCGCCCCCCCCGGCCAGCGAACCGAAGATCGCGGTGGTGGACGACCCCCGCAGTCGCCGGGTCCGCATGACAGCGATCCGGAAAAAGATCGCCGAACGCCTGCTGATGGCCCGTCAGCAGACCGCCATGCTCACCACCTTCAACGAGGTGGACATGACCAAGGTGATCCATTTCCGCAAACAGTTCAATGAACATTTTGAGGCCAAGCACGGCGTCAAGCTCGGGATGATGTCGTTCTTTGTCAAAGCGGTTATCCTGGCGCTGAAAGAAGTCCCGGAGGTCAATGCCCGTATCGACGGTGATGATATCGTTTACCAGGACTACTTCAATATCGGCATCGCTGTCGGTGCCCAAAAAGGTCTGTTGGTGCCGGTACTGAAAGACGCCGACGCGATGCACTTCAGCGATATCGAGCGCACCATCAAGGATATGGCCCAGCGCGCCAATACCGGTAAAATTCAATTGAGTGAGTTGGAAGGCGGCACCTTTACCATTACCAACGGCGGCATCTACGGTTCTGTCCAGTCCACCCCCATCCTCAACCCGCCCCAGAGCGGTATTCTTGGAATGCACGCCATCCAGAAGCGGGCCATGGTTCTAGAGGGACCTGACGGAGATAAGGTTTGGGTCCGCCCGATGATGAATCTGGCCCTGAGCTATGACCACCGGATCATCGACGGGAAACAGGCGGTGACCTTCCTGAAGGCCGTCAAGGGATATATCGAAAACCCGGAAGAGATGTTGATGGACATGTAATCCCCATCAGGAGAGATCGATGAGTGAAAAAAACGTTGACCTGATCGTTATCGGCGGTGGCCCCGGGGGCTATGTTGCTGCGATTCGTGCTGCTCAGCTGGGACAATCCGTTGCCGTGGTGGAAGAGCGGGAACGTCTGGGCGGTGTCTGCCTTAATGAAGGGTGTATCCCCAGCAAAGCGCTTTTGGACGCCAGTGAACATTTTTCCATGGCGCAGAAAAAGTTTTCTTCCATGGGGATCGAAATCGACCCGCCCCGGTTGAACCTGAGCACCATGATGGAGCGTAAGGACAAGGTGATCGCCACTCTCAGTGGCGGCATCGATACCCTGCTCAAAAAGAACAAGATCGAACGGGTTCTGGGTCGGGGAAAGCTCCTGACCAAAACAGACAACAAGCAGCAGGTGGAAGTGACCGGCAAAGACGGGACAGAAATAATATCGGCGACCCGCGTGCTGCTGGCCACCGGCAGCCAGGCGATCGAATTGCCCGACCTCCCCTTCTCCGACGAACGGATCGTCCATGCCCGTGGAGCACTGGACTTCTCCGAGGTTCCGGAACACCTGCTGGTTGTCGGCGGCGGCTATATCGGCCTGGAGCTGGGTTCGGTCTGGTGCCGCCTCGGCGCCCAGGTGACCGTAGTCGACCTGTTACCGAACCTGCTACCGACCATGGACGGGCAGATGGCCAAAACCCTGCAGAAAATCCTCAAAAAGCAGGGGCTCAAATTCCAGCTGGACACGAAAATAACCTCGGTCGACCGCAATGGCAAGACCCTGAAGGTCGAACTGGAAGGACCGAAGGGCAGCACCACTCTCGATTGTGATCGTATCCTGGTGGCCGCCGGCCGCCGCCCCCTGACCGCGGATCTGGGGCTGGAAGAGCTAGGTGTTCAGCTGACGGACCGTGGCCGGGTACAGGTGAACGACGATTTTGAAACCTCCGTTTCCGGAATCTACGCCATCGGCGACCTGATCGACGGTCCCATGCTGGCCCATAAAGCGAGCGACGAAGGGGTGGTTTTTGCCGAACGTCTGGACGGGCAACCGGCTGAAATGGAGTACGATCTGATCCCCGGCGTGGTCTATACCTGGCCGGAGGGGGCCTCTGTCGGTCTCACCGAAGAACAGCTCAAGGAACAGGGGACAGATTATGTGATCGGTCACTTCTCCTTTGCCGCCAACGGACGTGCTCGCTGCATGGACGAGACAGAAGGGTTCGTCAAACTCCTCGCAGCAAAAGAAACCGGGCGCGTCCTCGGCGCCCACATTCTGGGGCCACAGGCATCTGTCCTGATTGCGGAAGCGGCAGCGGTCATGAACTTTGGCGGCAGTGTGCAGGATATCGAACTGACCATCCATGCCCACCCCACTCTGGCGGAAGCGATCAAGGAAGCGGCGCTTGCGGCACAGAAGCGGGCCATTCATGGCTGAAGACGCCCCTCCGGGTGACCTGCTGGACCGACTGGGCACCCTGATTCTGATCGGGATGCCCGGTTCGGGAAAGTCGACCCTGGGAAAGCTCCTGGCCGAACGTCTGGGTGCGTCGCTTGTCGACACCGACCAAGTCATTGAAGACCATTTCGGAACATCTCTCCAGGCCCTGATCGACAGTCAGGGCCTGGATGGTTTTCTAAAGGCCGAGGAGACAGCACTCCTCCGAGCCGAGATCCACGGCGGTGTTCTCTCCACTGGGGGTTCGGTCGTCTACAGCGAAGCTGTCATGGAACGTCTGCAACGCACAGGAACCATCATCTGGCTGGCCGCTACCTGTGCCCATCTGCAACAACGGATTCACAATATGGAGCAACGGGGGCTGGCGATGCGTCCCGGGCAGACTTTCGAGCAACTGTTTGACGAACGCTTCCCCCTCTACAAACGTTGGGCCGACATTGTTCTCCATTGCCCCAATTGTGACCCGGAGACATCGGTTGAGGAGCTACTGCTCCGCCTTCAAAGTGTTCCCGATCTTCGACGCTTCCGGTAAAGTCCTGCTTCAACAAATTGTTCGGAAATTCCTGAGGACTATGTTAAACTTAGAAATATTTAATATTATATTCCTACAGGCAAGCCATGATTCAGCTCGATCGTACCGGGACTGTCGAAGCATTTCAGTCACTTCTCACTCACTGTTCGTCACTCCCCGAAATCAAAGGGCTTCTGGTGCTGGTGGCCGATGGCAACGGGTTTACGCCGAAGCAGATAAACCCGATTTTGCGAGGGCTTGAGGTACCGGTTTTCGGAGGGATTTTTTGTCATCTGATTCACGGAGAGGAGATCCTGTCCCAGGGGACACTTGTGGTCGGGCTCCACGAAGTACCCCATATCGAAGTCATTCAGCCCCTCAGCAGCCCTTCTCCTGACTTCGACAAACAGCTGGAACAGGCGTTTCTGGCCAAGGTGCGTCCCGGTCAGACCATGTTTACAGTGGTTGACGGCTTCTCACGGAACATCGCCGACCTGATAGAAAGCCTCTTCATTATTTTCGGTCTCGAAATCAATTATCTTGGCGGTGGCGCCGGAAGCAAAAGCCTCACTTCCTCCCCTTGTGTCCTGACCAACGAGGGATTGCTGCAGGACGCTGCCGTGCTGGCGTTGCTGGACCTTGTCAGTGGAACAGGTGTCAGTCATGGTTTGCAGGAAGTCTGCGGCCCCTTCAAAATCACGGAGTCGTACCGCAACCAGATCATTAGTATCGACTGGGTTCCCGCACTGGAATTTTACAGCAATCTGATCCAACAGGACTGTGGGAAAGAACTCACCCGCGATAACCTGGCGACCCTTGGAGCCGGCTACATCTTCGGGCTGGCCCGCCTGGGTGCGGAGATGATCGCCAGAGATCCGCTCAATGTGACAGAGGATGGGCATCTGCTTTGTGCCGGTGACGTCCCGCCGGGATCGTTCATCCATTTACTCAAGGCGGATGCCTCCAGTATGATTAATGCCGCCTCCTGCGCCCGGACACAGGCAGACAATGCCTTTGGCGATGGGGCCGAAGACGCCTTGGTCACCGTATGGGACTGTATCTCCCGCAAAGCCTTTCTGCAGGAAGATTTCGGCCAGGAGCTGGCCTCCATTCAAAAAGGTGGCCAGACGGCTATCGGGGCTTTGACCATCGGTGAAATCGCCAACAGCGGACAGGATTATCTGGAGTTTTACAACAACACCGTTGTCGTAGGTGTCACGGAGCGTAAATGAGCTTCTCCCTCCTGGAACTCGAGGTCTATTTCCAGATCGCTATGGCGATCGGCAACGAAGCCGGGTTGGCTCCCATGCTCCGCCAGAGCCTGTCGACCTATTTGCGCAAACTGGATTGCGCCATCGGTTCGGTATGGCAACTGGATGCGGGAAGCTCTGAAAATCTTCGTCTTCACCCTATTTTTTCCATTCCGCGGGCTTCCGGCGACCACTCCCCTTACGATGATGTCATGGCCCAGATACGGGGCCGACTCAAAAAAGAAGGCGTCGCCACCTTTCAAACTTCACTTCCCTGGGTGACGACAAGGGGCAGCCTGACGGTCTATGTCATGGAGCTTCCCGGCTTCGGATTTCTCCTTCTGGGGAAATACGGTCCCGGTCTTAACCAGAGGATCCTTCGTTCCCTCAGCCCACTGAATCAGAAACTGGGACAGGCCTGCCGTAGCTGTCTGCAGACAAATCTGATGCAGCAGACCAACACCCGTCTCGAAGCCGAGATCGATCAACGGCATGTGGCGGAGCAGGAACTGAAAGCCACGAAGGAACAGTTGGAGATTCGGGTTAAGGAACGTACTGCGGCCCTTAACCGGGCGAACGAGGGATTGCAGCAGGAGATCCAGGAGCGAAGGAAGGCAGAGTCAGCGCTCCGGGAGAGCAGTGAGACCTTCCGTTCAATTTTCGAAAATGCGGGCGCGGGCCTGAATACGATCTCTCCCTCCGGCAAGATCCTGAAGGTGAACCCGGCTTTTTGCCGGATGACCGGCTACTCCCGGGAAGAACTCGAAGGGTCGACCGTGGAGATGATCACCCATCCGGACAGCCGGGAACACAGCACGCGGTTGTACCAGGAAGCCCGGGAAGGCATCCGGAGGGATTTCAGTTATGAGAAGAAGTTCCTTCGAAAGGATGGCGCGGTCATCTGGGCCCAGGTGACCAACGCCTGGGTTCACGATGAAGCAGGAGAACTGTCGCACGCCGTCAGCCTGGTCCAGGATGTCACCGAACGCAAACAGGCCGAGGCGGCCCTGCGACGACATGAGACCCGCCTCAACTATCTGGCCTACCACGATACCCTGACCCACCTGCCCAACCGGACGCTGTTTTATGACCGTCTGACCCATGCCATGAGTACGGCCCGACGCAGTGGTCAACCGGTGGCACTGTTCTTTCTTGATCTCGATCGCTTTAAAAACATCAACGACTCTCTCGGACACCACATCGGGGATGAGCTGCTGGTCAAGATGGCCGACAGGCTCCGGGGTTGTGTCCGGGACTCGGACACCCTTGCCCGGATTGGCGGTGACGAATTTGTCATCATCCTTGAACAGCTCCATGGGTACAAGGATGTCACAAAAGTTGCCCGCCAGATTCTCCGCTCTCTTCAGGAACCGTTGGAAGTGAGCGATCGGGAGCTGTATATGACGGTGAGTATCGGCATCAGCATGTTCCCGACAGATGCCGACGATGTCGAAGGTCTGATGAAGGCGGCCGACGTGGCCATGTACAGGGCCAAGGATCAGGGACGAAACACTTTCCAGGCCTACACGCCCGATATGGACGGGGAGATCCAGGAGCTCCTGACTCTGGAAGGAGACCTCCGAAGGGCGATCGATCAGGATCAGCTGGTCCTCTACTATCAACCTCAATTGAACCTGGAGCAGGACAGGGTTGTCGCAATGGAAGCCTTACTGCGTTGGGAACATCCGGAGCGTGGCCTGATCCCACCGGCCCAGTTTATTCCTCTCGCGGAAGAGTATGGCCTGATCGTTCCAATCGGCAACTGGGTTCTGGAGGCGGCCTGTCGACAGAACATGACCTGGCAGAAGGAAGGGCATCCGTTTAAACGGGTAGCGGTCAACATCTCGGCCCGTCAATTCCGGCAGGCGGATTTTGTTGAGGTGATCGAGCGTGCTCTTTCGCGAACCGGGATGCCGCCGGAGTATCTTGAGCTGGAGATCACCGAAAGTGTCATCATGCAGGATGTCGAAGCTGCCATCCTGACCCTGACTGACCTGAAGGCACGAGGGATTCGGCTGGCCGTCGACGATTTCGGCACCGGGTATTCCTCTTTGAGCTACCTGAAGCGCTTCCCCATCGATGCGTTGAAGATCGACCGCACCTTTGTCCGAGACATCACCACCGACACCAATGATGCAGCCATTGTGCGATCGATTATCGCCCTGGGGAAAAGCATGAACCTGCAGGTGATCGCAGAAGGGATCGAGACCAAAGACCAGCTGACATTCCTCCTTAAACAGGGCTGCACACACGGCCAGGGGTTTCTTTTCAGTCATCCCGTCCCCCCGGAATCCTTGCCGGACAAACTTCAGCGTAACCTGTCGATTGCCTCGGTGGAACCGGCCTGAACCGGGTCGATTCCCATCGGCAACAGAACCCACATCCTGCCCGGATATTTCATCCGGCCGGCAAGAGTGCCGGCCTCATACCCCATCCCCCAGAAAAAATCGGCCCGAACACGTCCCTTGATCGCCCCCCCGGTATCCTGAGCCACCATCAAACGCTGTAGTGGGATATCCTCATCCGGTCGGCGGGTCGCCAGATAAACCGGAACTCCCAGTGGGACGGTACGGCGATCAACAGCAATACTTCTCTCCGGGGTCAGAGCGATTCCGAGGGAGCCGGGAGGTGTTTGGAAACGGGGAGGAAGCTCGCGGAAAAAGACATAACTGGGATTCTCCGCCAGCAGGTCCCACACCAAATCCGGGTTGCGACGGGCCCAGGCGCGGATGTTCTGCATCGACATCTGGTCCCGGGTCATCATCCCCCGATCGATCAACAACTTGCCGATGGAACGGTAGGGATGGCCATTCTGGTTCTCGTAGCCGACCATGATCTTGGTCCCGTCGGTCAGTGCGACCCGACCGGAGCCCTGAATATGAAGAAAAAACAGCTCGACCGGGTCTTTCAGCCAGACCAGTTCCTCCCCATTGAGCCGGTCGGGCTTGGCGTCGATCTCCCCCCGGGTCCAGTAGGGAACCAGTTTACGGCCATCAATCCGGCCACGCAGCCGGAACGATTTCAGTTCCGGGTAGACCTCGGACAGATCGACCACCAACATATCCTGAGGCCAGCGGTACAGGGGGTAGGAAAAACGCTCGGTTTTCTGACGGCTGCCCAGCAGTTCGGGCCCGTAATATCCGGTAATCGTACCTTCCCGGACGCCATCGGTTTCCTGCAGCTGCCAAGGCTGGAAACGGGTTTCGAAGAAGGCCCGGACAATACTGGGGACGGGTGGCACCTGCCGGGCATCGGCACAAATCTGTTGCCAAGCGGCTCGGGACTTCAATGCGCGACAACCTTTGATGAAAGCATCCAGAGCCTCGGTCGGATCGTCCTCCATCCACCCCGGGAGGTCCGACCACTTCGCATAGCGGTACACCGGGAACTCCTGAGCAGGCGGGGCGTCCAGGGGAACGGGTCGCGGACAGCCGGTCAACAGCGCACAAACAGCCGCAAGAAGAACGATTCGACGTACCATCTTTCTCTCCTTTAGAACATGTCGACCGGGTCGACATCGATCGACAACTGCACACCGGCAGGAGCACCCCCGCGATTCATTCGACTCAACAGATTCCGCAACGGGCCTCGCTGATCCGCTTTGACCAAAACCTGCCACCGGGTTTTTCCACGCAAACGGGCCATGACACAGGGACTCGGCCCCAGCACCTCGACGTCGGGAAATCGATTCAGATGCCGGGACAGGTCCTCGGCCGCCCCCTCCACCTGTTCGGGCCGATTCCCGGCCAGAACAAAGTTAACCAAATGACCGTAAGGCGGGTAAGCCAACGCTTGGCGAAATCGTTGTTCCTCTTCCAGGAACCCGTTGACATCATGGGATGCCGCTTTCAGAACAGCATAATGGTCGGGGCTGTAGGTCTGTATCAGAACCTGGCCCGGCCGGTCGGCCCTTCCCGCCCGGCCAGCCACCTGAGTCAGGAGGGAAAAGGTTCTCTCCGCGGCTCTGAAATCCGGCAGATTGAGACTGCTGTCGGCCGAGACCACACCCACGACGGTAACTTTGGGAAAGTCGTGGCCCTTGGCCACCATCTGCGTCCCGACCAGGATGTCAATATCACCCGCCCTCATCCGATCCACCAGTTTCTGGTGACCTCGTTTCCCGGAGGTGGAATCCCGGTCCAGTCGTGCAATCCGGGCGCCCGGAAAGGTCTGCTCCAACGTTTCCTCCAACCGTTCGGTTCCGATCCCTTTGGGGGTCAGTTGGTGCCCTTCGCACTGGGGGCAGGCTTCCGGAGGCGGTTGCCGGTAATCGCAATAATGACAGATCAGTTCCCGAGATCGCTGATGATAGGTCAGGGTAATATCGCAGTTGGGGCAATGAAAACCGGTGCCGCAGTCTTCGCAGAGCAGGAAGGGGCTGTATCCGCGACGGTTCAACAACAGGAGTGCCTGTTCCTGGCGGTCGAGGGCTCCCTGGATAGCCGATGCGAGATCGGGTGACAGCCATTGTTCATGTTCACAGTCGGTCATATCGACCACAGCCACCTCGGGCAAGGGCTGTTGCACCGGTCGCTGCATCAGCTGCAACAGCTGATACCGACCCTGACGGGCATGATACCAGCTCACCAGGGAGGGCGTTGCGCTCCCGAGAAGAACCGGACAATCTTCGATCTGTGCCCGCAGCAAGGCCAGATCACGCCCGTTGTAGCGGAACCCCTCGGATTGCTTGTAACTGCTGTCGTGTTCCTCGTCGACCACGATCGCCCGCAAACGGTCCAGAGGAGCAAAGATCGCCGACCGAGCCCCGATCACAATATCGACCTCGCCTCGCGCCATGCGACGCCAGCTGTCGTAACGTTCCCCATCGGACAGCGCCGAATGCCACACGGCCAGGCGGGCACGTCCCTCGAAACGTCCACGAAACCGGCCGACCAGTTGGGGGGTCAGAGCGATCTCAGGCACCAGGACTAAAGCTTGTCCGCCCTCGGTCAGGACCGATTCAATCCATTGGAGGTAGATTTCAGTCTTGCCGCTGCCAGTCACACCCTGTAGCAGAAAAGGCTGGAAAGAAGGTGCATCGACAATGGCTTTGAGTGGCAGTAGACAGGCCTGCTGTTCCTCAGTCAGGCTCGGCTTGGGGTCCGGCAAGGCCGGTGCACCGGCAAGCGGGTCCCGATAGCGTTCCCGGGTCTCGGTTTGAACCCATCCCAACTCCTGCAGGCGTTTAACAGGGGCAGCCATCTGGGGGCAGAGATCCCGGAGTCGGGATCGGGAGATCCCGGGCTCCTGACGGATCAGGTTCAGGACTTCCCGTTGCCGCTCTCCGGACGGAGTCCCGGTCTCTTCCGAGAGGGCATAATGCTCCTCGTTCAGCGTGGAAACCCGGGGTGCGACAGACATCAAACCCGCCGGCAAGGCCTGCCGTACCACTTCTCCCGGGGGATGGCAGTAATAGTCGCCGGCACGGCGCAGCAGTTCCAGCAACGTTCCAGGCAAGGGCAGAGGGTTTTCCGGAACGGAGGTCACCGGCTTGAGTTCGGTTGTATCTCCGGGTCCAACCGAAAAAACCAAACCTTGCACCTGACGACGCCCGAGAGGGACCTGTAAACAAAGACCCGGCCGAACCCTGTCCTGCAGCTCGGCCGGGATCTCGTACGAGAGAAGAGTATTCAGTGGGGCCGCTACGGCTATCTGGGCCACTTGTGCGACCTGAGGTGTCACAGAGAACCCCGCTTACCGACAAGGAATCAACGTTGCCCCAACAGCGCCAGGGCCACCTTCTGCCCCAGGGCGGTACATTGGGAAAGGTCGTTTTCGTCAGGGCGGAAACGGTAACGCAGCCCCTCGGCCGCCAGATTGAACTTAAGGCCTTTCAACCGCTCTTCGATGAGCCCCACGGCTTCACCACTCCAGCCGAAGGAACCAAAGACAGCGGCGGTGCGCCCTTTGGGTGCCGACAGGGTCAACAGGGCCAGAGCGTTCCAGACCGAGGGCGGTGCATCACGGTTGATGGTCGGGGTTCCGACGATCAGGGCATCGTTACGCTCATAAGCCGCTCGCAACTCGTCGGGCTGGGCCTCTACCAGACTGAGAAGCTCCACCTCGACCCCTTCCTGTTCCAGCCCTTCAACCACTTTCCCCGCCATAGTGCGGGTGTTGCCGTGGGGGGACAGGACCACGACCAGAGCCTTGGGAACACCACTGGTCTCTTCGGGGGTCGACCATTTCCGATAATCGTTGACGGCAGCCCAGGGGTCCTCACGCAGGATCGGACCGTGAGAAGGGCAGATCATCTCGATCTCCAGCGGGTCGATCTTGGCGATCGCTTCCAGGATCTTGTCTTTAAAGGGCCGCATGATGGTGTCGAAGTAGTGGGCGAAATCCTCATGGAAATCGGCCACCTCATCGTTGTACATCCCTTCGGCCGGGCAGTGATGCGCACCGAAGCCGTCACAGGGAAAGAGGATCTTCTCCTCGGGCAGGTAGGTGAACATGGTATCGGGCCAGTGCAGATAGGGCGCCAGGATAAACTGCAGGGTCCGCCCTCCCAGATCGAGGCTTTCGCCATCGGCCACGGTCTTGATATTCATCGGTCGGTTGAAGATCTGCGTCAGAAAGTTGGCCGCCGGACGACTGCAATACACTTCCAGATCCGGATTGACATCGAGAAGAGCCCCAAGGCTTCCCGAGTGGTCCGGTTCGGTGTGATTGATCACCACCGCATCGATCCGGTCCAGAGGCACCAAGCCTTTCACCTTTTCCAGGAACTCGTCCTGGAACAGCTTCTTGGCCGTGTCGATCAAAACCGTTTTCTCCGATCCCTGTATCAAGTAGGCGTTATAGGTCGAGCCGTTTCGGGTGGGAAAGAGTTCGTCAAAGATTTCCAGGTTCTGGTGTTTGACACCGACCCAGTGAAGGTTGTTTCGAATTTCAAAAGCAGGGGTCATCTTTTGGAGCTCCTGATCGTTAACGGTTTACTGCCGGCGAGACCTCATCGTTGAGGTAATGCATCAGCCGTCCGATGTCGTTCATCAACTGGTCAAATCCTTCGGGAGTCAGGCTCTGGGCACCGTCGCACAAAGCTTTTTCCGGGTTCGGATGCACTTCGATCATCAGCCCGTGGGCACCGGCCACCAGGGCAGCCTTGCCCATCACCGGTACCAGCGGACGCTGGCCCGTGGCGTGACTGGGGTCGACGATGATCGGCAGGTGACTCAGATTCCGAATGATCGGGACTACCGACAGGTCCAAGGTGTTTCGTGTGGCACGCTCAAAGGTCCGGATTCCCCGCTCGCAGAGGATGACGCGTCCGTTCCCTTCTGCCAGAAGGTACTCCGCAGCGGCCAGAAATTCTTCAATGGTGGCACTCATCCCGCGTTTGAGCAGGACCGGAACGTCCAGTCGACCGACTTCTTTGAGCAGGTCGAAATTCTGCATGTTCCGGGCACCGATCTGAAGGATATCGGTATATCGGCACACCAGATCGAGCTGGCTGATCCGCATCACTTCGGTGATCACCGGCATGCCCACAGCATCGCCGGCCGCACGCAGATACACCAGGCCTTCTTTTCCCAGCCCCTGAAAACTGTGAGGCCCGGTACGAGGCTTGAACGCGCCGCCGCGCAGGATATGAGCGCCCGAGGCCTTCACTGCGCGGGCTGCTGCCAACATTTGCTCTTCGCTTTCGACAGAACAGGGACCGGCCATAATCACCGGTGGATGCCCGTCACCGACCGACAGGTCACCGACCTGGACCACCGTCGATGCGGGGTGGAAGTCGCGGGTGACTAATTTGTAGGGTTTGCTGACATGAATAATGTCCCGGACCCCGGGGAGATCACGAATCAGAGTATCGTCCACCCGCCCCTGGTTGTTCAGGACGCCGATGGCGGTTCGGGAGCCACCGGGAATCGGCTCGGCCTTCAGTCCCATCTGTTCGACAGCAGCAACCACCCGCTGAATTTCATCTTCGGAAGCGGCATGGTCCATCACAATCAGCATTTCGTCCTCCTGACAGGCGCCGGTTCCTCTTTGGCGCGGAAGTTTTTTAGTATACAATAGCTCGCACTCTCATGAGAAGTGTAGCCACCAAGAATCTTTGGAGTTTTAATGAAACCAGCCCTGAGCTTTTTCTGTCTGTTTTTTGCCCTGATCATGCCGGCTCTGGCCGCCGGTGGTTCCAGTGTCCAACGCGGTCGGGAATTGATCGATGCCCTGGGATGCAAAAGCTGTCACAGCTATCAACGAAATGGGGCCGTCCGGGCTCCGGCTCTCGACGGGGCAGGCAAACGTTACAGCTGGAAAGGGCTGAGAAAGCTCGTCAGCCGCAACCCACCGGGAAAAGACGGCCTTCGCATGCCCGGATACCGGGCCTTGACTGCCACAGATTACAAAGCACTGGATCGGGCGCTTTCCCAGCGTTAAATACAGGTTGGAAGAATATCGCATGTCTCAACGAATGATTCTGATTCAATCACCTTTCTTTATCACCGAACCGGAACTGAAAGAAAAAGGATGGGAAGGCGTTTTTGGGCGAAAAGCTCCCCTGTCTCTCGAAATCGGCTGCGGCGTCGGTGATTTTGTGGTTCAGATCGCACGACAAAACCCCGAGGTCGATTTTGTGGCCATCGACATCTTTAACCGGGGCTGCCTGAAATCGGTGCATCGGGTCGAAGAGTCCGGGTTGACCAATATCCGGATTATGCGCATCGAGGCCCGGTATCTGCTACAGAACTATTTTCCAGCCGAAGGGCTTCACAACCTGTACATCAACTGCCCCGACCCCTGGCCGAAAAAACGCCATCGCAAACGTCGGATGGTCAACCCGGGTTTCTTACGGCAGATACTGTTCCATCTGGAGCGCGGAGGGCATTTTTATTTCACCACCGACTTCGTCGATTACGGAGAGGAGGTGGGTTCGTTCTTTCAGGCCGAATCAGGTTACAGCAACTGTCAAGCGACACCATTCACCCATGACCTGGACGACTATCCGATTTCAAAATACATGCGCCGTTTTCTGGAACTGGGCCAGCCCATCTATTTCGTGCATTACCGAAAACGGCCCGACCTGATGTTGGAAGAGTGCCCTCAACCGGACTATCGACAAGGGTTTCGTGTCCCCTGGGGAGAGAAGGAAACACCCCACACAGCCCCGGCCGGCGAGCGTTCGGGGAAATCGGACCAACCGGTCGAGAAATAGCTCGTTTTCGACAATAAAACAGTGTTAGAATAAGTTGACTTTACAAAAGGCAGAAGTAGGCTTTTGTTAATAATTCAGAAGAGAAAGAACACCGGAACAGTGTTCTTCTTGACAGCAACTATCCAAATTCGTTAGTAAATATTTTTCTGACGACCGAATAGAATACGAGAGGCGCAACGGATGGCCAAAAAAGAAAAATCGGAATATATCATTCAGGCCGTTTCCCACGCTCTGGATCTGCTGGAGCAGTTCCATGACGATATGGACGAGCTCGGAGTCACCGAACTCAGCAAACGGTTGAAACTTCATAAAAACAATGTCTTTCGCCTGCTGGCCACCCTGGAGTCCCGCGGGTACATCGAACAGAATAAAGCAACAGAAGGCTACCGCCTCGGCTTGAAATCTCTGGCTCTGGGGCAAACATTTATCAAACAGATGGGGTTGTTGCGAAACGCGCAGCCAGTCATCCAACACCTGAAAGATGCCTGCGGGGAAACCTCTTACGTCGCCACCTTCAAAGACAACCAGGTCTTTTATCTGGATGTGGTTGAAACCGACCAGCCGGTCCGTGTGGTCTCCCGTGTCGGTTCCGGCCTTCCCGCGCACTGCACTGCCGCCGGCAAGGTCCACCTGGCCAGCCTAAGTGAAGAAGAGATCGACAGTGTTTTTGCCCAGACCGGAATGGCTCCCTTTACCGAAAAGACCATGACCGAACTGGCTGCCCTGAAAAAGGACTTGGCGCAGGTAGCCGAGCAGGGCTTTGCCCTGGATGACGAGGAACTGGACCTCGGCGTCCGTTGCATCGCGGTACCCATTCGTGACTATACCCGGCGAATCGTAGGCGCGATCAGTGTCTCCGGCCCCACCATGCGTATGTCCGACGAGCGTTTTTCCGAGGAAATTATCCCTCTGATCCAAAAGGCCGGACAGGAACTGTCGGCCCGCCTGGGGTACAATAGCTAGGGGTTTTACCAACCCATATCAGGAACGTCGAAGCCCGGGAATGGGCGAGTCACAAAAAACACCGAATTGTTTTTTGGTAAGTGAAGCAAAAATGCACTTTTACGGACCGAGCATGGCAACCCCCCAAAGCCCCCTGAAGTGGGGCTTTGTTTTTTGCACGACTGGAAAGACCGCGCACTGAACCATGACAAACAGCAGCCCAAAAACGATGGATGCACTGATCCAGCAAGCCGTCCTGGACGGAGTGGTGGACGAACGGAACCTGCCCTTCTGGATCCCTTCCTCCAACCCGGAGGCCGTCGGACTTCTTCTGGTCCACGGCTTCGGCTCCTCCCCTTGGGAAATGCGCCTTCTGGGCGACAAGATGGCCGAATCGGGCTATTCGGTCCTGGGTATCCGACTTCCCGGGCATGGGACAGAGCCTGAAGACCTGGAAAAACGGACCATGGAGGAATGGGTCAGAGCGGTCCAGGAAGGAATCGAGCTGCTAGCCCGATACTGCAGCAACCGGGTCCTTCTGGCAGGGCAAAGCACAGGAGCTCTGGTGGGGATGGTCGCCACGGAATCTTACAGGGTGGAAGGACTTTTGCTGCTGTCGCCGTTCCTGAAAACACGGCACCTGCTTTCGCCCTGGGCCGGCTACCTTTACCCGTTCCGGCGTTGGCGCCACAGAACGATTCCCGATGCCGAATCCCACTGCTACTATGAAAAACAGCCGATCAAAGCGATTCACCAGATCAATCGCCTGATCCGCCGGATCAAGCGAGGACTCCCGAAATACCGCCACCCGGTGATGATCATCTCGGCCGATGGGGATGCGACCATCGACCCTTACAGCGCGGTGAAGATCTACCGCCGGTACGGTTGCCCGCGAAAGACCCTCCATCTGCTGGGGCCCAGTGCACCCCATGTTCTGACCACCACCGGCAACCCCTATCTGGCCGAGGTCCTCAAGCTGAGCCGTGCCTTCTTTCAGCAGCGGGACTAGATCGACCGGGCACGGAGTTTTTCAAAAAGAATGCCGACCTCGGCCAAGGTCTTTTCCAGAGCTCCGGAGTTATCGATCCGAAAATCGGCCCGCTCTGCCTTTTTCCATTGGGACCACTGGGCTGCTATACGCGCCCGGGCCTCCTCTTCTGTAAGACCGTCTCTTGCCATCAGCCGGGCCAGTTGAATCGCCTCTTCGGCGGTCACCACCAGGACCTTGTCGACGACCGAATCGGCTCCGGCCTCGAACAACAGCGGTGCATCGTAGACCACCAACGGCGCACCGGAGGTCAGGGCGTCCTGTAAACGGACCACCGCCTTCCGGTGGATAGCCGGGTGCATCAGTCCGTTGAGGACGTCCCTTTTCTCCGGATCTCCGAACACCTGCTCTGCCAACCAGGGGCGATTCAAGGTCCCATCGGCATGTAACACCTCTGCCCCGAACGCCTCGACCAGCCGTGGAATAAGGGAGGCCCCGGGAGCGACAACTTCCCGGGCCAGATGATCCGCACAGATGACCACGGCCCCCAAGCGGGCCAGTTCGGCGACCACCGTACTCTTCCCCACGGCGATCCCACCGGTCACACCCAATATGGAAACTCGTTTTGACATGGTAAACTTAGTGTAATTTCAATCGCCTAAGGGATTCGGAGCCCCTACGACCCCTTTCTCTGGCATTATGCCTCATCTCAACGACCGCAGCCAGTCCGAAACAAGGAGGCCGCTATGACACAAACTCTTCCCGGATTGCTTCTCAAGCCGGACCGCTTTGCCGATAACGATATAATCCTGCGTGAAAAAAGACAGGATGCCTATCATCCGATCAACTGGGGAGAACTCCGGGGCGAGGTTCGCAAGCGGGCCAAGGGGCTTCTTGCCCTGGGTGTAGAACCAGGAGATCGTGTTGCCATCATGGCTCCCAATAGTCCCCAATGGGCCTACGCCGATCTGGGCATTCTGAGTGTCGGTGCGATCTCGGTGCCGGTCTATCAGACCGAGGGGATCAACACCTTGCTCCATATTTTACAGGATTCGAGCAGCCGCCTTTTGATCCTCCAGGCCCCGATGGTGGCTGCGGAACTGATGCAGCGTCTGGACGAAGTGCCACAATTGGAAAAGATCATCCTTCTCGATCAGGAGCCGGCTGCAGGCCGAGCGCTTTCACTCCCCCAATGGATTCTTCAGGGGGAATCCATCCCGGACAACGAGATCGAAAGCCGTCTGTCCCAGAGACAGGGCAGCGATGTCGCCAGCCTGGTCTACACCTCCGGCACCACCGGCACCCCCAAGGGAGTGATGCTCACCCACGATAATTTTCTGTCCAACGTCAAAGCCTGTCTCGAGTTCTTCGATATCCGAGCTGAGGACGAATGCCTCTCGTTTCTGCCGCTGTCCCATGTCTTTGAACGGACCTGCGGCTATTACCTGATGTTACACCAGGGGACCACGATCTCTTACGCCGAATCGATCGACCGGGTTCCTGTCAACTTCGGTGAAGTCCGCCCGACGGTCGCCATCAGCGTACCCCGCCTGTATGAAAAGATGTATGCCCGGGTACAGGAACAGGTGCTTGGCGGTCCCCCCATCAAACGCCGCCTTTTCAATCTGGCGATTCTTATCGGGCAAAAGCATACCGCCTATCTTCTGCAGAACCGGATCCCGCCCGCCTGGCTGAAACTTGCACTGAAAGCGGCCCAGGCCGTGGTCTTTAAGAAACTGCACCAACGCCTGGGGGGACGGTTACGGTTCTTCGTTTCCGGCGGCGCCCCGCTGGGCCAGAATCTGGCGGAATTTTTCCTGTCCGCCGGTATCCCGATCTACGAGGGCTACGGTCTCACAGAAACAGCTCCGGTGATCAGCGCTAACCACCCGGGTCATCTGCGTCTGGGAACGATCGGCCAGGTCATTCCCGGAACGGAAGTGAAAATCGCCGAGGATGGTGAAATCCTGGCCCGCGGTCCCGGAATCTTCAAAGGGTACTGGAATAACCCGGAGGCAACTGCCGAAGTGCTGCAGGAGGATGGCTGGTTTCATACCGGAGATATCGGTGTGCTGGAGAACGGGTACCTGGCGATCACCGATCGCAAGAAAGAGCTGATTGTCACCGCCGGCGGCAAAAACATCCCTCCCCAGAACATTGAGAACCGTCTGAAGGCGGATCGTTTTATCGCCAACGTGCTGGTTTTCGGCGACAACAAGCCCTACCTGGTGGGGCTCATCGTTCCTCACTTCCCTGCATTGGCTCAGTATGCTAACTTCAAGAAGATCGAGTACTTAAACGATTGCGATCTGGTACAGCACCCCCGCATTCTCGATCTGATTCGACGAAGAGTGGACAAAGTACAGGTCGACCAAGCCTCTTATCTGCAGGTGAAACGGTTCACCCTCCTTTCCCGCGACTTTCTGCAAGAAGAGGGAGAGCTGACGCCAACGATGAAAATTCGTCGGAAACCGGTTCAGCAACGGTTCGCCAACCAGCTGGAAGGCATGTATCTTGCCAAGGACCATGGTATTCATGACCATGGATTCTGTATTGTTGACCGGAAGGAAGCAGGTTCCTGACAGCATCCTGAACGGAAGGGCACATCCGATTCGATGAGCGACAACACGCTTGGAACCGCATTAATCAGCCTCAGCAAGCTTATGCGTGCCCTGGGATATTACCCTGCCGGTCACCCGGCCCTGGACGCCCTGGCCCGCGAAGCGGAGATTCAGTGGAGGGTTCTCCTGCAGCACGGGGAGGTGTCCTTTTCTGTCACCCGCACCGGTTTTTCCGTCAACGGCTCCCCGGTCGACTCCGCCAACACGACCCTGCAGTCTCTGGCCCAGTCCTGCCATGAACGCCGGATGGCTACCCTGACAGTATCCCCCGGTGTGCGTGAAAAGGATCTTCTCTGCCTCTCTGCGGCCATTCTGATGAAGCCGGAGGAACTTCATCTGCGTGGCGGATTCGGTAAATATCTTGAAACGGAAGAAGCTGATCACATAACTATCTCCGACATTCAAATCCAGCCCCTCGACCCAAAATCCAAAACGCCTTCGCCCAAAAAGCCGGCGGTGCCGACGCCGAAAAAGCCCGGAGGACCGAAGGCTGCGGCAGCAGCCCGCCCGAAACCCGACCCCCGAAAACGGCGTCTCAAAGAGCTTCTGGTGGAGATCCGGAAGGCCAAACCGACGCAGCTTCCCGGGCTGATGAAGGAACTCAAGTCGGTGGCTCCTCCGGTGCTGGCGGACCTTCCTCTCAAAGGCAGCCTGGCCGTTTTCCCCCTGCTGTCCCAATTCCTCAGACACCCACGCCTTGCGCCAGAGGTGCGGCAGGCGGTGGATCAGACCAGCACACACCTGGCTTCCCCGGAACTGCTGATCGCCCTGCTCGATTAACGGTAATGGGGCTTAAAAGATTGGGATACATGGTTAATTATTCCTTTTTGCAGCTTCCATGGCCCGAAGGTCCTTGCGAAGTA
>JANQIN010000191.1 GCA_028282145.1 Thermodesulfobacteriota bacterium | reverse complement strand
CCATCCCAATCCGACGGGCCATCCCCACCCCTTCCGTTGCAGGGAGTTCGTATCCGGGACTGCTGGCATCAACCCAGGTCAGATCATAAGCGGGCATTTGTTGGATAAGAAGACGCAAGGTCCGCTGGTTGTCGGCCCGCTGCTCCGTTGTGGCGTCGACCCGTTGATTGACCACGACGACCACGAGGGGTTTTTCCGGTAGGGTCTGTGCGCCCACCGTCAGGCTGCTCAGGGTGTGGAAAAGGGTCCTGGACTCTGCCAGAGCGGGTATCACAACGACAGCCTTGTACGGACCGGTAACCCTGCCCTGTAAAGACCATCTTTTCTCGACAGGACTTCGTTGCAGGAATTTGACAAGGGCTGTCGAATTCATCGCTTGTTTTTAAAACCGGCACGTTGCAGAACGGCCCAGGCTTGATCAACCAATGGATTGTCTCCGTCCAGCCAATGGATGCGAATGCCTTCGCGCTCCATGCGGCGGAACCAGCTGCGTTGTTGTTTGGCAAACCGGGCAATGGAATGACTGAGTTGGGTCGTCATCTCCTCCAGGGACAGTTCTCCTTCCAGGTAGCGGTTCAGGAAGCGGTATTCCAGACCGTAGTAGTCGAGCCGGGCACCCGATACCCCTTGGGATTTAAGCCGGCGGGCTTCGTCGATCATTCCGGCATCGATCCGCTGTTGTAATCTGAGGCGAATCCGTTGCCGCAAGGTTTCGGGGTCGAAATGAATACCCAAAACCAACGGATGAATCGGTGGTGCGGGTGGCGGTGGGGGAAGCTGTCGTTCCCCTTCAGCGATTTCGATAGCACGTACTAATCGGTCTCGCAGTTTAAGATCTGTGGAGTTGTGCTGGGCCGGTTTGAGACGGAGCAGACGCTGCTGTAACTCTTCCAGCGGCAGCGGGGCCAGTTCGGCGCGAAGTTCCGGATTCTCCGCAACCGGTACCAGGCAGTAGTTCTGCAGCACCGATTGCAGGTAGAGAGCGGTTCCGCCGACAAGCAGCGGAAACCGGCTGCGCAGTCGAATATCGACGATCCCTTTGTAACAGGTCTGCTGGAAATCAAAGACGCTGAACTCGGTGCCGGCATCCTGCAGATCGATCAGGTGATAAGGAACCTCACCGTACTCTTCCAGGTCCTTACCGGTGCCCAGGTCCATACCCCGAAAAACCTGACGGGAGTCCGCCGAAAGGATCTCACCATCCAACCGTCGGGCCAGTTCCACGCCGAGTGTCGTTTTACCGGAAGCGGTAGGGCCGAGAATGACCAGAAGGTCGGGTTGTTTCGACATCATAGGGGCACTTTAGGCAACTTCACGCAAAAGCGCAATTGTGAGAGCCTCCTGCAAAAGTCGTAAATCTATTTCGATCGGCTGCAAATGCCCTTCGCGGTGTCTTCGTCACAAAATCGTCCTCAGGGTAGCTAGGGCTACGCTTCCGGCGTCATCCTTGCGCAGAGCGTTTTCGCTCGATCTCATGACGATCCAGACTTTTTGCAAGAGGCTCTTGAGGGAGGCTTGCAAAAACCTATTGCGAGGGTACCCTGGCGGTTCTTCGCTGTGTTCTGCGATAGACTGTGCTATAGTTGCACCCAATTTTCAGCCGAGGAAAGACGTTGAGCCCAGAGACCGAAACACCACCCCGCCGCATCTCCCGTGAAGAACACGGCATCTCCCGCCAGCAGATCGACCCGGACACGTTGAAAGTTCTGTATCGCCTGCATCGCAACGGCTTCAAGGCCTATCTGGTCGGAGGCAGTGTCCGTGACCTTCTGCTGGGCCGGACCCCCAAGGATTTTGATGTCGGAACCGATGCCACCCCCGATCAGGTCAAGAAGTTGTTCCGCAACTGCTGGCTGGTGGGACGGCGCTTCCGTCTGGCCCATATCCGTTTCGGCAAAGACAAGGTGATCGAAGTCGCCACCTTCCGGCGTCACCCCAAGCCGGAAGAACTGCCCGACGATCCGGATGATCATTTCCATTTTGTACAGAACGTCTTCGGCGACCCTCGTGAGGATGCCTTTCGACGGGACTTTACTATCAACGCCCTTTTTTACGATATCTCGGACTTCTCCGTTCTCGACTATGTCGGCGGACTGGAGGATCTGGAGCAGAAACAGCTCCGTGTGATCGGCGATCCGCAGATTCGTTTTACCGAAGATCCGGTGCGGATGCTGCGGGCCCTCGAATTTGCCGCACGTCTCGACTTTTCTCTGGAAGAAAGTGCGGAGAAAGCCATCCGGGAGAAGGCGTCCCTGTTGCTGGAGGCTGCGCGAGCCCGCGTACGCGATGAAATCCTGGAGCTCTTCCGCCATCATGTGGCGGGAAAGGTTTTTCAGGCTTGTCAGGAGACCGGCCTGCTGCCGTTCCTGATCCCCGATTATGAACTGGATGAACCGACCCTGGCCTTGTTGGAACGGTACGACAACCTGACCCGCAACGGTCGTCCGACCCACGAATACGATATCCTGGTGCTGCTGTATCTAACCGGTTTTCTGGCCAGTTGTCCTCCGGCCCGGGAAACGGCGATCATGGAGGCGGTCCATGCGTCCAGCCATTCCGTCTCACCTCATACCCGGCATTTCTCCATGGCCGCAGGAATCCGGGCCCAGGCGCGGGACCTGCTGATCGGACTGTGGCGGTTACTCCGCGGCCGCGGAATCCGGGGTGAAGGGCGGTTCCTGCGGAATCCGGGGACCAAGCAGGCGATCGAGCTCCTGGCTCTCTGGTCCGAGGCCTGCGACGATCACAAGGACCTTCTGGCCAACTGGCAGGAGGCGTTGGAGGGGACCGGCCAATCAAAGAGCAAAGGCGGCCCCAACCGCCGGCGGGGGCGCAGACGGCGCGGCCCCCGCAGAGAGGCACCACCTTCAGTCCCCAACTGAATCGTCTGATGACAAAGACGCCCCATCGTGATTGCCCTACTCGCCCCGTCCGGCAAGTCACCTGGCCTGGTTTTGCTTTGCACCTGTCTGGTCCATTCAAAATGTGCGTTTAAATACAATGGGTTCCCCAGTTATTTTTTCAGAATTAGCTTGATTTAATTTTTAGAAGCCATTAAGGTTCCGGCTTTAACAACAGTGACATAGTTGTGCCGGAGCGGCCCTCTCCTCCCCAGACAAGATCTAATGCGGGTATCTCTTAAAGATACTTTCGGCTGCCGATTCAATGCCGCAACCTGCCAACGCCCTTTTCTTTCCCGCTATGGAGGTACGGCGCATGGGCATTCAATGGAAGGTTGCAGGGTATCTGACCCTGGCATTGGCGGTGGTTTTTTCCGCCAGCACGCTGATCAATGCGTTTCAGGTTCGTTCGGTTCTGAATCGCACCGGCTCTTTTTCCGAAAAAGAGTTGTCAGATTCGGTCCATGAATCGGCCGAATCGATCTTTGCCGGCCTGGAGGTCGGTGCCAACAGTACCGTCGAGCGCGGCGAGATGGAGCTGTTCCAGAACCTGTTGGACAAGTTGGGGACCGTTCCCCATATCCAGGAGGTCGGCCTCGCCAGCCCTTCGGGCGAAATCAACTACACTAGCCAGTCGGCCAAGGTCGGTACCACGCTCGAGCAAGCGGCGTTCGGTTCCGCCGTCTCCGCCGGTGGCAAGACCCATCGCGAAGAGCAGGGCGAGACCTTGCTTCTGCTTCGCTCCAAACGTTTCAGCACCCCCTGTCTGGATTGTCATGACGCCAAGGAAGGCGATCTGGCCGGTGTCTTCTATCTCCGCTATCAGCTCGACCAGCTGAGTCAGGCCAAAATCGCCATTGCCGGCCAGATCAACGAGGGACAGTCCTCCAGCGCCTGGATCGGTGTACTGGTCGGGCTTGTTGGTCTGTTGGTCGCCGCTCTGCTGATCTTCGTGATCCTGGG
>JANQIN010000152.1 GCA_028282145.1 Thermodesulfobacteriota bacterium | reverse complement strand
GTTTGAACTGGCCCACAACGGGACCCTCTTTCTGGACGAGATCGGGGACCTGTCGCTGCCTACCCAGGCTAAAATTCTGCGGGTGCTGCAGGAAGGGGAGTTCGAACGGCTCGGCGGTGCCGAAACGATCAAGGTCGACGTACGGCTGCTGGCCGCGACACACAAGAATCTGGCCCGGATGGTGGAGACCGGCGAATTCCGCCAGGACCTGTTCTTCCGCCTCAATGTCGTACCGATTGAATTGCCCTCACTGAGCGACCGTCCCGACGATATCCCCTTGCTGGTGCAACATTTCCTGCAGGTCTATCGGGAAAAGAACCGGAAAGACATTCGGGGGATCGACGGTACCGCCATGGACCGGATGGTGAGTTACGCCTGGCCGGGCAATATCCGGGAACTGGAAAACACCATCGAGCGGGCGGTGATCCTCTGCCTGGGAGAGCAGATTACCGAACAGGAACTGCCTCCGGCCCTCCGTCCCGAAGGGGAGGCGCCGGCACCCCGGGTTTCGGTGCAGGGAGGCACGCTGAAAGACCTGGAACGGGAAGCGATTCGGCGTGCCTTGGACCAGACCGGCGGGAATCGGACCAAAACGGCCGAAGTGCTGGGGATAACCCGGCCAACCTTGCGGAAAAAGCTCAAGGACTACAAGCTCGAATAAATCAACAATAATTTTCTTTAATGATCTTCGCGGCCTGTATCGACCTCCGGTTGATGCGGGCTTTTTCTTACCGATTTAGTCATATTTTTTCTTTCCCCGGCAAATTCACACGCAGCCTTGTCAACAAAAGTTTCCCTTAAAAAACAGTTGCTTATTTTATTTTATTAGTTATCATTAATCTCATTGTTATGAAATATACCCTATTGCTTTGATCGGGTTTGTTCTTATGCGTTTGTGGCGATCATTCAACAGAATGGAAGAGGAGGTACGCGTGAAGAACTGGAAGCTGGCGACGAAGATTGCGGTACTCTGTGCGGTTATTTCGATTGTCTTTTCCCTGACAATCGGTTGGATGTATCTGAAATCCCGGGACAGCCTTTATGCCGGAAAGCGGCAGGCGGTTGAGAATGCTGTGGAGGCCAGCTGGAGCCTGGTAAAGCATTTTTCAGAACGGGCCAGAACGGGCGAACTGTCTCTGGAGGAGGCGCAATCCAAAGCCATGGCGGCGGTCAAGGGGATGCGGTTCGAAGGAAATAATTACTTTTGGATCAACGATACCGGTCCGAAGATGGTGATGCATCCGAAGAAGCCGCAACTGGACGGTAAGGATTTGTCCAGTGTGAAAGACCCGGACGGTGTCGCCCTTTTTGTGGAAATGACGAACGTGGTGAAATCGGGGGGAGCCGGTTTTGTCCCCTACCGCTGGGCGAAGCCGGAGTCGGACGAACCCGTCCGCAAACTGTCCTACGTTAAGCTGTTACCGGAGTGGAACTGGATCATCGGAGCCGGGCTTTATCTCGACGATGTGGAGGCCGAACTCGCATCGATCCTTTACTGGACAGCGGGGGCCATTGCGCTGGCCATCGTTTTTGCCTTTCTCTTTACCGGGTTGGTGGCGCGTTGTTGCTGCAGGCCGTTGAAGCAGATTGTTGGCATGATGGAAAGCCTTGGCAAGGGGGATCTGTCTTCCCGGCTGAAGCTGGAACGCCGAGACGAGTTCGGTACGGTGGCCCGAGAGATCGATGCTTTTGCCGACAGTCTGCAGGATGAGGTTCTTGCCGCCTTTCAGAGACTGGCCAAGGGCGATTTTACCTTCCGTGCCCAGGGGCTGATCCGGCGACCGCTGGGCGAAGCCAATGAAGCGTTGAACGAGGTGATGGCGCAGATCCATCAGAGCGGCGAACAGATCTCCGGCGGGGCGGCTCAGGTCAGCGATACCGCCCAGACCCTGTCTCAAGGGGCGACCGAATCGGCGAGTTCGTTGGAGGAGATCAACAGCACCATGAACGAGCTCGGTGGTCAGATCAGCACCGGTGCGGAAAAAGCGTCCGATGTCAGTCGTCGGGTCCAGGCGGTCAACGATGCGGCCGCCGATGGACAGCAGCAGATGACCCAGATGACGCAGGCCATGGCGGAGATCAGCCAGGCGGGGGAGGATATCTCCCGCATTATCAAGACCATCGACGAGATCGCCTTCCAGACCAATCTGCTGGCGCTGAACGCAGCGGTGGAGGCGGCCCGGGCCGGCCAGCATGGCAAGGGGTTTGCCGTGGTGGCGGAAGAGGTTCGGAATCTGGCGGCGCGCAGTGCGAAGGCGGCGGCCGAGACCGCCGAGCTGATCGCCGGCACGGTGCAGAAGACCGAGGGCGGCAGCCGGATCGCAAGTGACACTGCCGAGGCGCTTAACAGTATCGTCAGCGGCGTCAGCGAGGTCGCCGAAATGGTGAAAGGAATGAGTGTCGACAGTCAGACCCAGTCGGAACGTATCCAGACTGTCGGTTCCGGATTGGATCAGATCGATCAGGTGGTCCAGCAGAACACTGCGGTGGCGGAAGAAAGCGCTGCAGCGGCCGAAGAACTGGCCTCTCAGGCGCAGTTCCTCCGGCAGATGCTGTCCCGGTTTGTGCTGGAGGCGCCGGCAACCCGTCGGGCCATCTCATCGGCTTCGGCGCCAACACCGGCCCAGGAGAGTCCGGCCTGGGGACAGCAGGCTCTGCCCCAGCCGGCCTGAGGGAAAAGGAAAGCTATTTGGCAATGAAGCGGTCAGGGTGGAAAGAAAATTTCCGAAAATGGAGGGCGTGAACAGGCTTTAAACCGAAAAAGGCCGATTTCAAGCGGTTTGCAGAGTTGGCACCCCTCTTGCTCTATTACTAAAGCAATCGAGCGAACAAAAGAGACGTTGCACTCCTCTCCAAAACCCCGAAGGTAACCAGCTTTCACCTTCATGCAACGAGAACTTCACGTCACTCGACCTCCTTTTCCTAGGCCCACCCCTTCCATGGGGGTGGGCAATTTTTTTATTCTCTTCAAACGTTGCTGCAGTTCCTTAAGCACCGCCGGAGTCAGTGGCTCTTCCCGGTAGAGAACCCTCTGGTAGAGGCTCAGAAACTCCTTTAAACCGGCCCCTTTCCAGGTTTGACCGAGTTCGTTGAGGGAAAGTCCCGGAACCAGAGTCTCTTCCTGCAAGCCGGCGCGATGGAGGGCCTGTCGATAAAGGCGACCGAGCGGCTCCCGGTGTGTCCGCCATCGTTGTGGACGCAATCGCCAGAGGACAAAGAGCCCGACGACGATGGCGATCGTCCCACCGGTCCGACGGAGCCATTGACCGTAGGTTCGTCCCCAGTCGCGCAATTGCCGCGCCGAACGGATCTGGCGGTCCAGGTCGTAAGTAATGACCGATCGGTTCCACAGGTAATTGACGGTATCGATCAGACGAGTCGACAGAGGTAGAGGATTGGTTCGCGGGTCGATAATGGTGTCGCCGGCGTTGATGGCAAAGGTGCTGGGGTCGATCCGGACCCAGCCTTCCCTGGGCAGAAGAGCTTCGACCCAGACGTGGGCCATCGATTCCCGTACCAGATAATAGCCTCCGAGAGCGTTGTATTCACCGCCATAAAATCCGCCGACCAAGCGGGACGGAATCCCCTGCAGCCGAAGCAGCAGGGCGAAACTGCTGGCAAAATATTCGCAATGCCCGGCCTTTTGCTCCAACAGGAACTGGCGCAATGGTTGTTCTCCGGAGGGCAGCTGTTCGGTGACATAGCGATAGTTCCCCTGCCGGAAATAGGCTTCCAGTCGGCTGATCCTTTGGGCCGGAGGACCCTCAGTGCCGATCTGGCGGGCGAGGTTTCGAATCTCCTCCGGCACAGAAGGGGGAACGACTAAATATCCCGTTTGAAGGGAGTCCGATGGAAGAAGTCGGCCTCCCAGACGACTTTCCATGGTAATGGCGAGACGCTTATTCCGTGCTCTGGGTTGGGGTGCGAACACCCGCCCGGGGTATTGACCAATCAACCGGTCGTTGGTGGACAGGGGGCGATCCAGGGTAAAGAGGACCGGTGCTTCACCGGGGCGTTGATAGAGGATGACCGAAAAAGGAACCCCGCCCGATACCCGGTCCTGTCCTTCAAGTGTGCGACTACGCGTCCAAACCCGCCCGTCAAACTGATCCAGCACCGTCCCCCGCCAGTAAAGGTCTGCCGGACCGACCTGGGACATTTCCGCTCGAAGAACCACCTCGGCACGTTCGATCACAGCGGAATCTCGACCGGCTTCGACCCGATCGCTGTACCCGGTCTGGGCCCGATCCGGCGGGTTGAAACGGCTCCATAAAGGGTACTGGGTGCGGGGCAAAAGAAAGAAAAAGAAGACCATCAGTACCAGAGCGCCGCTGGGAAGCCAGAGGGCGGTGGTCCAGACCCGTCGGGTATCGCCGGTCGACAGCACCAATTTGGGGGCCCGTTGGTGGAAGCTGAGCAGTACCAGGCCGAGACTAATCAGAATAACCTGGGCGATTAGGGCCGGCAGGAACCAAAGGCTGAGCGACAGCAAAGAGGAGCCGGACAGCAGGATCAGGCTGAGGATAAAGGTCTGTAACAGATGACGCCCGGTCGGTTCGGTCACTTGCCGGATCGCTAGCAGGACGGTCAGCATGTGGACCAAAGGCCGGGCCGGGTCGGTCAGGTTAAGTTGAAGGCCGTAAAAGCCAACCCCCAGAAAGGTCAGCAAAG
>JANQIN010000101.1 GCA_028282145.1 Thermodesulfobacteriota bacterium | reverse complement strand
ACTGTTGTCCACCGATGAGAACGTAGGGGATGTTCTCATACCGCAAAACCTCCTCAAACGGCCGTGACTGGGCGTTGGTCCGGTACAGGATGGCAAAATCCCTGTACGGCCTTTTGCTTCGGAAGCGTTCGGCCTGAATCCAATCGGCGATCGTGCGCACTTCCTCGTCGTCATTCTCCAGGCGATGCAGCTCCAGCAGCGCTCCCCTCCCTCCGGCTGACCAGAGTTTTTTGGCCTTACGCCGACTGTTGTTGAGGATCACCGCATTGGCCGCTTCCAGGATAGCGCCGGTGGATCGGTAGTTCTGTTCCAGCTTGATCACCGTGGTCCCGGGGAAGTCCTTTTCAAAGTCGAGGATATTCCCCAGGTCCGCACCCCGCCAGCCGTAAATCGACTGATCGTCATCTCCGACGACACAGAGGTTGCGGTGCCCGTCCGCCAGCAGCCGTAACATCCGGTACTGGACCGGATTGGTGTCCTGGTATTCGTCGACCATCAGGTAGCGGAACCGCTGTCGGTAGCGTTCCAGAAGATCGGGATATTCCTGCAACAGCCTGACCGCCAGCATCAGCAGGTCGTCAAAATCAACCGCGTTGTGGGCCTTCAACCGCTTCTGGTACCGGGGATAGACTGTGGCGGTGATCTGGGACAGCTCGTTGCCGCTGATCGGTGAAAAATCTTCCGGTCCGATCAGACGATTTTTGGCCGAAGAAATCTGCCACAGCACCGGGTCCGGATCGGCTTTGCCCCCTGGCGGAAGAAGGTCCTGCATCAGATCACGAACCAGGCGCGCCTGATCGGCGGCATCATAGATGGAGAAGTTCCGTTTAAATCCCAGCCGGTGGATGTCGGCCTTCAGAATGCGCACTGCCAGACTGTGGAAGGTCGAAATCACCATCTTTCGTGCGGCCTCCTGACCGACCAGGCCTGCGACGCGTTCCTGCATCTCGCGGGCCGCCTTGTTGGTAAAGGTCACGGCAAGGATCCCCTCGGGCGGTATTCCCAGTGTTTTGGCCAGATGAGCAATGCGAAAGGTGATGACACGGGTCTTGCCGGAGCCGGCGCCGGCCAGAAGAAGCAGGGGCCCCTCCGTGGTTTCCACCGCCTGCCGTTGCTGAGGGTTTAAGCCCGAAAGATTCATGGAAAGGAGCCGTACTCTATCGATCGAAAGGTAAATGATCTGAACACCCCGAAAGGATCGGAAACGGTGCTCAAACTAGCACAGCCTCCTTCAAGGAAACAAGAGGCGGAAAACACTAAACATTTGAAATATTTAATTGGCGTTTCCCGGAACCTTTTGCTACTTTACCGACCATGTTCCGGGTCTGTGTACTTCTCATCAGTGTGCTTTGGGCTTCTTTGCTAATGTTTTCCTGGAGCGGGGCCGAGCTGCCCCAAGGAACGGCCAAGATTCAGCCCGCCAGCCTCGTCGCGGGTCAGGCCGCAAAAGACTGAGCCCTCCACCAACGTTCTGCCGTTCTTCTATACGTAACGGCATCGGTCGCCCTGCCGGCTTTCTCTCAGGGTCAAAGCGCTGTCAATCGCGTTAAGGACTTCCCATTTCTTCAAAGACCAAAGCGGCGCCAGCAACTGATCCCGCGGGCCATCACCCGTCAGACGATGGATTAACGTTTCCGGATGCAACCGTTCAATCACGTCAACCACCAGATCGATATACTCCCGCATTTCCAATACTTGAACCTCTCCCTGCTCATAGCGCTGCCCCAGCTCCGTTCCTTGCAGGACATGAAGCAGATGCAACTTCACACCGGGGACCTTCAAACGGGCCATTTCATCAATCGTTTCCAACATTGTTTCCCGGCTCTCTCCCGGTAGACCGAGGATCAGGTGGACACAGACCCGTATCCCCCGCTCCCTCGCCGCCTGGTAGGCCGAGAGAAAGGTATTGTAATCGTGGCCTCGCCGAAGTTGCTGCAGGCTGGTATCATGGATCGTCTGCAGACCCAGCTCCAGCCAGAAGAAGGTCCTCCTATGGTATTCCGACAGAAGGTCCAGCACCTCTGGCGGCAGGCAATCGGGGCGGGTCCCAACAGAAAGGCCGACAACATCCGGGACTCTGAGGGCCTCTTCATAACAGCTTCGTAAGTGCTCCACAGGGGCATAGGTGTTGGAAAAGGGTTGAAAATAGGCCATAAACTGTCGGGCCTTGTATTTTCGCCGCATCACTTCTTTGCCCTGTTCAATCTGTTCCCGGATCGGCAGCTGCCTTTCGATTCCCACGGCTCCCGAGCCCCCCGGGTCACAGAAAATACAACCACCCCCCTGTCGCCCCTGTGGCCGTATGGGGCAACCGAAACCGGCATCGACCGAGATTTTGTGAACCCTCCCGCCGAATCGTTTCTTGAGGTCTTCAGAAAATAAAAAATAACGCTTTTGCATAGGCTCCATCATGCCAGTTCCACGCGAAGCGGACAAGGGAATCTACATTGCAAAACGCTCGTATAATGGTACATTTCTAAGGTTGCAGATTGAAATTCAAGGAGACCCCATGCCGCGCCTATTGATTGTTGATGACGAACCCGATCTTCGAACCCTGTACCGCGGGACGCTGGAGGCTGAAGGCTACCAGATCGAAACGGCCGCTAACCCTGAGCAGGCCCTGGCCATACTGGCCAAAGGTGACATAGACCTGGTTATCCTCGACATCCAGCTTGGAGAACATAACGGGTTGGAACTTCTCAACACGATCGCACAGCGGGACCGCAATCTGCCGGTTATCCTCTGCTCCGCTTACAGTTGTTATCAGGAGGATCTCGCCTCCTGGCAGGCCAACGCCTACGTGGTGAAAAGCGCCAACCTGGATCCCCTGAAACAGGAAATCCGTCGTTTTCTCGGCTAGCAGGGAGCGCTTCACACTCTGTTAACATGAGCCCCCTACAAAAGGGGGCTAACAAGTCTCTAACGCGCCACTCAATAACCACCTCCAGGAGGGTATTTAATGAAAGCCGTCATTATGGCTGGCGGGTTTGGCACCCGCATCCACCCACTGACCATCAATCTTCCCAAACCGATGATCCCGCTGTTCAACCGGCCGATCATGCTCCATATCGTTGACCTTCTGAAAAAACACGGCATTACCGAGTTGGTTCTGTTGCTGTACCATCAGCCGGAGGTCATCAAGCACTATTTTGGAGACGGCAGTGAATTCGGTGTCAAGATTACCTATGTCACCCCTCTGCAGGATTTCGGCACCGCCGGAGCGGTCAAAGCCGCGGCTCGGCACCTGGATGACCGTTTCATGATTATCAGCGGCGACCTGCTGACCGATTTCGATCTGTCCAAGGTCATCGACTACCATAAGCAGCAAAAGGCGATCGCGACCATCACCCTCACCAGCGTGACCGACCCGCTCCAGTTCGGAGTGGTTATTACCGATAAAGAGGGACAAATTACCAAGTTTCTGGAAAAACCGGGTTGGGGCGAAGTTTTCTCCGACACGATCAACACCGGGATCTATATCCTGGAGCCGGAGGTTCTGGATCTCATCCCCGACGGGGAAAACCGGGACTGGTCACAGGACATCTTTCCCCTGTTACTGGAACAGAAGCGCCCCCTATTCGGCTGCAAGCTGGAGGGCTATTGGCAGGACATCGGCAACCCGGCTGCCTACCTGGAAGCCTGCCGCGATGTTTTCTCCGGCAAGGTTCAACTGCAATTGGATCAGACAGCCAAGGGTGAAGAAAGCCAGATCTATGTCGGCCAGGAAACCGACCTGGATTCCGATTGTCTGGAAGAACTCCAGGGGATGGTGGTTCTCGGAGACAATACCCGGGTTCTCGGCAAGGCACGGCTCAAAAACTGCGTTGTCGGTCGAAATTGCATTATCGACAGCGGCGTCACGCTGGAAAACGCCATCCTGTGGGACAACGTCTACGTCAACAAGCACGCCCATATCCAGAACGCCGTCTGTGGCCACAGCACCCGCATCGGCACTAAGGCTATGATCGAGGACGGTGCTGTCATTGCCGATGCCACCAATGTCGGTGCCGGTGCCCTGGTCAAACAGGACGTGAAGGTCTGGCCCCAAAAGGTGATCGAAGGCGGCGCCGTCGTAACCAACAACCTGATCTGGGGTGAAAAGTGGCGTAAAAGCCTCTTTGAAGGGAACCAGGTCAAAGGGCTGACCAATATCGAGCTGACCCCCGAGTTTGTCGCCAAGCTCGGTGCGGCCTACGGTTCGACCCTGCCCAAAGACAGCTCGATCCTGATCGGCCGCGATGCTTTTCGCTCTTCCCGGATGCTGAAGCGGGCCTTTGCCGGGGGGCTCCTTTCCGCCGGTGTCAATGTTCGCGACGCCAAGTGTATTCCGATGCCGGTCCTTCGCTACAAGCTGGCGACCTTCGGTGAAGTCGGCGGTGTCCATTTCCGCCAGTCCGAAAGCGACCCGAATCTCACCGAAATCGTCTTTTACGATGGAGAAAGCCTGGCGATCAGCACCAACACCACCAAGACCATCGAACGGGTTTTCTTTAAAGAGAATTTCCGCCGGGCCCATTTTGCCGAGCCCGGGGGCCTTTCCGACCTCGGGAACCTTCCCCGTTTCTACAAGGAGGGCTTCCTGCGCTCCCTTGATCGCGACGCTATTGAAAAGGCCGCTCCCAAGGTGGTGATCGACCTCAACCATTCGGCAGCCGCGGAGGTTCTGCCCGACTTGTTGATCGAACTGGGGTGCGAAGTCATTGAGCTGAACAGCCATGTCGATGAAACTCCCCGGCCCAATGCGGAGGAGCGACGCGCACGGAGCCTTGACCAGCTGTCGCGAATCGTTGTGACGTTGGAAGCCCAGGCCGGCTTTATTCTCGGCCCCTCCGGTGAACGGCTCACTCTGGTCGACGAAAAAGGCCGCGTACTGGAGGATTTCGAATCACTGGCCATTCTGGCAGAACTGACCAGCCGAAGCTCCAAGGAGGGCCAGTTGGTCCTTCCCACACCCGCACCGCACAGTATCGACAGTTCGGCCCACCAGCTCGGGATGAGTGTCACCCGGGTCAAAAACGATGACAGAACCATCATCGAAGCCACCCGAAACACCAGGGTGCAGATGGCAGGCACCATGGACGGGCGTTATATCTTTCCTCGTTTCCAGCCCTGCGGCGATGGCCTCTATACTATCGCCAAAACGCTGGAGCTTCTCGCCACCCAGAACACCACCCTCGACACCATACGCCGCCAGCTGAATTGGAAGGCCTACCGGCAAATCGAACTCCCCTGCAGCTGGCAGTTCAAGGGCGGTATCATGCGCCGTCTCAGTGAGCATGCTGCGGACAAAGAGGCCAGCTTCCTCGATGGGGTCAAGATTCTCTATCCCGAAGGCTGGGCGCTGGTCGTCCCCGATGCGACGCGCCCGGTGGTTCACCTGGTGACAGAAGCGGAAGAATCTGCTCAAGCGGATAAACTGTTAAACACCTATCGAGAGCATGTAGAGACCTGGATGCAGGAGATTCGCGAGCAGTGAGCCAAGTCCCTCTGAACGTCGCCATCCTGTGGCACATGCACCAGCCGGACTATTTTGATCCGGTTTCCGGGGAGACCCTCATGCCCTGGACCTGGCTTCACGCGGTCAAGGACTATGGGGAGATGCTCCGGACCCTGGCGGAGGTGCCGGGAGCAACGGCCACCTTCAATCTGGTTCCGACCCTGATTGAGCAGATGCAGCGATATGCCGACGGAACCGCCAACGATCGTTGGTTGCGGCTGGCCGAGACAACTCCGGAGGAGCTCACCCCCGCAGAACGCCACGAGGTGGTGGACCAGTTCTTCTCTGTACACCGGGATCGACATATCCAGCCTTACCCGAGATACCGGGAACTGGCCGAAAGGCGGCATAGCGGTGCCGAAGCCTTTTCCGACCAGGATCTGCGCGACCTGCAGGTCTGGTTCCTCCTTTCCTGGACGGGTTACACTCTGCGGCGGGACAATCCTCTGCTTTCTCAGTTGATGGAACGGCAGCGGCTTTTTTCCGAGGACGACAAACAACAACTGCTGGACCTGTGTAAAAACGAGGTCGCCGGCGTCCTGGAGCTCTATCGCCAACTGGAGCAGGAAGGCCGCATCGAGATATCTCTGACACCTTACACCCACCCGATCCTGCCCCTGTTGATTGACAGCGATGTCGCCCATCAGGCCAGTACGGGTGAGCCGCTTCCCGACCCGGCCTTTTCCTTCCCGGAGGATGCACGCCTCCAGGTGCAACGAGCCACGGAACTGGCCAATGCCGCACTGGGAGAACGCCCTCGGGGGATGTGGCCCGCTGAAGGTTCCGTCAGTGAAGCGGCCTTGCGACTCCTCGCCGAAGCCAGGGTCTGCTGGGCTGCGAGTGACGAAGGAATTCTTCAGAAGTCGATCGAACAAGGTCTGACCGACCGACGTCAACTCTATCGGCCTTGGTCGTTCGAAGGGCTCCCCATCGTTTTCCGGGATCGGGAACTTTCGGATCGCATCGGCTTCCTGTACGCCGACTGGGACCCGGAACGCGCCGTGCAGGACCTGATTGGGCGCCTGGAAGGTGTCGCACGAACCGCACCGGGCGGCCTGATCACCCTGATCCTTGATGGGGAGAACTGCTGGGAAAGGTACCGGGACAACGGTTATCCGTTCCTGACAGCTCTGTATCACCGGCTGAATGACTCCCTTCTTCTCAATCCGGTGACTGTCGGTCAGGGCATTGCCTCGACCCGCCCCCAACCCCTGAAGCGATTGCGTCCGGGAAGCTGGATCAATGCCAACTTCGGGATCTGGATCGGCCATCCGGAGGAAAACACCGCCTGGCAACTGCTGCAGATCGCCCGAAAAGACCTTGCATCGGCGCTGGCAGAAAAGACGTCTGAAGCGCGGGAAATTCATACGGCCCTGTTGCGCGCCGAAGGCAGTGACTGGTTCTGGTGGTACGGCGACGATCACAGTACCGCCCAAGCGGCTCTGTTTGACCTGCTGTTCCGCCGACATCTGCAAGCGGCCTATCGGCAGGCCGGACTGGACGAGCCGCAGGCCCTGCACCGGCCGATCAAACAGGTCCAGGCGCAGCAGCGGATTCATCCGCCCTTCGGTCCGGTTCGCTGTACCATCGACGGCAAGGTCAGCAGCTTTCTCGAATGGCGAGGTGCCGGGCATGCCCCCCTGATCGGCAGTGGTGCCATGCACAGTGAACAACTCGGCTGGAAAGAACTGTTTTTCGGGACTGACGGAAACCTATTTTTCCTGCGCCTTGTCCCTTGCAACGAATCGGACCTGACCCAGTTGCTGCAGCAGGAACTCAGCCTTCGTATCGGCGAAGAGGGTCAGTTCCAGATCTTCTGCCGCCCCGGGGAAGAAACGGCTCATTGGACCGACAGCAATGGCACGCCCCATCCTACCGAGTGCGCTGCGGGTGACTGTCTTGAACTGGCCCTTCCTGTCGAAGCTCTACGGAAATATGCCCTGAAAGAGAGGCAGGAGATGGTTCTGTCGGTTCACAGTTCACAGAATGGGCAGGAGACCGGCCGTTGGCCGGCCGAAGGCCCTGTGCGTCTTCCCTGGTCCCCAGCGGCCCCTTACTGGCTGGCTTAAGGGGAGGAACAGATGACCGATTTTCGTTGGGACCCTCTGAGACGATGCTGGGCACTCCACGCCAGCCACCGCGGCCAGTGCCGGGACGATCTGCAACCCGCCTCCGAGACGACGGCCGATTGTCCCTTTTGCCCCGGCAATGAATCCCTGACCCCACAGGAAATTTATTCCGAACCCGGAAAGAGCGACAAGGGCTGGCAGCTCCGGGTCATCCCCAGCCCCAGACCGATGGTCAGCGTCGGCCATACCTGGTCCAATCACCGGGACGGCATCTACAGCCGTATTGCCGCTGTCGGTGCACACGAGATACTGATCGATTGTCCGGACCACGAGACCCGATTGGACCAACTGTCGATCGACCATCTGGTCCTCTGGCTGAAAACCGTTCGCGGCCGTTTTCTGGATCTGCGTGGCGATTTCCGGTTGCGTCACTTCACCCTGGTCAAAAATCAGGGGACCACTGCCGGAGCTCGCTTGACCCACAGTCACACCCACCTGTTGGGTCTGGCCGTCCCCACGCCCGAAATGCGCACCCGTCTCGAAGCCTGCCGTACCTATTTCCGGCAACATGAACGCTGCCTTCAGTGCGACATCCTGGCCCAGGAGCGGGAGAACAAAGAACGCATTGTCCTGGACGACGGCACCTTCATTCTTCTGGCGCCGTTCGCGTCCCGCTTCCCGTTTGAACTGAGCCTGCTACCCCTGAACCATCAGCACGATTTTACCGCCTTGACCGACTCCCAGTTGCCCTCGCTGGCCGCCATACTCAAACAGGCGATCGGACGGCTCAATCTGGCACTGGAAAATCCGGACTGGCAACTGATACTGCACACCGCCCCGCCGCCCCATACTCGTCCGGGGCGGCCCGACTACTGGCATTCCCTGGCCTGGGATAGCCACTGGCAGTTTACCCTGATCCCGCGACTGGCTCCTCCGGACGGCTTAGCAACTGTTCTGGGAGGCTGGGTGAATCCCGTGGCGCCTGAAGAGGCGGCCGGGTGCCTGCGTGAGATGCAATACAATCCTGCGGAGATTTCATGAAGGACAGACAACCCGCTGATGACTATTTCCTGCTGGGCGTTCAATCCTCCCGCCCGGGTCTGCAGATTTACGACCTATGGGAGGAACTGCAACAACAGGCAACCCGTCCCCGGTCATACCTGCTCCGGTTAACCTCTCGTCAGTTGAAGTATCATCTGCCCAAAGCCGATCTGCATGAGGGCTGGCTTCATCTCTGGGGGGTGATCAATCGGATTCTCAAATTCCTGGTCAAGGACTACTGCCAGGAACGGGGCGCACGCTTTGAAGGGCACAACCTTCTGGCCGATACGGTCGAGGTCCCCCTGAACCCCTTACCCGAGATCTACCGGGCCCTTTCCCATCATTATCCGCCGGCACCCGTCCTGAAGAAGGAAGCCCGGGTCGAACAGTTCCTGGCACAGCTTTCGACCCAGGAGCTTCCCCTGGTCGCCGAACTGTTTGTTCTGGCACTGCAGCAGCTCAATCCAGCGCTGAAAAAGGTGCGTCCTCTGTATGACGATGCGGCTCTGCAGCAGGAAACCGGCTATCACGCGTTGCTGGATCAAATTGATCAGCACCTGTACGACCTTCCGGGTGCCCCGTCGCCGGAGCGTCTCTGGCAACGGCTGAAAGCACCGTTGGAAGCAGCGCCTAACTCTCTGGAAGGACAGCTCCACTACCTCCGGACCGTCTACGGCCACCGTCTGCCGCAGGATCTGTTGC